>NZ_JALIQP010000007.1 GCF_023566055.1 Halosolutus amylolyticus | reverse complement strand
TCGAGTGGGGTGCGGTCGTCAACCACCTGGAACACGATTTCGACGACGACACCGCTTCGGTCCGCCGCGAACTCGAAGGCGGCGTCGAGGAACTCACCGAGATCGAACTCCCCGCCGTGCTGACGATTCAGACGGGGATCAACGAGCCGCGCTACGCCAGCCTGCGCGGCATCCGTCAGGCACAGCGCAAGGAACTCGACGTCCAGAGCCTCGCCGACCTCGGCGTCGACGAGAGCGCGATCGAGTCCGAACTCGAACTGACGGCCATGTACGAACCCGAGAGCGAGAGCGACGTCACCGTCTGGAAGGGCAGTGCGGAGGACACGGCGGCGGAGCTCGGTGAACTGCTCCGCGAGAAGGGGGTGGCACCATGACGGACGTCCTCGCAGTTACGGACCACCGCCGCGGCGACCTGCGCGACGTCAGCTACGAGATTATCACCGCCGGTCGCCAGCTCGCCGACGAAACGGGCGCCGACCTCCACCTCGCCGTCATCAGCGGCACCGTCGACGAGTTCGCCGACAAACTCGATCGCGAGGGCGTCGACGTCATCCACACCGTCGACGTGGGCGAGGAGTTCAACCACAACGTCTACACGCAGGTCGTCACCCAGCTGTACGACGACCTCGCCCCGCAGTACGTTCTCACGCCCAACAGCGTCAACGGGCTTGACTACGCACCGGCCGTCGCCAACCGCCTCGGCCTGCCGATCGTCACCGACACCGTCGACCTCGATACCGACGGCGAGACGCTGATCGCCACCCGCGAGATGTACGGTGGCAAGGTCGAGACGACGACCGAACTCGCCGACAACGCCGTCGTCACCATCCGCAGTGCCGAGTGGCCCGCCGCGGAGGGCACCGGTGACGCCGCGATCGGGGCTTTCGACGCCGAGATCGACGAGAGTCAGCAGGGCTCGACCGTCACCGGCTTCGAGGAAGTCGGCGGCGGCGACGTCGACATCAGCGAGGCCGACGTGCTCGTCTCCGTCGGTCGTGGCATCGAAGAGGAAGAGAACCTGGAGATCATCGAGGACCTCGCCGACGCGCTCGACGCGACGGTCTCGTCCTCGCGCCCGATCGTCGACAACGGCTGGCTCCCCAAGAACCGCCAGGTCGGCCAGTCCGGGAAGGTCGTCACGCCCGACGTCTACATCGCGATCGGCATCTCGGGAGCGGTCCAGCACGTCGCCGGCATGAAGGGCTCCGACACGATCGTCGCGATCAACACGGACCCCAACGCGCCGATCATGGACATCGCCGACTACGCGATCCACGACGACCTCTTCGACGTCGTCCCCGCGCTCACCGAAGAGTTCCAGTAACTCATATAAAAATCAATTTAAATATTAATTTGAATAAAATTCAACTCTAAACAAGAAACACTAGCCAAATAATTTTTCATTCACGAGAATACAGTCTCGGTGTAATCTCAAACAGGTCTGTTTAAGATGATAAAGACTGTAAAACGCTGATCGACGAAAGTTCCTTGATAATATCGTATTTGGAGCCACAAGGACAGTAAGTTCGGCGTAGTAATCGGAGTTCAGCAACAGTAAGACCACGTAGAATTTGTTTTTAGTGAGATCTGTTCTCTCCATTTAGTTCATTTATTTAATCAAAAATTAGATGAGAGTTCTGAAATGATAGAGGACGCCTGCAAAGAGGCACCAATACAGTAATAGATCCGGAATGAACACGAACTCTCTACAAGTACTGTCTAGTTTAACACTTCCCGGAGCAGATACCACGCGAGTTGATGGAGTTGAATATCCAGCTTCAACTGCACGAATTATCATTTTCAGAAATTGTGTCTATCTTAGAGAATATATCCTGGAGAGTACTGGCGTCGAACGAGTACGGTCGACCATTCACAGCTAGGTGCAGAAAGATGATCTACGGCCGACAGACGGCAGACAGTTCGATCACGTCACACTCGACGAAACGGTGATCTACCCCGATGATCAGCGTTACTGGCTGTACACAGCCGTCGATCGAAAAACAAACGAATTTCTCCATTAGACTCTATCCAATGCGAAACGAAGGATCCATCTCGATCTTTTTTTCTGAACTCATTGAGAAACACGGCGTCACCAACGCCGTGTTTCTCGTTGATTTAGCCCCGTGGCTCAAAGCCATACTCAATCGACACAGCCTTCGATACGAGATACCTAGAAATCGGAACGTTACTGAACATATTTCTGAATAGATGAAAGGCTGTATCTACCAGTTTGAGTATTGTTTCGGAATCGCTGAACCAAAAACCGCTGAAACATGGTTGCAGAATTACGCAGACTGCTGGAACAAGCTAATCTGAACACCACCTCCTAAATAACTGATAACACGGTCGAAACACACCGATTCGCAGGAGGTCGATGAGTTGAGCGAGTGTCGACCCCTCGGGACAATCTTCCAATGTAATCTCGTTTAGCGGACTCGGGAATTTGAACACTGGCCCCGTACGGAGGGTGATGGTTTTTTAATGATGTCTCTGTACGACACTCCATGACATTCGACTTACTCCTCACCAACGCCCGAATAGTCGACGGTACCGGTGCGCCTTGGTTTCGTGGGGCCGTCGGCGTTGCGGACGGACGCATCGACACGGTTAGTCGACAACCCAATCCAGACCTCGCCGCCGAGGAGTGCCTCGACGTCGACGGCGACGTGGTCTGTCCAGGGTTTATCGACACGCACTCCCATTCCGACCTGCAGTTGTTCGAGGATCCGCTCCTTGAACCGAAGCTTCGGCAGGGGATCACGACCGAGATCCTCGGACAGGATGGGTTCTCAGTCGCGCCTATCCCTGACAAGGAGGCCGCGGCACAGTGGGCCGACAAGCTCAGCGGACTTGACGGGCGGGTCGATCGTGAGTGGACGTGGGGCGGCGTCGGCGACTACCTCGACGCAGCTGAGGAGAGCGGAGTCGCGCCGAACGTCGGCACGCTTGTCGGTCACGGCGCGGTCCGCTTCGCGGTGATGGGGATGGACGACCGTGCACCGACCGACGACGAACTGGACGAGATGGTCGATGTCGTCTCCGAGTCACTCGAAGCCGGCGCGTTCGGATTCTCAACTGCGTTGGTCATTACTCCCTGTTCTTACGCCAACACCGCTGAAATCCGGTCCTTAGCGAGTCAGTTGAAACCTTATGGACGCCCGTTCGTCGCGCACATCCGCAGCGAACGCGGAGACATCTGGGAGGCGCTCGACGAGTTTGTCGATATCGGGGCGGACGCCGACGTCCCGGTCCACCTCTCGCACGCTAAGCTCGGCGGCCCGCCACAGCACGGCAAGGCCGACCGGATGAGACAGCTGTTCGATGCCGCCCGTGAGCGAGGTGTCGACTTCACTGCCGACCAGTATCCCTACACCGCCAGCAGCACACTGCTGTCGTATGTCCTCCCACCGTGGGTCCACGCGGGCGGCACCGAGCAGACACTGGAGTACCTCCGCGACGAGGAGGCCCGCAAGCGTATTCAGCGTGACGTTGAGGAATTTCGGATCGACGGCTGGGACAACCCCGGTGCCTACTCCGGATGGGAGAACGTCGTCGTAACAAACGTCCAGTCTGAGGCCAACGCGGACTGCGAGGGGGAGAACATCGCCGCGATCGCCCGCGAGCGCGACACCGAACCTATCCTCGCGGTCTGCGACCTACTGGCTGAGGAAGAACTTGGCGTGAGCATCCTCAACCATTTCATCGACGAGGATGATGTCCAGAAAATCCTCGCAGACCCGCGTGTGAACGTCATCACCGACGGGCTGTTCGGCGGCAAGCCTCACCCGCGCGTCTATGGGGCGTTCCCGAAGGTTCTCGGCACCTATGCCCGTGACGAAAATGTGCTCAATCTGGTGGAAGCGATCCGCAAGATGACATCCCAGCCGGCGCGAGCGATGGGGCTCCAGCGGAAGGGGATCGTTCGCCCTGGCATGGACGCCGACCTCGTCGTCTTCGACCCGGAGGCCGTCGAGTCGCCGGCGACCTACGAGCGTCCGAAGCAACACCCGAAGGGGATCTACCACGTCCTTGTCAACGGCGAGTTCGCGGTGAGAGACGGGGAGACAACCGGTGCGATGCCCGGTGAAGTGCTACGTGCTTAAATCCGGTTTGATTGAACGATTCTGAGGCCCTATATAATACCTCGAAAGAGCCGCGTTTAGACGCGAGAGTTCGTGCGAACGAGCGCCGATAGTGGTGAAGTAGCTGATCGGTATCGGAAAATGAATTCGTGTTTGAAAACACCGTTCGGACGATTCCGATGATCCAGCCGTTCTACCCCGGCATATACACCTTCAGCGTCTCGAGTCTCGACCAGGATTCTCACCGAGTTTCCGAATGTGGCACTCTAAACCCTGCTGAGACATGCTCTCGCTAGCGTCTAAACAAGCCCCCTCGAAAGGTAACGGAGATAGACTGCGGTGTTCCTACAAGCCATCGTTTTTCAGGTCCTGGACAGTCTGAAACGACTGCTACATATCGATGCATATCCCTCGATATATGGAACAATCTCGACATTTACGAAAACAGTCGATGTCAATGGTAACTCGGGGGCGATAGTGACTGTATTTCGTCAATCTTGCCGTCTCGCACTCGGCTCTTGATCGTAGTCAGGGAAGAGTAACGCGATATTGACGAGCCGATCGGTACCTACAGAAATACTTCCAACGAATCAGGGCTCGTCTTGTTTCCGTGCCACGGTGAACTTGGAACCGCTCAGTTGCGAACGAAAGACGGCATCGCGACATCAGCCATCGTCGCCAGTCCGGCGTCAGCCTCGTGGACCCGCGGCGCAACGTTGGTGACGACGGCCGAGGTCGAGACGTCGCCGTGGAACCCGCCGTCGACGGTGATCGTGACGTCCGGGTCACCTTCGAAGTCGACGACGTCTCTCGGTTCGTCAGCTCCGACGTACATCTGGAGGTCGAGCGTGACGACGTCCTCGTCGTCGACTTGTCCGTATGCGATCTGTCTGACTCCTGCGACATCCCCTTCCTCGGCGACCACGTGGTCGGTCTCGATGTGTTCGTCGGCGATCACCGGTTCGATCTCCTCGTCGATCGAGTCAAGTTCCCACCCCAGCGCATCGGCCAGCATAGCGACGGACTCGGTGCTTCCGACGTGGCCCGCACCGGTGGCGATTTCAGTTTTGAACGTCTCGACGTCGATGCCCGCACCAACTTTCTCCTGGAGGGGCCCACGCCGCACGCTCGCGTCTTGGATCCGCTTGACGTGGACCGACTCGACCTCGGCCATCGGCGTTGAGCAGACCACTGGGAACGCGTCCATCACAAAGCCGGGGTTGATGCCGGCCCCGAGGCAGGTAACTCCGTTCTCTCTTGCCGCTGCGTCGAGTTCCTTCGCGACGCCCGGGTTGCTCCAGTGTGGATATGTGAGTTCCTCGGTTGTCGAGACTACGTTTGCGCCGGACGCCATTGCGGTCTCGAGCTGGGGCGCTGCGCGTTCAACCGACGAGACCGTCGAGTGGAAGACGACGTCAGGCTCAGACGCGAGTGCCTCCTCAGGATCCTCGACGACCTCGACGCCGATTGGCCCGCCAAGACCGGCGACGTCTCCGAGGTCTTCGCCGACCTTCTCCGGATCCACATCGATCGCGCCGGTGAACTCAACGCCGCGCTCGCGCGCCGCACGGACAATTCTACTGCCTATCGGTCCGACTCCGTACTGTACCGCCGTGAGTGCGTTCGTGCTCATGGTTGGACTGTGGTCTGGGAGTGAGTGCGAACCGCCGTCGTCACCGGTATCTCGCTGACCGGATCGATATGGCGCTCCGCCGTTACGTGCGACCTGTTCGCACGACTCTCTCAACGACAACGTTGGCTGTTAGCGAGGGTATCGATACCGGCTCCACGTGCAGGGTGGTTTAAGTACCGTCTTGACCCTCCAACGTGGCAAAAGTATTTGGGAACCTGCGTCCGTCTATTTCTCATGTTTGTTGTCACTACGATCGGTCCGGAGAACACGACCAAGACGGTCGAACCGTTCATGGTCGGTATCGGCGTGAAGGAACGGGGCAACGAGACGGACCTATTCCTGATGCAGGAAGCCGCCTACCTCGGAAGCGACCAGCACGTCGACCTCTCGACGCTATCGGCTCCCGGAATGCCGACGGTTGAAGAAGCACTCGAAGAACTACTCGACGCCGGTAGCCTCGGTGAATGTATCGTCTGCGAGCCCTGTGCGATCGCTCGAAATATCGGCGAAGACGACCTCCGTGAGTGGGCGACGTTTGGTGGGCCTGAGGACCTCGCGCGGTTGGCCGAGGAGAACGAAACGACGATGACATTCTGAGTCCGGGAGCGGTCGTCAGACCCCTTCGATAGGACTCAGATTGCCGGCACCACGTACGATTCAGATCGGACGGTCGATGTGTGTACCGAACCCTGGTTCGGCGACGACCTCTCCGTTCTCGTAGGCGACCTCGCCACGCACGATCGTGTGAGTAGGCCAGCCTGTCACGTCCCTGTCGGTATACATCGAGTAGTCCGCGGCACTCTGGAGCAGTTCGGGCGTGACGGTTCTAGTCTCGTTGAGGTCAACGATGACGAGGTCGGCATCGGTCCCCGGACGCAGCGACCCCTTCTTCGGGTAGAGGTCCCAGGCCTTTGCCACGTTAGTGCTCGTCACTGCAGCGGCCCGCTCAATCGAGATGCGGTCCTCGTTGACGCCTTCCGAGAGGATAAGCGGCAGGAGCGTCGCGCTGGAGGGGGATCCCCACATGGAGTCCCATATGTCTTCCCCGACCTTCTCTGTGAAGCGATTGGCGATATGGTCGGTTCCGACGCAGTCGATGGTTCCATCGGCGAGACGTTCCCAGAGGACTTCGCGGTCCTTGGCGGAGCGAACTGGTGGGTTGATCTTCATTCGCTCGTCGCACTCCTCGGCAGTCAGCGTAAGGTAGTGCGTGCACGTCTCGCCGGTCACCTCGTAGCCCATCTCGTGGAGTTCGGCCAACTCGTCGGCGGTCTCTCGCGCACTGATGTGGACGACATAGAACTGGTCGTCGTAGCCGTGATGACGGGCGAGGTTCGCTCCCGAGACCATGCTCTGTGCCTCGGCGTAGCCCGGGAACTTCTCGACTAACGCACCGTAGTCGTCTCGCTCGGACCGCTTCACTTCCTCGGTCAGGCGGGCGGTGATCTCTGAGTTCTCTGAGTGGTACGCTAGCGTCGTCGGGGCGTTCAGATCGGCGAGTTCGCGGATGAATGCGTCGGCGACGTCGTCTAACAGGTTGCGCTCTAATCCGAACATCTCTGCGACGTCGAGCTTGTAGTTCATGTACCATTTGAACGATGTGATTCCAAGTTCCTCGACAATCGCAGGTACCTCTGCGGTGTGGTCGTGCGAGAGTAGTCCGAGCGTGAAGAAGTAGTCGTGACGGTAGTTGGCCTCGCTTGCCGAGAATTGCTCGTCCATTCCCTCGATATATGAGCCGCCGTGGCGGTAGATGTTCCCAATGGTGGTCACGCCTCCGACGAGCCCCGATCGGGACTCCGTGCGTGCGTCGTCGGCGAGGTCCCGGAACAGACCGTGGTGTGTGTGGGGATCAATAACCCCTGGTAGGACGTACCGGTCACTTGCATCGATAACGCGCTCGCTCTTGAGTGTGCCTGAAGACGCGACGGCGGCGATCCGATCGCCTGTGACGCCGATGTCTCCTTTGAAGACGCCATGCTCTGGGTCGACGACCGTCCCGTTCGCGACGACGAGATCGTAGTCAGTCATGTTGATCACTCCGTCTCGTAGTCCAGCGGTCCGGTCTCGCGCATCGGGACATGGACATCCGACTCGCGGGCCTCCTCGATCGCCTCCTCGTAGCCCGCGTCGGCGTGGCGTAACACGGCTGTCGAGGGATCGGCGTCAAGCACGGTTCGGGCCTTCTCGGCGGCAAGATCGGAACCGTCGAGCACGACGTGATTGTTTGAACTCGTCGCCAACCCGAACGACCCTGCGCTACCGTGGACACTGACGATGTCAGCGCCAGCTGCGCAGTTAGTTAGTGCGTTGAGGATCGGCCAGTCTGCCACCGCATCCGAGCCATCCTTCATGTCCTCGGTGGCCCGCGTCGGGCTCGCGACGCTGCCGCCGTCGAGTTGGTCGCGGGTGACGACGACTGGTGCGGAGAGTTCGCCCTTCCCGACGAGTTCGTTGACTCGCAGGGCAAAGCGGGCGCGCTCGCTGAGCGGTTCGTCAGATTTGTCGTCCTCTGCGCGCTGGCCTAACCAGCAGATCCGCGCGGGAAGGCCCTGGAACTCGACCTGTTCCTGGGCGAGGTCGATCCAGCGGTGGAGCGACTCGTCGTCAGGGAACATTTCTCGGACAAGCTCATCTGTGCGGTAGATGTCTTCTTCCTTGCCAGAAAGTGCCACCCACCTGAAGGGCCCCTTCCCGCGGCAGAAAAGCGGACGAACGTATGCGGGGACGAAGCCGGGGAAGTCGAAGGGATCGCGCTCGTCGGCAGGGGTGCCCGAGAGTGGCCACGGCTCGTCGCCGTCGCGGTGGTCCGCGACCTGCCCTCGAATATTGTTTCCGTATGCGAATGCGACGGTGCCTCGGTCCTGCAGTTCGATGATGGCGTCGACGTGACGCTCCATCGTGTCGAGGGCCTCCTCGACGTAGCGGTCGGGGTCCTCCTCGCGGAACTGGTCGGCCTCTTCGGTCGTATACCCGAGCGGGTAGTAGCCATTGAGCTCATCATGGGCGGTCGTCATATCAGTAAGCACGTCCGGGAAGATCCCGCGGTCAAGCATCGATTCGAGCATCTTGACCGCATTGACGGGCACGGCGACAGAGTAGGGCTTACCGCGCTCGGCGTGCTCGCGGGCACGCTCGATAGCCTCGTCGAGGTTATCGGCCTTCTCCTGGCAGTAGCCCGTTTCAATGCGGCGGTCGATGCGCTCCTCGCTGACCTCCGCGACGATACAGACGCCCTGGTTCATCGTTACCGCCAGCGGCTGGTTCCCGCCCATCCCACCGAGGCCGGCCGTGGCGACTATCTTGCCGCGCAACCCCTCAATCTCAGGGAAGTGCTGCCGACCGACCTCCGCAAGCGTCTCGTAGGTGCCCTGCAGGACACCCTGCGTGCCAATGTATCCCCACGAACCCGCGGTGTAGTTAGCCATCATCATCAGTCCCTTCTCGTCTAGATCGCGGAAATGCTCCCAGGTGTCGTACTTGCTGACCAGGTTCGTGTTCGCGATCAGTACTCGTGGCGCGCGTTCGTGCGTCTGAAGTCTGCCCACCGGTTTGCCGGACTGTACGAGCAGGGTCTGGTCGTCGGCGAGCGACCGGAGTTCCTCGACGATGGTCTCGTAGGCGTCCCACGAGCGGGCCGCCTGTCCGATCCCACCGTAGACGACGAGATTTTCGGGATCTTCGGCGACGTCGGGATCAAGGTTGTTGTTGAGCATGCGGAGGGCAGCCTCCTGGCGCCAGCCCTCGCACTCGATGTCGGTCCCCGTCCGCGCGCCCTGATACTCCTCCCAGACTGGACTCGGCCCCGTGGACGATCCGTCCGTCATTGTTCGGTCACTCGTTGCTGTTGGCGGTCGTTCTGGCGGTTCGGCGATCGCGGTTCGAACGGCGTCGGCCCTACTCGGTTCTCGACTCCCGTCGAACGTATTCTCTCTTTCTGAGTGATAGACATTCGCATAGTGATTATCGATTCCGCCCTGACACCCGAGAACGCTGCTCCCCCACACGGAGGGGATTTTATTTATCAGCGGTCGATACACCAACAGTATGTACGAGGTTACGTTCCGTGTTGAGGGGGACGACGCTTATTCTGCCCCAACGCGAGAGACGGGGGCAACGATCGAACTCTGGTGCAACGACCATTGCGACCTCCTGCACGTCTCGGACGGCGACGGCGGTGCGGCCGACGCCGTTCGCTCGCACGTCGCCGACCTCGTCGGCATCAGAGACGAGGTTCGGAACGACAGTGAACTGATACTCGTCACGGCCGATTGCCTCCGAAAGCACGAGTACGACAATATCAAGCAGGACGTCGTGGCGCATGACTGTCTGCTTCTGCAACCGATCCGGTACAAGCGCGGTGAGAAGTTCTGTCGCGTCCTCTCGCTAACTGCGGAGAACCTCGCTGACCTCTACGAGACGCTTCGCGAGCAGTCCACTGTGAGCGTCGAGTCGAAACGTGAGATCGAGACGGTCTCCCAGGATCGACCGCTGATGACGCTTGAGACGGTGCTAACACCGCTGTCGACTCGTCAGCGAGAGGCAGTCGTGATTGCTTGCGAACGGGGATACTACTCAATTCCCCGCGAAACCACGACACAGGCACTCGCGGAGGAACTCGGTGTCGACCGGCGGACCTACGAGGAGTTCCTCCGCCGAGCGGAGCAGAAACTCGTAGAGTCGATGGTTGAGTACATGTATCACTGACTAGTTCATTCTTCGTAGGGGAGGTACGATGGCGGTTGTTCCCCCTTGTCGCCGAGACGAACGTCGAGTGCGTGAGTGAGTGTTACCGCGGTGTCGGCCGCGTTGATCAACATGAGGAACTCGACAATCGCCTCGTCGTCGAATCCAATCTCGCGCAGGTGCTCGTAATGTTCTGACGTGAGATCGGTAGGATCCTCAATAATACGCCGGGTAAATTTGACGAGGAATCGGTCTCGGTCGTTAAGTTCGTCGTACTCGCTTCGTATAATTGCCGCAACAGTTTCAGGGTCTGTGCCGTAGTCCTCGACGAGATAGCGACCGTGGGTCGAAGCGGGGTAGACACAGTCAGTTAGGGTCGCGACAGTGAAGTACGCCAGCTCCTTGTCACGCTGATCAACGATACCTTCAGTCATGAGCGCACGGAAGTACGCGACGCGCTCCTCGAAAATCGACGGCGCATTTGCGAGCACCTCATAGAACAGATGGCGGTCCTCCTCGTCGGCGTAAGCCGAGTGGTCGATAGACGATCGAACCTCCTCGGGTGCGTCTCCGAGTCTAACATAGTCGACGTGGGGCATCGTATAGGCGGTCCCGCGCCTGGTACATACGCTTTCCGCCGCCGTTGATCTGGGGTATCCGTCCGTACTCAAACCCAGATGATCCCGTGATCAGGCCTCGATACTTAAACCCGACAGCATACGGTTGGGCGAGTGCTTTGGGTCTTTCCGTACCATGTTTGGCTGAAGTATGATTCCAGGACCGACCGCGACTATGGCGTCTGCCGGGCGAGCGGCTGTCGCGAAGGGAGCAGACATGTGGTCCGACCTCGACCGCGGGTGGCGAGCAACGTTGCTCGGCCTGCTACTCGTCATCGGCCACGCTGCGTCCATACTCCTGTAGATGGCCAAACGCCAGTCCGTCCTTCCGGGTCTCGCGCTGCTCGCAGCGGTCGCCATCGCTGCTTCAGCTATTGCTGCGGCAGTTCCGCGTATCGACTCCCTCATCCTCGCGATCGCAATCGGAGCGATCCTCGGAAACGCCGTCGGCGTACCAGCGTGGGCAGGTAGCGGGATCCAGACCTACAGCGTCGTTCTTGAGACGGCGATCGTGCTTCTCGGTGCCAGGATCGCGCTCGATCAGATCGCGACAGCTGGACCGGTCGTCGTCGCTCTAGTGGTTGGCGTCATCGCCTTCGGCGTCCTGTTCGTCGAACTCCTCTCGCGACGGGTCTTTGATCTGTCGCCAACGAGCGGATCGCTACTCGCGGCAGGATCGAGTGTCTGCGGCGTCTCTGCGGTCGTCGCGGTCGGAAGTAGCATCCGTGCCAACGAGGATCAACTGGCTTACGCCGCGGCAACTGTACTACTGTTCGATGCCGTCACGCTGTTCGCGTTTCCACTGGCCGGGAGCCTATTGGACCTCGGACCGCGCACGTTTGGCGTCTGGGCTGGACTGAGCATGTTTAGTACCGGTCCAGTGGCCGCGGCCGGCTTCGCCCACTCGGGAGTGGCCGGCGAGTGGGCAACGATTACGAAACTCGTTCGCAACTCGTTTATCGGCGTGCTTGCGGTGGGCTACGCTGCTATTTATCTCCGATCCTCGGCGGACGACTCCGTCGTCAATCTCCGGCAACTCTGGACGTCATTCCCGAAGTTTCTCGTCGGTTTCCTGCTGGTCGCCACCGTCGCGAACTCGGGTGTGCTGCCGGCGGGATCGATCGAATCTATCTCCACCACCGCCGACTGGCTGTTCCTCGTCGCCTTCGCCGGACTGGGGTTCGACGTTCGGCTCTCGAAGATGCGTGACGCAGGTGCCCGCCCTGCGCTCGTCGTCTTGGTGTATCTGGTGACGGTGAGTGTGCTTGCCCTCGTCGCGGTCACGATGCTCCTCTAACCCTTCCGCACATGTACAGAACGGAGAACCAACCAAACGACTACACGACCCCAATCGAAACAGATACGTATCATGATCGAAATCGACGGAACGCTCACGATCGAGGAGGTGACCGCCGTCGCTCGCGACGGCGAACGAGTCGAACTCGCAGATGACGCCCGTGATAGGCTTGCGGCGAGTCGCAAGACGGTCGAGGATATTGTTGCCAGCAAGAAACGGGTGTACGGCGTCAACACAGGCTATGGAAACCTGAAAGACATCGCGGTTGACGCCGATGCACTTGAACAACAACAGCGGAATCTCCTGCGCAGTCACGCAGTCGCCGTTGGCGATCCCTACTCGACCGACACTGTCCGCGCGATGCTGGTCGTCCGCGCGAACGCACTCGCGCTTGGACGCTCTGGGGTTCGACCACTTCTCGTTGACCGACTTATTGATATGCTCAACGAAGGCGTCCACCCGGTTATCCGTTCGCGGGGAAACACCGACAACGCCTGTGCACTGGCCCCAGTCGGCCTCGTATTGATCGGAGAGGGCGAGGCGACAGTTGACGGCGAACGAGTCTCCGGTGATGAGGCGCTGGCCGCTGCGGGCCTCGATCCGATCGAGATCGCCCCCCGCGAGGGGCTCGCGATCATCAGTGGTACGACCGAGATGACCGCACTATCGGCGCTTTCAATCGACGATCTCCGGTCGCTCGTCATCGCCGCAGACATCGCGGGTGCGTGGACGATGTCCCTCGTCGGAAAAGAGCCAGGGGCGTTCGACGAGCGCGTCACCGACGCCCGCCCGTTCGGCGGCCACGCTGAGAGCGCTGCGACGGTCCGGTCGCTTCTTCCCGAGAGCGTAGGATCTGGTGAAGACATGTCCCAGGACCCGCTCTCGATCCGGTGTCTCCCGCAGGTCCACGGAACGCTTCGCGAGTACCTTGACACGGCCCGCGACATCGTCGAAACCGAACTCACGAGCGCAACAGGGAACCCACTGATCTTCCCTGACGGAACGACGCTCTCCTGTGGCAACTTCAACGGGCAACACGTCGCTGGGATCGCTGATCTGCTGTCGCTGACTGCGGCCAAGGTCGCTCACGCCTGCGAGCGCCGTGCAGGAGTGTTGCTCGACGCATGGGAGAAACTCCCCGCACACCTTGCGACCGACCCTGGACTCGAATCAGGGATGTCCCGCGTCCACTACGCGGCGGCGTCGCTTGCGACTGACGCAGCGTCGGTCGGTACTGCCAGCGAACGTTCATTCGTCGCCTCCTCGGGGCAAGAAGATCTCCACGCGTCAGGCGTGATCGCCGCAAACAAGCTTACGGAGGTAGTAATACTCGTCTCCCGGGTCGTCGCCGCCGAGTTGCTTTGTGCCGCCCGGGCAAGCCAACTGGGTTCGTCTAATCTCTCTGAGCCGCTGCTTGCGGTACTCAACCTTCTAGAAACTCGCGTTGGCCTCCCCCTAGAGGACGCCGTCTGGGATCACCGGCTGGAGTCGGTGGGTGACCTTCTTCTTGATGGAGAGATCGAGGCAACAGTCGCCGACGCTGGTGCTGATCTGTAGGCTGTCTGGCGAATGGCTAACAGCCTGTCGGTTAGCCGTATACACTGATCTAGTCGTATTGATCTGCCAATTGATCAATAGGGTTCCAGTCTGATTGATTCCTCGCTCGAGTCGACCGTTTGCTCTCGATAGAAACGCGTTCCGTGACTACCGATCAGGCGGTGATATCGTCCGTCTGTTGCTGGACGGCGACGCCCTCTGGTGTCACGTATGATTCGAGGTATTTGAAGAACTGATCGAAGAACAGCACTAGAAGTGCGCCTGGAATCGCCCCCGCCAGCATCAGGCTCGTGTCGACGGTCGAGAGCCCGCGAGTCACGAGGTCACCGAGCCCGCCGGCACCGATGAACGCGCCGAGGTAGGCGACGCCAACACAGAGCACCGTCGACGTCCGGATACCCGCGAAGATAACCGGGAGAGCGAGGGGGAGCTCAATGCGGCGAAGACGTTCCCACATCGTCATTCCCATCCCTCGCC
The DNA here is from genome assembly GCF_023566055.1 of Halosolutus amylolyticus. NCBI lineage: Archaea > Methanobacteriati > Methanobacteriota > Halobacteria > Halobacteriales > Natrialbaceae > Halosolutus > Halosolutus amylolyticus. Next base: position 218,360 of record NZ_JALIQP010000007.1, on the reverse strand, counting down.
CGGCGCGGACCTTGGATTCGTCGATGTTCTCAATGCCCGCAACCGTGTTCTTGAGCATCGGCAACAGCGCGTAAATCGTCATCGCAAGGATCGCCGGGCGCATCCCAATCCCTAGGTACGCGAACGAGAGAGCGATCACACCGAGCGCGGGCAGTGTCTGGGCAATCGCACCCGTGTTCATTACGATCGTGCTGATTGTCGGATTCCGCGTTGCGGCGATCCCTGCCGGCACGGCAACCGCGATGGCGATGAACTCGGCGATGAACACCATCGTGACGTGGCTGCGGAGCATCGTCGCGAAGTCACCAGGGTTGGCGAGGATGTAGTCGAGCCAGCCGGTCAGTGCCGATAGCGGAATGAGCGCAAGATCAGGCATGGTCACCCTCGATCACTGTCGTCGGATCCGCGTCGATTGCCGCCCTAATGTCGTTCTGATTCACCACCCCGATCGTCTCGCTGTCGCTGACGACCCGGAGTCCGCCGTCGACGGTGAGCAATCGCTGTAACGCCAATTTCAGCGAGGCGTCGGGTGCGACACTCGAACTGTTGCCGACTTCGGACGCCTCGTCGGGCGATCGCATCACGTCACGCACCGTGATAGCTTGAAGCTGTTTGAGCAGTCGGTCCTCGCCGATGAAGTCCTCAACGAACTGGTTTACGGGATTTCTAAGCAGTTCCTTGGGCGTGTCGTACTGGACCAGCTCGCCATTGCGTAGTACCGCGACACGATCACCCATCTTGATCGCCTCGTCGATGTCGTGGGTGACGAACACGATGGTAACGTCCAAGCCCTTCTGGATCTCGAGAAACTCGTCTTGGAGTTCCTCGCGAGTAATCGGGTCGAGCGCCCCGAACGGTTCGTCCATCAGGATCACCTCGGGATTGGCCGCAAGCGCGCGAGCGACGCCGACGCGCTGGCGTTGGCCGCCCGAGAGTTCGCCGGGATAGTTATTGCGTACCTCGGGAGGCAGTCGAATGAGTTCGAGCAACTCGGACACTCGCTCGTCGATCCGCTCTTCGTCCCAGCCGATCAGGTCAGGGACGATTCCGATGTTGTCCTCGACGGTCATATGATCGAACAGACCGATCTCCTGGATGACGTACCCGACGTTCCTGCGGAGTTCAATCGGGTCGACCTCGAGGATTGAGTCGCCATCAACGTAGATGTCGCCCTCGGACACTGATGTCAGACGATTAATCATCGTCATCGTCGTCGTCTTCCCGCAGCCAGAGGGACCCACGAGCGAGGCCGTCTCGCCGTGGGGAACCTCGAAGCTGATGCCGTCGACAGCCACTGTTCCATCCGGATACTCCTTTGTCACGTCGCTCAGTTCGATCATATTTAGTGTCCTCCCTGTTTCCCGCCGGGTAGTTGTCGTTGAATTCCGTATAGTCCGTAGTCGATACAAATGGCGATCAGTGCGACCACGATTGTCGCGCCAATGACCTGGTCGGTGTTGTATAATTCGATGCCGCGGAAGATCGACCGTCCTAGCCCGCCGGCCCCGAAGAATGCCGCGACAGTCGTGATACCGACGACGAGGATCGCCGCGTGACGGACCCCGGCGAAGATGACTGGAAGCGCCTTGGGAAGTTTCACCCGAAGCATGAGCTGGCGGTCGGTCATTCCAAGCCCCTTTCCGGCGCGGAGCATCGCGCTGTCGATGTCCCGGAGACCGATATACGTGTTGCGCGTCATCGGAAGCGCTGAGTAAAGCACGAGAGCCGTGATGGCCGGTAGCTCGCCGATACCGAGGACCGGGATCAGCAAGGGGAACATCGCCAGGCTGGGGATCGTCAGAACCATCCCCGCGCCGCCAAGCACCGCCCGAGCCACCTGATCATTATAATGCAGGAAGATTCCGAGCGGGATCCAGACGACGGTCGCGAACATGATTGCCGTAAGCGAGACGTTCAGGTGTTGGATCGTCTGCCGAATTAGGAGATCCGTGTTTTCTGTCATCCAGCCGATAAAGCTGATGCCGAGCATATGTGTTACTTAGGATTTACAGCAGTCCTTCCGACTTAAGCCAGTCTTCGGCAACCGCACGCGGGTCCTGCTCGTCGACGGCGACTTCGGCGTTGAGCTGTTGCATCGTCTCGGTGTCCAGATGTTCGGTGGGCGCATTGAGCGCTTCGCGAACATCGTCGTCGAGCGCTTCCTCCCTGACCAGTGGTGCCGGGTAATAAATGACAAACCAGGTCTCGTCGTCCTCGACGGTGCCAACGTCGAATTGCTGGAGTTGTGGGTCGGTCTGGAAGCCAACACCGAGGTCGACCTCGCCCTCCTCGACCGCTCGGTAGTTGATGGTGCCGATCGCCATCTCCTCGTAGGTGACGTTGTCCATACTGTCTTCGTACCCGTAGAACTCCGGCATGTCGCCCAGCGCCGTCGGATTTTCGAGGTATTGGTTCGACACGCCCCATGTGACCTCGTTGCCGTCGTTGATGTGCTCGGCCAGTCCGGTGATCGTCTCAACGCCGGTTTCCGCTTGCCATTCTTGATTGGCCGTCACGACGTAGGTATTGTTAAACGGAGCCATATCCAACCAGACGATTCCGTGTTCGTCTTCGTACTCTCCAGCGACCCGCTGGTACTGCTCATCCGGGTCCGTGATTTTCTCGTCTTCGAGCCCGAGGTGGTAATTTAGTCCCGTCCCGGTGTATTCCCAGTAGTGGTCGGTTTCGCCCTGGACGAGCGCCTCATGATTGGCCGTGTTGCCACCGAGCCCCGAGGAGTCGTCAACGCCGTACCCGGCGTCTTCCAGCATATGGATACTGATGTAGCTCAGGATGAGCTGTTCGGTAAACTCCTTGCCGCCCACGGTGATGTCGTCGCCGCCGCCGCCGTCTAAAAGAGCTAGACATCCCGCTGTCGATCCGAGCGCGCCAGCACCGGTCGCTTTGAGCAGTCGCCTTCGATTGACACTTGTTGTCATGTGCTGTGCTACACTCTCTACTCCAGATAAGAGTATCACTATTGACCGATAGGAGGGTGTTTTAAATACGACACACGCATTCTAAGCGTACGTGTACTCTGTGGCGTTTCCTCAGAAAGTGAGTAGCTAGTGACGACTCACAAGAGTCCTTCCGATTCGAGCCAGTCTTCGGCGACCGCACGCGGGTCACGCTCATCGACGGCAACTTCCGCATTGAGCTGTTGCATCGTTTCGGTATCCAGATGTTCGGTGGGTACATTGAGCGCTTTGCGGACATCGTCGTCGAGGGCTTCCTCCCTGACTAGTGGTGCTGGGTAGTAGACCACGAACCAGGTCTCGTCGTCCTCAACGATACCAACGTCGAACTGCTGAAGTTGTGGGTCGGTTTCGAAGCCGACACCGAGATCGACCTCGCCCTCTTCGACCGCTCGATAATTGATGGTGCCGATCGACATCTCCTCGTAGGAGACGTTGTCCATACTGTCTTCGTACCCGTAGAACTCCGGCATATCCCCCAGTGCCGTCGGGTTGTCGAGGTACTGAGTCGACACGCCCCACGTAACCTCGTTGCCGTCGTTGATATGCTCGGCCAGCCCAGTGAGTGTCTCAACGCCAGTTTCCGCTTGCCATTCTTGGTTGGCCGTCACGACGTAGGTGTTGTTAAACGGAGCCATGTCCAGCCAGACAATTCCGTGTTCGTCCTCGTACTCTTCGGCGACCCGCTGGTACTGCTCGTCCGGATCCGTGATCTTTTCGTCCTCGTATCCGAGGTGATGGTTCAGTGCAGTTCCAGTGTATTCCCAGTAGTGGTCAATCTCTCCCTGGACGATCCCCTCGTGGTTGGGGGTACTCCCCCCAAGGCCCGAGGAATCTTCGACGCCGTTTCCAGCGTTTTCCAGCATGTGGATGCTGATGTAGCTTAGGATGAGCTGCTCAGTGAACTCTTTTCCACCGACTGTTACGTCCCCGCCACTGTCCATAAGGCTGAGACAGCCGGCTGTTGATGCGATAGCTCCCGTCCCAGTAACTTTCAGCAGCTTCCTCCGTCCGGATTGTGTTAACATGTAACTCGATCCACGGGTATCGAAGTAATACTGCCATCCACCAAGCGGAGGGTATTTTAAGACTGTTCCGCGAATCGAAGGGCATGTACGAAGCGACGTTTCGTATCACGGGGGGCGTCGCCTACGAAGAAGCGACGCGGGGGACAGGCGCAACCGTCGAACTCTGGTGTAATGATCACTGCGACCTCTTATACGTGAGCAAGAGTGCTAGCGATCTGGTCAGACGCCATATCGAGGACCAAGTCGGAATCACTCACGTTGTTGAGGACGGCGAGGAAACAATCATCGTCACGAGTGAGTGTCTTAAATCGCGCTCACCGGACCACATCGAGTCGTTCCTCGCACGCCACAACTGCCTCCTCATGCCACCGATCCGGTATGAGAACGGGGGGAAGGTCTGCCGCGTGATCGCAGTCGACTCGAAACACCTGACGCGGTTCTACCGCGATGTTCAGTCGGAATTTACGGTCACGGTCGAGTCCAAACGCGAGATCAACAACCATGCTCAGACGCAACCCCTCGTGGCTCTAGGATCGTCGATTCCCGAACTCTCATCTCAGCAACACACCGCGCTTCTCACTGCCCACGAACGGGGGTACTACCGGATCCCGAGAGACGCCACGACCGCCGAACTGGCCGACGAGATGGACATCGACCGCCGAACCTTCGAGGAACACCTCCGTAGAGCGGAGAATAAGTTGATTGAGGCACTGATCGAATATCTCTTTAAGTGAGTACCTGCGATGCGTCGCTCGCGATTCGATCGCGTGATTGGTCTTAAAACATCCAGCATTAGCTGATGTGTAAACCTTCCCCAGTCGATCCGTATCGCCATGCATGGCAATGCAAGACAACGACCAAGAGACTTCGGAGACTGGTGAACCCAGTCCAGTCTGGGAGGAGTATCGAGGCGCGCAGACGGGGACTGACATCGAGTGCGAGGGCTGGCGCCAGGAGGCTGCCCTCCGCATGCTCAACAACAACCTCGATCCCGACGTCGCCGAAGATCCCGAAAATCTCGTCGTCTACGGTGGGACCGGACAGGCTGCCCGCTCGTGGGACGCCTACGAGACCATCGTCGAGGAACTCCGGTCGCTCGCCGACGATCAGACCCTGCTCGTACAGTCCGGCAAACCGGTCGGCGTCTTCGAGACTGGTGAGGACGCGCCTCGCGTGCTGATCGCCAACTCCAACCTCGTCGGCAATTGGGATTCCTGGGAGCACTTCCACGAGTTGGAGGCGAAGGGACTGATCATGTATGGACAGATGACTGCGGGCTCGTGGGCGTACATCGGCACGCAAGGGATCATCCAAGGTACCTACGAGACGCTCGCGGAGGCAGGTCGACAGCACTACGACGGCGATCTCGAGGGGAAGATCGTTGCGACTGCCGGCCTTGGCGGGATGGGAGGCGCACAGCCGCTGGCGGTGACGATGAATCAGGGCGTCTGTATCGCCGCGGAGGTTAGCGAGGAGCGCATCGATCGCCGCATTGAAACGGGCTACTGCCAGGAGAAGGCCGATAACCTCGATGAGGCTATCGAGCGCGCCCGCCAGCACGCCGAGCGCGGCGAGCCCTATTCCGTGGGCGTCCACATGAACGCTGTCGACCTGTTCGAAGGTTTACTTGAACGCGATGTCGTCCCGGACGTCGTCACGGACCAAACCAGCGCGCACGACGCCCTAGAGGGCTACTATCCGTCGGGATACACCGTCAAGGATGCCGACCAACTCCGCGAGGAGGACCCCGACCGCTACGTCGAGGAGGCCCTCGACACGATGGAGCGTCACGTCGATGCCATCATCGAACTGCAGGACCGAGGATCGATCGCCGTCGAGTACGGGAATAATATCCGGGGCCAGGTCGCGGACCACCGCGACGGCGACGAGCCGTGGCCACTCTCGGGCACCCCTGCCGATGAGCGCGATCCCTTCGACTTCCCCGGCTTCGTCCCCGCGTACATCCGTCCACAGTTCTGTCGCGGCCGTGGACCGTTCCGCTGGGTCGCGCTCTCGGGTGAGGAAGAGGACATCTACCGTACCGACAAGGCGGTTAAGAATCTGTTTCCCGAAAAGGAATCGCTTCACCGCTGGATCGACCTCGCCCAGGAGCAGGTCGAGTTCCAAGGGCTCCCGAGCAGGGTCTGCTGGCTCGGCTACCAGACTGGAGGCGATGACCTGACCGAGCGCGCCCGCTTTGCCCTCCGGATCAACGAACTCGTCTCGACAGGTGAGATTTCTGCACCGGTCGTCGTGACTCGCGACCACCTTGACGCCGGCTCTGTCGCGAGCCCGAACCGGGAAACTGAGTCGATGCAAGACGGATCGGACGCAGTCGCGGACTGGCCAATCCTCAACGCGCTGGTCAACTGTGCAGCTGGCGCTGACATCGTCAGCGTCCACGACGGCGGTGGCGTCGGAATCGGAAACTCCCTCCACGCGAACAACCACGTCATACTCGACGGCACCGACCGCGCCGCCGAAACAGCCCGGCGGGTATTCACAACTGATCCCGGGATGGGAGTGATCCGCCACGCCGACGCAGGGTACGAGGAGGCGATCGAGGAGGCATCGGCGTCGAACGTCGCCGTCCCGATGCGAGAGAACAAATGAGCTTCGTCGACGTCCGGACGTGGACGGCACCCTCTTCGGATCCGCACGATGAGCAGTTCGGCGACGTCATCGAGGCAACCCGCCCAGAGAATGCGGACAGCTATGATGCGGTGCTTGTCGGAGAACCCTACGACGGAGCAGTCATCGGCCGGCCAGGAGCACGAGAAGGGCCGACAGCACTCCGAACTGCACTGGCGGCAACGAAAACTTACTACCTCAATGGAAGGCCGGTTGGGGCTATCGGTGACCTCGGTGACATCGACATCCCATCAAACGAGAGCGTTCGCACCGCGCAGTCGGCGGTCCAAGAGGCAACAACTACGGCTCATGAACTCGACACTGTCCCTGTGTTTCTCGGGGGCGACAACTCGCTAACCTACCCGAACGTTGTGCCGTTGCTCAACGACGGCTCGGTCGGTGCGATCAGCTTCGACGCCCACTTCGACTGTCGTGCGGTCCGTGGTCAGCCCTCCAGCGGGACGCCGTACCGACAGCTGTACGAAGACGGCCTCGACGCCTTCGCGGTCGTCGGTGCGCGCCACTTCGAGAATTCGACGGAGTACGCCGAGTATGTCGACGAGTGCGGCGGCGCTATCGTCTCCGCGGACGATGTTGCCGACGATCCGATCGCCGCGGTCGACCGCGCGCTGGCGGCGATGACTAATGTCGACGCCGTCTACGTCAGCGTCGACCTGGACGTGCTCAACGCGCCGGAAGTTCCCGGTGTTAGCGCCCCCACACCCGGTGGAATCTCCACTCGCGAGTTGTTTCGGATGGTTCGCCGGGCGACGAGTATCGACAGGCTCGCCGGATTCGAGGTCGTCGAGTGCGCCCCGCCGCTCGAAGACGGCGATCGGACGGCCCGGGCGGGCGCTCGTGCGGTGGCCTACGCTCTGAGCGGAATCGCAGAGTCAGCGACGGACGACTCTCCCGCAGGCCGAGTACCGGGAGACGGAGGTGACTGCCATTGACAGACCTCGACGCCGTCGTCTACGGCGCAAATGAACTTGTCGTCGGTCCGGGCGACCCACTCGAGACGATCGAAGACGGGGCGATCGCGGTCATCGACGGTAACGTCGCCGCGGTCGGCCCGACTATGGACATACTCCGGGAGTATCCGACAGAGAACGCCGCCGAGTCGATCGATGCGACCGGTCGCGCGGTGCTTCCGGGCTTTGTCGATCCGCACACGCATGCGGTGTTCGCGGGCGACCGCTCCGGTGAGTTTGCAGCTAAACTCCGCGGGAAGACCTATCAAGAGATCATGGCCGAGGGTGGCGGTATTCTCTCGACAGTGCACTCGGTTCGCGAGGCCGATACCGAGCACTTGGTCGCGAACCTGCTCGATCATCTTGACGTGATGCTCGCTCACGGGACGACTACTGCTGAGGTAAAATCGGGCTACGGACTCGACACCGAGACTGAACTCCGGATGCTTGAGGCAATCGACCGGGCCAACGAGGTCCACCCGATTGACGTCGTCCCGACGTTTATGGGCGCGCACGCGGTACCCGACAACGCCGAGAGTACCGATGAGTATGTCAACTGCGTCGTCGACGAACAAATTCCCGCGGTCGCTGAGCAGGGTATCGCGGAATTCTGCGACGTGTTTTGCGAGGAGGATGTCTTTTCCGTTGATCAGTCTCGGGTTGTGCTTGAGGCCGGCGCGGCGGCAGGACTGACACCGAAGGTCCACGCCGAGGAGTTTACCCGACTCGGGGGCGCGCAGTTGGCCGCCGATCTCGGAGCAGCGAGTGCGGACCACCTCCTGCATGCGTCCGGCAACGATGCCGAAATGCTCGCTGAAGCCGGCGTCACGCCGGTGTGTCTCCCGGGTACCGCGTTTTCGCTTGGCGAGGACTACGCCGACGTCGATGCGTTCCGATCCGCCAATGCGCCGGTCGCGCTGGCAACGGACTTCAATCCGAACTGCTTCTCCCAGAGCATGCAGTTCGCGGTCGCGCTAGGCTGCATCGGGATGCGCATGACGCCAGCGGAGGCGACGGTCGCCGCGACGGTCAACGCAGCGAGCGCTATCGACCGCAACGACGGCACCGGGTCGCTCGAAGCGGGCGCGCCGGGCGATCTCGTTATCGCTGACGTTCCTTCGCACGTCCACGTCCCCTACAACTTCGCCGTGAACAACGCCGAGACGGTGATCAAAGGAGGGCGCCGCGTCTACGATCGCGACGACGGGATCAGGGACGACGACGGACACCGCCCGCAAGCGGGGTCAGAGTGATCACCGCCGTCGAACCGACCGAACCGTGACCGTCTCGCCGATCGGATCGACGGGGGGCGGTGACTTCCTCGGAGTCACGCTCGCTGCCTTCGCTGCCGCCCTAGTCGCGACCCAGGCAATCTGCATTCGCCAAGGTTCCCGAGAGGGGCGAACAACGAACGCGCTCGTAGTCGTTCTGGCGGTGAACGTCGCGGTACTGACGCCTGCGGCCGCCGTTACGTACTTCCCGGCGTATTCGCTCACTCCGCTGTCAGTCGCCGCGTTCGCCGCGACTGGTGTCGTGGGCACGATCCTTGGGCGGGCGTGTTACTATGCCAGCATCAACCGAATCGGCGCGAGTCGGACGGAGCCGATTAAGGCGTCACAGCCCCTCCACGCGACGCTGATTGCTGTCCTGCTCCTTGGCGAATCCGTATCCCTCGGACACCTGGCTGGGATCGTCTGTATCGTCCTCGGGGTCGCCTGGATCACCCGCGAAACTACGCGAGACCGGCCAGCTGGTGGGAGTGAGCGAAAATGGTTGTGGCTGATGTTCCCACTCGGGGCGGCTTTCCTTTACGGCGTCGAACCAACGCTTGCGAAGGTCGGATTTAGAGAGGGAACGCCTCTACTCGTCGGTCTCTCACTGAAGACGATCACGGCGATTGCGGGAGCCATCGCGTATCTCCAGTGGCGGGGGGTCGATATCAACCGGCCTTCGCTCAACAGTCCGTCGACGTTGTGGTTCACTGCCGCGGGTATCGCGAACACGCTATTCCTGCTCACCTACTATGCCGCCCTGGAGTTGACAGACGTGGTCGTCGTCGTTCCAATCATCCAAACCAGCCCACTCGTCATCGCAGTGTTGTCGTGGCTATTTCTCCCACGACTTGAGCGGGTCACCTGGCAGGTCGTAGCCGCCGCAAGCGTCGTGGTTCTTGGGGCTGGCACAGTAACGATCTACGGTTGAACCGGCACGATCTCAACGCCAAGCGCCGATCGTTCAGTCGTTGACGACCCCGCTGCCACAGAGCGGGCACCATATCACCGCGATCAGAACCGTTTCATCGCCGCGATCGAGCACGTCGTTGACGATTTTGTGATAATCGAGGATGCAAACCGGGTGCGACTTCGTTGGCGTTGTCTTGACGTCGATAACGTCGTCGTTGCCGTCGCCGAAATACGCCGTTCCGAACGCGGGGTCGTCGACGCTTGGAATCGCATCTTTCGGCACCACCTGACGGATGTTCACAGGCCCACCGACAAAGTGAGGTTTAATCGTCGTTCGACACAGTGGGCCGATACATTCCATAGACCGACCAGACTCTGATGGATCACTCGAACTCTCACCCGGCCTGATTCTATATCGGTTCAAAGATCGACGCGAAAATTATCAACGCAATAAGCCGCTCGTCTTTGACTAACTCAACCGCGTCGATATCAACAAAGCGTTCGAGCAACTCTTTACCGTCCTCTCAGGGCAAACTACTGTATACGCGTAACGGGATCGAAATCGAACTCGTTCCAACTACTGCCACAAACGGGATTCCCGGATCACACGAGTACATGATCCCCGAATGAACCTACAATAAGACCTCGCACTACGAGACAAGCTACGTGTTAGTTCGACGATATGCATTTATTTGTGTGCCCGCTCCATCGTGGTTACGAGGCCCTCAAAGAGATCATGACGGAATATGCCCGTGTCTGGGATCCCTCCCCTGACACCAACTTGTTACGTGCTGTCGGACAGGTCTGGCGAGCAACGAACAATGCTGTGGACGACCATATAATCGGCCCCGCAGTTGTGAAGGACATTTTCACGCATGTTGAGGTGTACATCGTCGAAAACCGTCAAACACGACTATCCGGGTGTATTCACGCAAGAATAGATACTGTCAAGCGGGAGTCTGTTGCCACAATTTCGTCGTAACAAACGAGTCAAGTACAAGGAGTGGGTGTTTATCAGCGTCGTCTTCCTGGAATCATCAACTATCTCGATAGAGTTGTTCAGCAAACTCCGTCAATACTGGCGCTTAGACGGTATAACTCCCCTCACACCGCCAGTTGGATCCTCGATATCCCCTTCGTATCTCGGAATGACGTGCCAGTGTAGGTGTTGGATTGTTTGACCGGCCTCAGGACCATTGTTCAGACCTATGTTGGTCGCGTCAGGATCGAATCGTCCCAGAATATATTCGTGTGCTTCCTCCAGGAATTCATACATTGTTTCATCATCAATTTCCTCTAAGCGCTCAATGTGGTCACGTGGAATCACGAGACTATGTCCCTCATTGACGGGAAATTGATCCAATATACAAAGGTACCGCTCATTCTCCAGCACGACCTCAGCGGGCTCTTTGCCTCGAATGATGTCACAGAATGTGCAAGAAGCCATTAAGACATCTATCTCAGTAACCCACCTTAGAATTAGTGGATAGTAACCGATGATCTGCGAGGGCAGTAGGGAAAGTTTTGTGTTCTAATCTTCATCTGTGAAGATAATGAATGATACTTCCCCGATGAATCGCGTGTGGGCTCATACTCGATGGGCATTCAAACGCAGCGTCTCGATTAGTCGCATCCCACTCTTTGGGGTCGCAGTCATGCAGACACTCAGAACCGTACTCACACGGCCGGGTGGGCCGATAGTAGTAGCCCCGTAGCGTGATCCGGTGTGCTTGACCTTAGCGTGAAGCGAGTGGCGGCTTTCATCCGTGATCGTCGGTCGTGTCAGGGCGCTTGTTGGCGATCCAGTCATCAAGGAGTTCACAGAGTTGGTCAGACAATGTCACAAGCCGCTCCCCGTCTTTCTTGTTTTTGATCGGCGTTCCTCAATCCGATCGGTGGTACACTTCGAAATGTGGTTCGTCTGAATGGTAGTCATCGAAATCCAGCGCATGTGCGGCCCCGGCGCGCATCATCGTGGGCCATAGCAGTCGAAACCGCTCTGTTGAAACCCTAAGTAGGTGACAAATTCTGACTCAGCTGCGGACTATACAGGTGATTCACTGACCGCGAGTGTAGAAGAATTGTGAGATGGATGGGACCTACACCGGCGTTGTGGACCGGATCGAGGACGGCGAGATCGGCGTGATCTTGCTCGAGGAGGACGAGGAGGTGATCGAGCAAGTCGACGTCCCCGCCGATCGACTGCCAGAGCCCGCTCAAACGGATGGAGGCGTGCTCTCGGTGACGCTCGAGAACGACGAGGTGGTGGCGATGGAGTACCGACCGGACGCAACGCGAGACCGTCGTGAGTCTGCTCGTGAGAAACTGAATCGGTTGTCGGAAAAGTTGTCCGATCGCGAGGAGTGAATTGAATCTGGAGGTGACGACAGGTAACTCTCAAGGAATGGATCGTCAGTACCATAGAGATCCAATAAGCTACCGAGTGGTTGTCAGAAGGCCCTATTGAATTCCACATCACGAGCAGTGAACGGTCAACAGCCTCTCCTTAGATATTGATCAGGCTGAGAGCTTCACCTGTTACTGACCTTCAATTCTAGTCGGCAAAGAAGCCAAATACCGTATCGTTGAAGATTCACGTAGAATGTACGACCTCACGGGATTTCAACGCGACCTGCTGTACGTGATCACAGGTGCCGACCAGCCGTCAGGCCAGGACGTCAAGGACGAAGTAGAGACTTACTACAACGCCGGGATTAATCACGGCCGGCTCTATCCGAATCTCGATACGCTCGTCAACAAAGAACTTGTCGAGAAGGGGCAACTCGACCGCCGGACGAACTACTATGCGATCACCGACGCAGGAGAGGAAACAATCCAGGACCGTCAAGAGTGGGAGCGGCAGTTCGTCGATTTCTAAGTCATGAATGTCTCTCACCGATCGGCAGTTCGTCGACGGCCTCTTTCGGCGTGACGTTCCACGAAACGAGCCGATCGGCAGCCAACTGTCACGCGTAGTGGGCAAGTTCGGGGTCCACGTCCTCGGTTTCGTAACTGAATTCGGCGAGTGCGATCGCGATCAGGAGGTCTTCCTGTCTATCGGAAAGCATCGCTGACCTTGGCCGCGGCTTCCGATAAAAAGTCTCGGTGGCTTATAGAAAACGCCGGCAGAAAGCTGGAAAATCACCCCCTATGGTGTGCCAACTGGAAAGACAACCCAGCTCCCAAAGCCAACGTTGGAACGTTTCCTGTTGATAGCGAGAGAGTCACGTGGTAGGTCGGACGTCTGCCGTCGGAGGGACAGAGATCCTATCTCCCGCCACTTGACTGATATCACTGCCCGGAATTAGCTCTATTGGCCAGCCCTGATCTATTTGACACTCTATATGGTTTGAAGGAGTAACCGCAGTGAATCTATAAGCCAATTACTCACGTGCGCATAGAGCACTACTCATGCTTGGGGGATGAGAAAGAGGTCTTTGTGCATTGCAGGTTGTAAACAGTCACCAACAAGTCGGAATATCGATGCTACCGCACAGTGCCGAGACTCTGGGCGGCGACGGTACTGATCGTGATATGCTTCTCGCTCGACGTTACGCGATCGCCTGCTCAAAGTCCCTCGAATAGCCGCGACTGATCACCTGTGTCAGGCCTTTACTCGCGCCCTGTACTGACCCTATGTGGTGATCCTCGACAAGGCTGATCAGATCGGAGACCAGGTCGCTTGTACAAACTTTCAAACCAACCTCTATGACTCACTTGCAAATCGCCAACGACGATGAGGAGTTCCTCGACCAACTCGAAGAGTCAGTACATACGCCTTCTCTACAGTGAACTGATCGCTAGTTCGTGACAAAATTGTAATTAATCTGGACCATAAGGATGAAACCAGTTCGACAAGAACCCTATTCTATGTGTCCCGACTCAAATCAAGAGTTGACGCCTGAGGAGTTGTTTTACGGCCACCTACCAGACCAAACGATGTACAAAGTCCAGACAAATCGGGCAGAAGACGTAGACGCCGAGGGTGTTCAAAGTACTCCGATAGTAATCAGAACAAACGAATTCCGGTTGCTCTATTTCGAAATGGAACCAGACGCAAAGATTGACTGGCACACGCATACTCCTGGTCTCGACGAAGTAAATATGTGTCTTGAGGGGCGGGCAAAGTACAGTCTCGAACGTGAAGACGGAAGTTATCAGACCATTGAGGTCGGTCCCATGGAATTTGTCTACGTACCGGGGGGTGCCAGACACAAAATTGAAACGGTAGGTGACCAAGTTCACGTGTCACTCTCTGCTGCGAAATTCGATACGATCGCACGGCTTGAATCACTTGAAGACGAGGATGCAGACGGTGCGGAAACGGACGAAACTGGATGGAACGATGTCCTCTTTGTTGACCGCAAGCGAGACGAGGTCGTCGCTATGGACAAAGAGTTCGTGTCGAAGTGAACTGCTCCTGTATGGAGTGGCTCGAGACACTCTGTGTCTCGGTATCTCGGAAACCACAGATATCCGTACGACACTGAGATACCTGGTGAGTCTACAGACGGTCAAGGCGAATGGTCTGGGGCTTGATCTTGAGACAGTTCACGAAACTTATTCTCCCAGGTCCCCTCGATCGTACGCTGCTACGAATCGGACAGCAACTCGTCCACGTACTGATTCTCCCATTCCCGCCGAGCTTCGATTTCGCGACGGCCGCGGCGGGTGAGCGTATAATAGTTCGTTCGGCGATCTTCCCGGCCCTTTTCGACGAGACCTTTGTCTACGAGTGTATCGAGATTCGGGTACAACCGGCCGTGATGGATTTCTCCCTCGTAGTACTTCTCGAGTTCTTCTTTGATCGCGAGCCCGTGCGGCTCGTGCTGGCCCGCAATCGTGTATAGTAGGTCTCGTTGGAAACCGGTCAGATCGTACATATACGTACTCTGTTCTATCAGTCTTTAATTGTAGCGAAATAGAAAATTATGGCCGAACAATAATGACTATCTATTCTAACATTACGCTGATCTTCAGGAGAGTCTCCAGCTGTTGGCTGTGATATCGGAAAAGCCGCCAATTCGATTTTAGAGATAGTATTATTATAAGTAATATACTTCGATATCTAATTAGACGAGTTTAATAAACTGCGTCTCTGAATAACAAGTTTCCCGGGACAGGAACCACCACTCCACCACCTATCGGTATCCCGGGCGTTTAAGACATGTCGGTGGGAGATATAATAGTTGGTCATCGAGGATAGCAGTGTGTCCGTTCCCACGATAATAGGAAGTTCTCTGGAATCGGATGGAGTTAGTTCTGGGAACGACAATCTACTGTGGTGGGGTTCGAAGTTTTACCAACGATTCAGCATTCGAAATCATGCTGACCTTCATATGGACTCGGAATGAACAACCGTTGTCCGGGTTCATCCCCCATATTCGTACTGGGTTGCCAGAGTTCTTCCCCCACACTCCACCCGGACATCCGTTGCTGTGAACTACCCTACCCTACTCGCTCACGGGTGACGCCGTTCGGTCCTTGAGGGTAGGGCTTCCTGTTTCCACGACGCGCTTTGCAGATACAGACGCATCCACAGGGAGCGCAGACTCCACAGGCGTTGATTCGGAGTATCCCACTCCTACGTCTTCGAGGCCGCGAGAAAGAATGTCCCACGCCGCGTTCGCGTCCCTGTCTGCCTCAAACCCGCAGGCGGGACAGGAGTGTTCACGGACCCACAACGGCTTCTCCGTCGAAACGCCGCAGGACGCGCACTCCTTGGTCGTCCCTCTCGGGTTGACCGCCACGAAGTGTGTCCCCTCGCGCTCGCACTTGTATTCGAGCAACGAGAGGAACGTTCGCCACGCGGCAGACGCTGTATTGCGGCTGTTCGACGGCGATTCCATCATCCCCTTCACGTTCAGGTCTTCGACTGCCACGAGGTCGTACTCCCGAGCGTAGTACGCCGAGAGCTTGTGCAAAAAGTCGCGGCGCTTCCGTCGGAGGTTGGCGTGACACTCCGCGACGCGCCGCCGTTGTTTCTCCCAGTTGTTCGAGCCGTGTTGCTTCCGCGAGAGCTTCCGTTGCTCGCGCTCCAAGCGTTCATGTTCGTTCGAAAGGTCGAGCGACCCGACCGCCGTGCCGTCCGTATCGTGTGCGTACTTGAGAATCCCTACGTCGATTCCGACGCACTTCTCAGGATTCTCGGGCGGTTCGGGCGGTTCGCGGTCCATTTGGACCCCGAACGTAGCGAACCACTCGCCCGTCGGTTCCTTCTTGACCGTGACCTGCTTGAGTTTGGCGTCGTCGGGGATGGCGCGGTGGAGCCGAATCGGTATCTCCGCGAGTTTCGAGAGTGACAGCACAGTTTGACCGCCCTTCTTGTCGAGCTTGAAGCCAGACTGACTGTACGTAAAACTTCGAAACTCCCGTGGCGGCTTCCACTTGAGGTGACCGACGCCGTAGCCGTTCTCCTTGAGTTTGGAGAGAGCTTTGAGGTTGTCGAACAGACGTTCTACGACGGTTTGGAGAACCTTCGAGTACACGTCCGAGAGGTCGTCCCACCACTTTTTGAGATCGGGTAGCTCCGACCGTAGCGTGGTCATGGACGGCAGTTCGCCGTATTCGTCTTGGTACTCGTTGAGGCGGTAGAGCGTGTGGTTGTACAACTGCCTACAAATGTCTCGGTGGCGGTCCAACTCCTCTCGGTGGGCGTCGGACAGCTTGAGACGGTACTTGTAGGCGTAGTACATGGCGCTACTCGCGTTGGTTCTCGACGTACTGCATCAGCACATCCAACGACACCTGCCCCGTCGAGATGAGGCAGTACGAGTCGTTCCAAAACGAGTCACCCCACAGATCAGTCTTGAGTTCGTCCGCGTACTCGTTGCGGATACGGCGGGCGGTTGCGCCCTTGACCGTATTGATGAACTTCGCGAGGTCGGTGGTTGGTTTCGCTCTGAATAGGATGTGTACGTGGTCGTCCTCGCCGTCGAGGTTCGTCAGTTCGACACCGTAGTTGTCCGTGAACCCGCTGATGACCTCGTGGATGAATTGGGTTCGCTCCTCGGTTAGCACTCCGCGCCGATACTTCGTCGTGAGTATTAGGTGATAGTGCAGGGAATACGTCGAGTGCGCTCCCGACTCGAGGTCATACTCCATTGGGTTCAGCAAATACTATGCTACCCCACTGCAAAAATGCTGCGGTTGCGTGGGTCTGTGGGCCTGCCACCGAATCATATATGAGAATCGTGCGGCGCTGTATCCCCTCCCTGCTCGCGCCTTCCCTTCGGTCGGCGCTCGCTGAGAAAGGGGGCTTAGCGCCTCAATTCAGCTAAACGGGCTGAGATAAGTTTTCTGTGATTCATTGATAAGTAAAACCCCGTATAAGAAACCCCACATCACATAATAATCCCGAATACGAGTGGAGACTGGTCTATTCGCATGCGTAGTGAATGGATAGTTCATCCCAAATAGTGTAAAAGAAACGCTATGCGAATTGTTCTATGACATTTGCTGTCTCGTGTAACGCCATGGTGTGTTGCGGCAACTGTTGACATTCACCTAGGAGTTTATAAAATTCGCAATTGAATACACACCTGCACTGGAATGATGGCGTATCCTGCCAGAGATACTCGCTAATTCCAGTGTTCGCACCGCTCACCTTCATCATAGGGGCCCAGAACAGTTACCCACCGACCAAGATTTGGAGTTCGGCACCCTGCCAGGGGATTCATCCCCGGCTTTCGAGCATCAGTTCATTGGCCTGCTTCAGTGCCAGGCTCGTCTCTTGACCGCCGCCTATGTCGGGGTGTACTTCCTCGCACGTCGCCCGATAAGCGGCCTCAACGACGTCACCGGAACCATCCGGTGCGACGTCCAACATTTCATGGGGTTCATTGTCGAGGCCGTCGTCACTCTGCACCGCGGGTGGCGCAATCGCCTCTCCTCGGACCTGGCCCTGATCATTGAGGCTCGCGAAAAGTACGCCCGCGGGGAGATCGACAAGACGGAGTTTGAGCGCCGCGTTGCGTTCCACGTCGACGATCGGAACGCACAGATCCGCGCCGACGTTGAGTCCGTCCCCGGGATCGGCTCGGAGCGATCGCCCATGAGTACGAGTTGTTGGACGAGCTGCGGGACGGCGATCGAGCGCGCCTGGAGTCGGTACCGTGCGTGGGTGAAAAGTGGACGAAGGCCGTACTCGAGTGGGCTCGAGAGTAGGTGAGGAAAACGTCACGAGGGTAAGATGGTACGGTGGCGGTGGGGCTGAACCCTCGGCGTCACGGTGCCGCGGTGGGAAGGGTGCTGAATTGGTGTTGTGAGCTACGATGCGTTTCTCCTCATCGCGTGCTGGGGTGCACACGACATCCGAGTGTGTGACCGTGTTGCACATCAATCGTCGAACACGCTCCCAGCAAGTGAGAATTAGGCTGCCGATACAAATGTGCTATAGTGACGCACGACCGGAGGCGCCTGGAGTCGGTTTCCAGCGTGAGGGAACAGCATGCGTCGGCCGTGCTCGATCGGGTAGAATATGCCTCGGGAGTTCGCTACCGATCGTTCTGGATTCGAATAGTGGCAGTGATGTACTTGCGCAGGACGTTCGACGGCCACAGAATCGCTTCTGATTGCGACACGGTTGGGATGAACCGCCACGCGATCGTCCCTTCGCCCGCGATCGCGGCCGGCGTCACGGTGACACGGCAGAGCTTCTGATCGCGCTTTATAGCGATTGTGGTGGCGATCCGGCCGCCAAGAGACTGGCAGCCGCGATCTGACGGGGATTATGAAGAAGCGGGACGAGTGTACCGACCCTATCCGATCGCCACTACCCACAAGTCCAACTGCATCTGTGGACTTACAGCGGGCGAGAATAGCAGTCACCCCTACACACGTTAGTGGGGACACCTCGTTTCGAGTGAAAACAGCCACGATCGGCAGTGTTCGCCCGCACAGCGGCAGGTACCGAAGTACTCCATGTCACGCTAACCGTGGCCGGCGAAGCCGCCACAGTACTGGCACCGAAGTTCGCGCGGTTCCGGGTGATCGTCCTCGATCGGCTCGATATGCTCGCTCAGACAGAACTAGCATTTTGTCTGGTCCGATGGAATCGATGCACCACACGAGCGACAGCGCGACTCCGATTCGAGTTCTTCGATTTCTCTGCTTCCATACCTCACCCGCCTGGTACGGAAATTACGGTCTCGTTTTTCCTCGAGGGCGGGATCCACACCGGGAAATGCCTCTCCGAGCGGCCGAAGTTCGTGGCGATCGTGCTCTCTTTGATCCATCGTCGTACTCTTCGTTGGCCGCGTTTTCCTATTTAAATCCGAGACCGGTCAACGAATTCTGAGGCGGTTGTCTTGCTTTGTGTATGGGTTACCCCACACCGCCTTCTCTTTCGACCTCGTGGGGTAACTATTCCTGGTCCTCGAGGACCTCGCGCAAACGGTCACGATGGGCTCGAATCGTCGCCGTCGACGTGTCTGCACAGTCTGCAACCTCTTGCTGTGAGAGCCCGTAGCCGAACTCGTGGCTGGCTCGGTACAGACAGGTTGCAACGAAGCCTCGGGGACGACGTCCACTTGTAATCCCAGCATCTTCTGCGAGCGTTGCCAACTCGAGTGCTCGGTGTCGAACCTCATCTGGAACCCCGAGTGTGGCAGCGAGTTGCGGGAGGGAATTCTGTGGCCGTGGAATCGTCGTTGGAAGCTCAAGTTCGGTGTCCATCGCCGAGTACGCACACTCGAGGTCTAACCGTGAGCACGTCGCCAGCTGACTGATCTCCTCGAGGGTCCGTCCGAGTCCATTGCATCGACACACTGCGTATACGCTCGCTGCTGCAACCCCCTCGAGTGACCGTCCCTGACAGAGGTCTTCTCCTTGGGCACGCCGAAAGAGCATACACGCCTGTTCGCACAGTGAGTCCGGTAACTCGAGCGCACTTACGATCCGACGGACTTCGCCGAGACTGTATCCAAGATTTCGTTCACGCTTCGTTCGCCACTGGCTGCGGCGATGCTCCCGCCGAAGGCGGTTGAGTTGACTCCGTTTTCGACCGGGGATTGTGTTCCCTTGCCCATCTTTCTGCCATCCGATCACAGTCGACAGTCCGCGGTCGTGTCGGCCTGCTGTGAGCGGAGTACCAGTTCGGCGCCGGCTCGAGTTCTCAGGTGAGTCGAACCACTCGGGTCCGTAATCGAGGTGGTCTTCATCAACGATCAAGCCACACTCTCGACAGCATGTTTCGTGGTTTGCTGGGAGTAGGTCTCCACCGCACTCAGGGCACGACGTCGTCGATCGCGTTGTTTGCTCTGTCTCCTGACTGAAACGACTGCTGAATATCTCGTTTGTAGCCATCTTGCTCCGACGAGGCAACTGTCTGTTTGCCCCGTTACCCCTTTCGGGGTCATAAACCGTCTCGAGCGAGTATTCCAGGAGTCTTAGTTATCGAATGAAGGTCCCGTCTGGAGCCGAGATGAGTCCTGTGCGGATCTCGAGGTCGACACGTCGGAGATGCTTGCAGCCACCATCTGGTTGGCGCTGTTCGAAATCAGGACAGGTGCACGTCTCTTTTTCGACGTCGACTACGTACGTACTCCCGCTTTCACTGAAAACGTCGTAGACAGGTCCTCGTTGGCCGAATCGAACGTCCATATTTTCGGTGAGTGCACGACGGGTCCGTGGCTCGTCGATCGAGTATTTACCTGCCTCGAGTGCAGTGGGTGGCTGTGGTTCTTCACAGAGGGTAGAGAATTCGTTGCGGCGGTTGCGCTCTTGTCCGCACTTTCTGCAACGCCAGTAGCGTGTACGGTATTCGTAGCCATCGGTGAGATCGATATCGTACGGTGTTGGGGCTTTCCCTGGCAGCCACTCGTCAATGGCCACGAGTTCATGCCCGTGTAGGCGGGCAACATCACCTGGATAGCTGCGGTCCCGGTCGCTCGTGTCCTTCTGCTTGAGTTGGTATTCTCGATGCGTCTCGTTCTGGAGTGGGTGATCTGTACTCATCAGTGATCTCAAGGCACGTTGAGTTGCGCCTCACGCCTGCTGGCGCACAAAAAAGGACTTGTAGCGTCTGCTGTTGAGGTCCAGTTTCGAAAGGAGCGGAGTTTTTCTGAGCGAGTTAAGAGTTACCCCACGAAACCTATTCTACCAAATACGTGGGGTAACGACATTGAAAGTCACTGCTAGCCTGCGCAAGAAACGTTTGAACAGGTGGTGTGTGGGCCGACCTCTGATCAACCCAGTAGGTTACAGAAAGTCCTGGTCTTCAGCGTTCTGGCGAAGCGATTCCAGATCCAGCTCACCACTCATATGTAAATTCTCAAGCGTCGAAAGAGCCGCATCGATCGGTACGTCAATTTCGTATTCGTAATAGATCCCACCACCTCTGCCTTCGTTTCGCTTCGTTCGATCGAGGATACCGAGCATTGAGAGTTCAGCGAGATGATTATGGAAGGCTCTTCCACCGAGAGGGTCGCGGTTGGTTGCAACTGCGAGGTCATGATACTGCTCATAGAGCTGTTGTTTCTGGAACGGGGCTTGCGAGGAATCGGCAATCGTAGAGGTAACCACAGCTAGGAGTGTGAGGTGTCCGTGGGAGGTCAGCTCCTTCATGCTCTCTTCAATTCGTTGCTTCTCGAGCAGTTGCTTTGCTTCGCGAACGTGATCTTCGGTAACGACTGGATCGTTTCGCCGGCGGGCTAGGTCCCCTGCCTCGAGAAGCAGATCAAGCCCTTGGCGGGCACTGCCCTTATCCTGTGCAGCAAACGCTGCACACAGTGGGACGACATCACCCTCGAGAATCTCGTCTTTGAACGCTAGCGCTGCTCGCTTTTCAAGGATATTCTGGAGCTCGTTTGCGTCGTATGGTGGAAAGTGGAGTTCGCGTTCGCAGAGGGTATCCTCGACGCGTGGATCGAGCTTCTCACGATATTTGAAGTCGTTGCTGATACCGATGATCCCGATACGAGCGTGTTCGATTTTTTCGTTACTACGTGCACGTGGAAGCTGATAGAGAATCGAGTCGTCATCGCCGATGTAGTCGACTTCGTCCAGGACGATCAGGACTGTTCCACCGATCTGATCGAGTTCTGCCCACAGCTTTTCATAGACGGCATTCAGCGGATAGCCAGTGCGACTGATTTGCTCGGATGGGTCACGAAGTGTATTGACGAGTTCAACAGCAACCCGGTAACTACTGGTCAGATCTTCACAGTTGAGATAGACCGTCGTCACTGTGAGGTCATCGTACTGTTTAGCATCTTCCTCGAGATGGTGAAGGAGATACTTCGTGACGGCTGTTTTCCCGACACCCGTCTTCCCATAGAGGAAGATGTTTCGAGGCTGTGAACCGTTGATGACGGGTTGGAGATATGCAGTATATTGTTCGAGTTCCTCGTCTCGTTCCTCGAGCGATTCGGGCTGATAGTCGTCGTGGAGGATGTTTTCATCCTCAAAGATCGCCTCAGATCGCTCGAATAGTGTCATGAGTTGTTAACTCTCTACCTCTTCAATAAAACCACCGGTGCGAACGTTACGAACGATTCGTTCGTTTCGATCGATAGTAGAGGAGAGAGACACCACTGATTCAATCGTTTTATGGCGAGAGAGAACCTCACTACTGGCATTTCGTCGAATGAGGGTCTAGTGACTGGGCTAGATTTATTATAGATCGGTGATAACCAAATCCGCACTGCTAGTACCCTAGTAACGATTGAATGGGTGGTGTGTTCTATCTAATATCCTTTTTTGAGGATGGATTTAAATGAGAACCGTTACGAAAGCGCGCCTATCTACTCCAAACGTTTGAATAGGTGGTGGGTGTCGGACTGACATCCAGAGTGTTTTTCCGGTGAAAACGTTTGAATGGGTGGTGTCTCTCTGTGTCTCTTGCTATGCTTCTGTGTAGTCTCGTGTGGCGGAGGAATCACTAATTTCGTTACGATTGAATCGGTGGTGTCTGATCGCAAATTGCGAAAAACAAGTCGATAGGGGTGCGTTTTCTAGGGGATGTTCCAGGAACAAATTGGTAGAGATCTGCTTATAGTCTCCCTCCAGTGGTTCAAATTGCGCATGAGGTCTATTCAATCGATGTGATTAACCAACATACGCTGGGCGAACTGTCTTTCGTTGGTTAACTATAGCTAATTCGTCGATAGTTAGCGGCAAAACCAGTACAGACAAGCGATAGGATTCCAATGGAGACAATCTTGGTGTGGGTTGCCCCACAAATGAAATTTCAATCTCATGTGGGGTAACTCGAGTACCACCAAGAGGCACCACTGTTTCCAGTATTTCCGCTATTAGCACCCCGAGGCAGTGAGACTACCTTCTCGTTCTGAGTTGGTAGTTGCGACCGTTCATCCGTTGATGCTCCCGGAGCACACTTTTGAGGTGACGACGAGCATCTTTCGCTCGACGAACAAGTTCATACTCTCGAGTTCTTTGCAGGGATTGAGCGTACCATTCACAGGCGTCAGCAGCAAGAGCCAGCCATGCAGCTCGAGTGTGGACACGCCCATGCCGACGTCCGACCATCCAGATCGTTGCGATTGCATCGAGTCGATTGCCGATCTCGTTGTCACCGTGTGTTTCAAACCACTCTCCTCGAAGCTCACAGGCCGAGACAACTGTCTCGCAGAACTCTTCGTCGACGCCGAGTACAACGTGGTGTCCTCGAGTCTGCTGGACCTCGAGAATCATGATTGGACCTTCTTGATCTCGAGTCGAACCTGATCCTGGTGGGAAATCGCACAGGCTGGCGAGCAGTACACTGTCGATGTTAGGTTTTCGCATGCTGGATTCAAACACGCTGTCTTTCGATGTTTTGGAGTAGGTGTCGTTCGCTGTTTCATTGAGTTTTCACGCAGGCAGCTTCTCTGACGTGCCTGCACCCTGTTCAGGTGCACAAAACACAACGCGAACACCTTCGTACATCTGCTGATAGAGCTTATAGGCAGATCATTCAGCTATTCCGAGATTGCTAGCGATCTGTTCTACAACGCCATGCTT
The DNA here is from genome assembly GCF_023566055.1 of Halosolutus amylolyticus. Taxonomy (NCBI): domain Archaea; kingdom Methanobacteriati; phylum Methanobacteriota; class Halobacteria; order Halobacteriales; family Natrialbaceae; genus Halosolutus; species Halosolutus amylolyticus. Next base: position 194,610 of record NZ_JALIQP010000007.1, on the reverse strand, counting down.
GCTATTACTATGTATGGCGCAACAACGTCACGTCCTACCCGCTTTTAAATATAAAGACAGTTCATTATCAGGTATGGGAAACCTTGCCGTCCTCCAGCAGTTCTTTATAATACAGGGCCTTGTTTAGATGCCCCTGAATGGACGAGTCAGGAGTCCCTTCGTCTAACCAGAATACGGTGATAACCACCTCACGGTCCAGTTTCGTATGTAGAGAACAACGCGTGAGAGCCGATTGTTTCTGCGTCTAAACACGGCCTAATACAGTGAAGAGTGATTTATTACAATTCACTCGAGAATACATATTATATCGGAATCAACGACCTGAATATCATATTCGACAATTGAGACTGTGACCTCGACCTCGTTTGACTCCATCACGTTATCGAGTGCGTCTGGATTGAGATAGTCGTAGAGTCTGAGATCGAGTTCTGTCGAATCGACGCCTTCCTGTTCAGCGATCGTCTTTATAATCGTAATGCTGGGTGGATTCTCTGGATCGTAGACTGTGGTCTGGTTCTTGGCCATTGCTCCCGTGCCCCTTTGGGTAGTCTGTGTCATGATTAGCCATACGAAACTAACCCTCATATTTACTATACTTTGGGTAACCGCAGTCGTTTGTGCTATTATCAGGTTGCGATACCCACTTTCTGTTTTTGATCTCTCACTAACAAGCAGACAGATGTGGGTCAGAACGGAAGCGACTCTATCTCACTTGACGAGCCTACCAAGTTCCATAACTACTTGACTATTGGTTAGAAATGCAGAAGTTATGGTTGGTGAATTTGAGAATGAAGACCACATGACAACGAAGGTGTTCGGGGGTACGCTTCGGCACTTACCGACCGAACACGTTAATCACATCTTCAAGGACATCGGGATTGTTCTCACTGGCGAGTTAGAATACACACTTCACGAAACGTTTCCAACCGGATCGAAGGAGCCAGATGTCCTCATTGACGATGCTGATGGCCAGACTGTGCTTATAGAAGCAAAACGCAGACAGCAAGAGCCAACAGAGCAACTCAAAAACGAGTACAACGAACTCGAACAACATCGAGAGGGAGAAAACTACATCGTTCTTCTGACGGCACATCCGTCTCGTCCATCATACTTGGATGATCTCAATATCGATGTTTACTGGATATCGTGGAAACACATCCAACGATCACTGTCGCAACAACTCAGTGAAGATCAATTCAGTTCAATCGGTGAAAGTCTAGTCTCCGAGACGGTTGAGATGCTTCGTCAAGAAGGAAACGCTCATTTTCGGGGGTTCGAGACAACATCAGAAGAGTGTATCGAGGGATATCAAGAGACAGATCGACTCTATGAAAATTTCTCACGGCTTGTCAAAGACGTTTGTTCTCATATATCTAACTCATTAGAATTTGATGACCTACACCATTACGGTGGTCAATCTGACAACCTCCTCAGCAAGACGTGGAAGTACAACAAGCCCTCACTGTGGTATGCCTTCAATCTAGAGGGACAACCGACTGGACGAGAGAAACCCCACCTGTTTGTTCTACTTCGTCGTCCGAAAGGTCTGATCCGAGTCGGATACCAGATCCGCCCATCCAAAAACCCAGATCACAGGGACTCCTTCGAGCGTCACAGCGATGAGATCGCCGAATTGTGGTCTGAAGAGGAGTTTGAGATACTGGAGGGCACAGGAACACTTCGGGAACGATATCGGTTGAAAAGCGCTGAAGAAGTTCGTGAATACCTAGGAGACATTGATGAGTTCGAGAGAATGTTGACTCGGGAAACAGACGCGAGGGGACTCTCACGGATAATATTGACGAGAGAGTTCAAACTGGACACACTCAACCAGCAAGACGCAGTCGAGACAATAGCTGATGAATTAAACTACTTCCACCGAATCACGTTTCTATCCGATGACAAGCAAGGCCTGGGGCAAAGTCGCCAGCACATTTTCTATCCGAACTACCAACCCAACTTCGATTAGTATCTATTCAGATATGGATTCTGTGGGTCTCAAGAATCGATACGTCCCGTATAACCTCAAGACACTTCTTGTAGTCGGTATTGACTGTACGATTTTCATTACCTTACCACTAACAGACTTATTAGAATAGGGTACATATTGTCTGTATGGCTGCCCCCTCACTCTTCGATGGAATCTCACGAGCGATCGAAGAATTCGCCATCCCGTCCGTTGCGCTCTTGGTACTCGTTGGGGTGATGAGAGTGGTCTATGGTGGACAAGAAGCAGGGATGATCTATGTTGGCCTAACTGGGGTCATTCTTCTTGGAATCTATACGAAAGCAAAGTACTGGAACGTCAAGTACACCTTCGGAGTTGTTGTCGTCGGGTTTGTGCTCTGGTTCGGCGTCCCCGGGATTATTTCCCATCTTATCCCGGCTCCGTTCGCCGAACTCGGCTCATTTCTGACGTTGATGTTTCTGATCGGGCTAGCGATGATGTTTACCGATAAATTGTGAGGACTGCCTAACTAGATCGGTTGAGTTTGACGGACCACAGGACAAGGAAGCTTCCTTATCAGATGATCAGCTAAATTTGCCCGCTCGGCATTGATATCGCTCAATTGATCCCGTGGAATAAACGTCACCGCTTAAGATGACCCAGCATCGTCGAACGGTACATAGAACACCCTACCTGGTTCAGGTGCATATCCAACAAATACTCTAATTCCTCAAAGCGCCTCCATACTAGGGAATACGGGCGCCAAGGATTTGCCACTAGTTGCAGGGGCTCAGGGTTGGTAATTGCTCGCGAAGTTGTCGATCGAATCCTCCAGTGCCACAAAGGCACCTAGACCGTTCTTCAGTCCTTCTACTGTATGATTTGGCCTATCGAAGTCGATTTTGACAATCTTGGAGAACATATGGAACCTGTTGTAGGACGCCTCTGACCCCAGCTCTTCCAACCACTCGCCGATATGTCTAAACCCGGCATTTTCCAACGCGTCCCTCTCTTCTTCGCCGAGATAATCGAGATACTGTGTTCGGCGTGTTTGGTCTTCTGAGTCGTCATTTAGTGCGACCGTCATCTCAAAGTGGGGGGCGGTTGGACGGTATTCTCCCTCAGGACCATAGCCATCGTACCAACTCAATCGGTTCTCAGTCCCCTGGATTTCCAGAGTGATTTCCGGTCGACCACTGTTCTCTTCGCTCAGATGCCAACTGTCCTTGTAGAGCCGGACGTATCGTGTGTTCTTGCTGAACTTACGAGATCGGTTGAATTGCCCATTCCATGTCTCGTAGTTCTCAGTGTACCAGTTCCAAAGGTGGTTGTAGATTTCCTTACGATCGTTTCTGAAACTGTCCGGGCCGACATCGATCTCGAAGTCCTTCAGATAGTCCTTATACTTCAGATAGAACTCTGTCTTCTTGGAAAAGGATACGTTCTTCTTGATTACGTGGTCTTCGATGTTCGTCCTGAAGTCGTCAAATAACGCGATCTCATGAGGCGTTTTCAACTCACCTCGGTGGTCATTGAGGGCGGCAAGAACCGCACCCCAGGTGGCAACACGATCAGCAAATTCGGCTTTCCGCTTCTCTGACTCGAGATGAGGGAGATAGAGCATCTCTACTATCCCCTTCTCGTTTTCATGTCCATATTCTTCGAGTGTTGCGGCCTCCTCCTCGAACTTTCTCCGGTGTTCGGTGTGAGTAGTCTTGATCTCGACTCCAATCACTTGGATCTCAGTCTCGATAACTATATCAACTTCCTTCTGGCCGTAATCAGCAGTATCGAACGTCTCCAAATACCGAATATCGACGTTTTGGCCATTCAGCTCGAGTTCAAAACAGGCCAAGAATGATTCCAGAAAGATGGTGTCTGCATCGTGGCTCGCGTCAGGATTCAAGAGCCACGCCAGATATCGGGTTAATCGCTTCTCGTGATCCTCAAGGTCCAATATCTCGAAAATATTCGTACTGTTGTCTCGCACTTCCCGAAGCAGTCCCAGCATCTCCGGCGAGCTCCGGTCATCTTCCGACATAATATATCGATGGTATGATTGCGACTTAGTAACATCGGCGAAGATGAAATATTGTATCCTTATCCATAGTTCGACTATACATCTTCGGGAGACCAGACCTATTCACTGGACAGATCGTCTCCGTGGATCAGTTTCAAGTAGGACAGACACTCGAGGACGCGGCCTTGCGCGAACCCTCTCTTCTGTAGGATCGATAGCGGGTCGTCTGCCTCATAGACCTTGATCGCGTAGTAGACCACGTCTGATGAGTATTTCTTGCAGATAAACAGATGGATTTCGTTGGGGTAGCCGTGGTACCAAATTTGGTTCAGCGAAACCGCCCCCGAGAGTCTGTCAAGACTTTTCGTCGGGAGAGACCCGTCTTGCCCACCAGACCCATCTGCCCCGAGATTGGCCGTGTGATGGGGGCGATCGAGTGGAGAGCGGGCTCTCAGTCTGTCTGACTTGATACCGATAGGTCAGCTATTTATTGAACAGATCTGAATAGGTCTACTATGGATGAGTTCACTAGACGGATGCTGAGGATGGAGGACGTCATGGAGCGGACAATGGAGATCGACAAACGAGTAGCAGAAGAAGTAGGTGCCGATAGGGCGCAAATTGTCGAAGGCCGGTGTACGTCATGCGAGAGGCTCTATCCACCAACGTATCTCCAAAAGGGCGACTGCATTCCGTGTTGGCGGAAGAAGAACGATCTTCCGAAGATCGACGCTGAGATCGACTTCTGAACAGATCGAGATGGATACGAGAGAGTATGAGCTTCTCGGATATCTTCTTCTTATTATTTATTTGGCTATTGTGGTGAATCAGGCGGTAACACTATATCATATAGCGACTCCCAGTTGGCATGTCCTTGATTGGATTACTGTCTTGGTTGCACTGTCACTCATGCCGGGGCTTCCTGGTCTGCTGCTAATCATCCCGGCAAAGTCATTGGAGTCATGGATAGCCATGATATGCCAATTACTCGGCTTGGTGGGTATACTAGCCTCTTTTGCATGGGGATTTGCTTTTGGTCCAGAATGGTGGATCGTTGCGTCATTAGCAATCGCTCTCAATCTAGTTAGCCACAAGGCGTACAACCAGAAGACGATATAGAAGGCCTCTCAAGCAAAGTCCTCGAGAGAAGAACGATCTCTTACAGATAGCTCGTGAAGTCAATCTCGGGAGGTAGAAGTCAATAGAGAGGGTTCACTTGGTCGAGATAATGATGGCGTAGTGGACCTACTCTTCGAGATCACGTTGCCTCCAGACAATTCCAATCTGGTGCACCTGCCCACTTCGATCGATCTCGTAGGTTGCCGGTGTATCTGTCTCGTGAGGAAAGACCTCTCATCCTTGTCGACGGAAGCCGACTACAGATGACCTACAGCTGTGTTTGTGTGCTAATCGCTGGGGGATACGGTCGATATCCTCGAGGTAGTCGTGGAGGACAGCTTGGGGTTCCTCTGGCGACATACGAGATCCGTCGGACGAAAGCGATATAGACTTCGTTGGGTCGTTTCCGAAATTCCGATCTAATCCATATGATCGTGAATGAGTCCGTGACACGTTGAGCAAAGCGTTGAGAGGTTACTAAGAGCGTTGGTTCCGCCACACGAAAGAGGAACAATATGGTGCGCATGTAACTCAACATTGCCATGGGGCCCTCCACCGGCCCCGCAGTTTCGACACCGGTATTCGTCGCGTTTGTATGCTTGTCGGCGTAAAATATCCCAGTTTTCCGGGTACCTGTTTTCTGTCTGGGATTGACAATTCGACTGGACAGCAGTGGAGACATCTATCTCGGATTCTCTACCCGTCTCGGCAGGCCAAGCCTGTGGTTGATGAGAATCCCAAGTTTCCGAACTCTGATCAGACAGATACTCTTCACTACCTTCGATGAAATTTGAAAGTCCTGCGGCGGCCGGCATTTGTACATCTGGAAATTGCGACTACAGACATTAAAAATATCTCCCCAACTTCCCAAGAATGTAGGGATAAATTATATTATCCGAAATTAAGAGAAGTCCCCAAGGGTATCCTGTGCATGATCCCAGGGCAAAAAACGTCGTCGGGACTCGCCATGGTCTTTGATACCGACAAATTTCTGGTAATCTCCTGCTGATCGACTCCCCGACCACGCTCGATGGTTCCTGGTCCGACATTCGCGATACCCTATACATTCTGGCCATCCCGTTCGGCGTTCCGGAACTCCCGAAGGTAACGCTGTACGGCGTCTGGCGAGGAAAAGGCGGACAGGATTGGCACGACAAGCGGCTGAAGTGCGACTGTTGGAGCCCCACGATTGAGCCGCTCTTGGAGCGGGGTCTTGCGATCCTCGATAAATACGAAGAGATAGCAGAGTAATCAGCTGGAATCGCGTACGGGTGTGCGAACAGATCGGTTCTCTGGCGATTCTACGACAACCGCTGGATCGCCCACGAAGCGCGATCTTTGACCGTCTCATCGAGATCGTCCTCCCGTAGTTCACGCAACTTTTCGATAGGCACCGGCGCTTCGGAGCTCGCAACGAGCGCACAGACGTTCGCCCGGACTTCGGGGCTGGCATCGTCCAGTGCCTGCTGGAGCCGATCGGACTGCGCACGGATAGCGTCTGGATCTGCCTCCCCAGCACGGAGGAGCGCGATCGACGCGGCTCTCCAGCCGCAGATCGACCTCGAGCAACTCGTTGCTCAGGAGCCATAACGAGAGGTCGATGCCGCGTTTGCGTTTGCCTTCGCCGCGGAGCAGCCGGTAGAAGAAGTCGTTCGGATCGTAGTTCACGTCCTGGCGGAGGTGATCGATCTCGTCCAAGAGCAGGACGGTCCAGGCGGGGTAGTCGGCCAGGGCGGCCCAGATCGCGGCGAAGACGCCGTCGAGCCCGGCGTAGGCTTTCTTGCGCTCGCCCGTGAGTTCGAAGAGGATCTCGTTGGCCGCCGAAAAGAGCGTCCGGCACTCCTTCATGTTGACGTACTCGACGGCCACGGCGTCGTGGCGCGCCGCGAACTCCCGGCAGACCCGCCGCGTCGTGAGCGTCTTCCCGGTACCGGGCGGGCCGTAGATCGACACCGTCGGCGGCAGATACCCCTCGTGGACGCCGTTCAGGATGGTCGCCAATTCGCGTTCCTGGCTCTCGCGGGCGTAGATTTCGGCGGGCTCGGCCAGTGGGTCGAGGACGGCTTTGTCGGCGAAGACGCTCTCGTCCGGTGCCGTCGCGGCGAACAGATCGTCGTACTTGCTCATGCGATCGCGGTTGCCAGCGGTAGTGGCGTGTCAGCAAAGAACGTATCGGATCGCTGCTCCCAGGAGCCTGTGACGCGATGCGGGACACACCAGGACCCACCCCCGCGCTCACTCGACAGCGGGAGCGGCCACAATCCAGACCACAGCCGCGGTACCGGGACCGCGACACCGCTCGTCTCCCGACCACACTGGGAGCCGCCGATCCCTGTAGCCGGATGACGCACTCCCCACAGTGCGTGTAACTGGAATCGTTGGCGGTCCCACAGTTAGGGTACTGGCCAGGGTCGCACGGCACCCTCGTTGCGTCCCCGTCGTCTCGCTCGGCTCCGTCGGGTATGGCCGGTGGCGGCACTTTCCCGGCGTCGGGCGGCGGTTCCTCCCTCCTCATCCGCATCGCGATCGTTTGTGTCACCGGTCGCTCTCAAGAGAGCACCCAGAACCAGGAGAAGGCCCAGAACGGAAGCCTGTGCCTCGCGTCGGTCCCGCCGAACTGCCGCTCGTCGTGCTCGCCTCAAATGCGGTGATCTATGGTCAGCCCGGGCAGGTGCCGACCGCCGAAAGCAACCCGAAGACGCCGACTCACCCTACGCGCTGGACGAACTATCGATCGATCACGACGCCCGCCAGTACCACGACGACTGCGACGTACCGACCCCAACACACAATAGTGTCAGCCACATAAATTGATTCTATATCAGAAAGGTTTGCTATCAAGCGACTCAAGCCCACGGATGCGTCCGGACAAACGGTTCGGTACAGACGACATCGAAGTCGAAGCGATTTCCGTTCGAGAACCAGTACTGAACGGAACGTTGCTATTACACTTTGAACTACAGATTCTCATCACAACGCGTCTCTTCGGGGTGATACTGCCGAAATACGCTGATTTTTGTTTGGGTCGCACTCCAAATCACGGCACCAGAATCGCCCTCTTTCTCGTTTCCGATGCGCCCGATCACCACTGTCGCTCCAGTGGCACGGGTTTCAACTTCGGCAGGTCTCTGCTGCCATCGCTTTCAGCAAGTGTGCCGGAGCGACCTTCGAATACGGCCCGACTAATATCAATTTGAGCATATATGGGACAAGATACTATATTTCATAGATGAAATATATTTGGTAGAATAGTAGAGGAGGGAGTTACATGTGTACAGTTGTAAAAGATGGGGCCCTCTCTCTGAACTACCCAACCTTTCGGGAAAACATCGCAGGTTCTCCAGTCCAGCCTTTTTGAATGGGTATTTCCCCTCCGTATGATTTGACAGCGTCAAAGAGGAGGGAACCGATGATCGTGCTCTCACGACACATCCAATATCAGATGATAATATATTAAATACCCGTGCACCGAAAGCTAGTCCTGACCTCGAAATCTTTGACACCATCAAATAAACGTTCTGTGCACTGCAAACGGTTTCCTGAGGCCGTGATATTTTATTGGGTCTGAAATTCAACCTCGATAATATTAGCAGTCTTCGCCACGACCTCCGGGATCGTCTGGGCGAAGCGCTCTCCCTCGAACCGTCTCGTTGGTGCGGAGAGGCTGATCGCTCCGAGAACCTCGTCGCTGTGACGAATCGGACATCCCACTGCCCGAACTCCTTCGATTTGTTCTTCGTCGTTTCGAGCGATGTTCTCTTCACGGATCTGTTGCAATTCGTCACGGAGGGCGTCTTCGTCAGTGATCGTATTCGGCGTTTGTGGCGTGAAGTCGTACCCGTCGAGAATCGTCTCCCGCTTTTTTTCGTCCATATGGGCCAGTATCGCCTTCCCAGCTGCCGAGCAGTGAAGATTCCGTCCCGGAGATCCCTTGTTTCGGAGGTATAAGCCCTCTCCCACGGCGTTCTGGCCGAATTCCTCGTAGAGGAGGACTTCACGGCCGAGGGTTTCGACGACGAGGTGTACTGATTCGCCAGTTTCCGCCGCGAGGTCGTCGACTTCGGTTTTTCCAGCCCTGAACAGTCGAGAATTACTCCGAACGTTTTCCCCAAACGGAATCATGTACGTCCCGAGCTGGTACTTCCCGTCAGTCTTCTGAACGACGCCGTGAGCCTGCATCGTCGTGAGATGCGTGTGGACCGTGCCGGGTGTGAGGCCGACCGCGTTCGCTATCTCCGAGACCGTCATACCGTCGTGATCGCGCAGTAACCCCAAAATCTCGAAGGCGTGATCGACGGCTTGAATCCGGCGCGGATTCCGGTTCTTTCCCATAGCGGAAGGTCCGGGTCCGATACCAAAAGGTTTGGCATCGTCAAACCAGTGGTAACCACCGACGTGGCATGGCTGGTGACGGCCACGTCGTCACGAACCTTTATAATGTATCGATAGTACTGTGTGTGTACGCAACAATGAGCAAGGTGCGACTGTCAGATGTGACAAAAAAATATGACGACGTGGTAGCCGTCGAAGGCGTCGATTTAGAGGTCGACGACGGTGAGTTTCTCGTCATGGTCGGGCCATCCGGCTGTGGAAAGTCCACGACGCTCCGGATGATCGCCGGTCTCGAACAGATTTCAGAGGGGGTGATCGAGATCGAGGACACGGTTGTCAACGGCGTTCGGCCGCAAGACCGTAATATCGCGATGGTGTTCCAGAATTATGCGCTGTATCCGCACATGACCGTCCGCGAGAACATGTCGTTCAGTCTTGATCTCGCCGACGAATGGAGTCAGGATGACATCGACGACCGAGTCGAAGAGGTCGCCGAACTCCTCGAAATCGCCGAACTCCTCGACCAGTATCCCAAACAGCTGTCGGGAGGGCAGCAGCAGCGCGTTGCGCTCGGACGTTCGATCGTGCGCGATCCGGACGTCTTTCTGATGGACGAACCGCTCTCGAACCTGGACGCGAAGCTTCGGACCCAGATGCGGACAGAACTCCAACGCATCCAGGAGGAGTTGGACGTCACGACGATCTACGTCACGCACGACCAGACGGAAGCGATGACCATGGGCGATCGGATCGTCATCCTCAACGATGGTGAACTCCAGCAGGTGTCACCACCCGAGGAGTGTTACCACCGCCCGAACAACAAGTTCGTCGCCGGGTTCATCGGTTCGCCGAGCATGAACTTTTTCGACGTCACCGTCGGAACCACCGACGGCGGCTGTACGATCGACGCGGAGGGGTTTTCTACGACACTTTCCCTCGACGTTGCCGACGGAGAGTACACGCTCGGCGTGCGACCGGAAGACCTCACGCTCACGCAAGACGAGGGCCATATCGAGGCCGTCGTCGACGTCGTCGAGCCAATGGGGTCCGACAATTACCTCTATCTGCAACTCGAGGAACGGGATACCGAGATTATCGCCCGCGTCGACGACGAGATACGACCAGATCGAGGTGATCGTGTCACGCTCGATTTCGATGCGGCCGATGTCCATTTCTTCGATACGACTGGACAGCGCGTACCTATTGAAAGCGAATCGACCACTCTACCGGACGCTGCGTGAGGATCACCAATGCTATACGAAACACTCGGGGCCACGACCTGTGAATGGGCTGGAAAACCATACGCGGAAATTCAAGCCATCGGAGACAGCGACGGATCGATACTCGTCGTTCCTGTCGGGAGTATCGAACAGCACGGCCACCACTTGCCCGTCTCGACCGATACCCTCCTCGTCGACGCGATCACACACGGCGGCGCCGAACAGGTCGTCGACGAGATTCCGATTCTGGTGACGCCGCCCGTCTGGAGCGGCTACTCGCCACACCATCTCTCGCTCGGCGGGACGCTCTCGCTCGATTTCGACCAGTTACGGACTGTCCTGGAGGATATCGCGCACACGGGGATCGAAAACGGGTTCGACGCCGTCATGTTCGTGAACGGTCACGGCGGGAATATGCCGTTGATCGACGCGGTCGTAAGTACTGTCGGGTGTAGAACCGATATCGAAGTGCTCGGCGGGACATACTTTCAGTTATCGACCGACGAAATCGAGAGCCTACGCGAGAGCGAAACCGGTGGGATGGCCCACGGTGGAGAGTTCGAAACGTCACTCATGCTGTACCTGCGGTCGGACCTCGTCGCCGCGCCCAGCGAGTACGACGCTGAACTCTGGGACGAACCGTACGAATGGGGCGGGAGCGACCTCCTCGAAGGCGGCCCGTTGTCCGTCTACCGTCCCTTCGAAGCGTACTCCGACTCCGGGGCGATCGGTGCGCCAAAATACGCGAGCACGGAGAAAGGCGAGCAGATCTATCACATCATCACCAACGAGCTCGCGGCGCTGTTCACGGCAATCCACGAAGAGAATGCGTAGTCCGTCTGCGCCGGGGGACACCAGTCCCGACACGAGAGGTAGGGGCGATCACCGGCGCAGCTTGAGGTGCCGATCTCCCGTCAACAGACGAGTATGACCCGGGCGAAATCCCGGGTATGGACACACTCACGGTGATCTTCCAAGAGCGGTCGCCGTTTCGTGGCTCGCTGACCTCCTGTCGTTCCGTCCTATCGCAGTACCGTATCTATCGGTGATATTATCCGCTGGAAGGGGAAATCAAATTAATAGTTAAAATTATATGGGTGGACTGGTTCGTTAGGTGTGATGACGCATAACAACCCAGGCGATGGGGACGGTAGAATCAATCGTCGGCAGATGATGTCGCTATTTGGTGCTGGTGGGGCTGTCGCTATTGCTGGTTGTATCGGCGGCGACGATCCGCGGAGTAGTGACGGGGATATTCAATTTCTCACGATGGGTGTCGGCGATAATATCGAAGAGTTCTTCGAAGAGAACAACGCCGCCTTTGAGGAGGAATACGACGTCGAACTGGACTTTACCAGTGTCACGTGGGACAACGCTCAGTCGACGCTCAATACCCGAGTCGACGGCGGTGAAGCGCCTGACGTGAGTCGACTCCCCGCTCGCTGGATTCCGGAGTTTGCTGGGAAAGAGGCTCTCGTTCCGCTCGACGAGATGATGGAAGGCGAGTTCGGGGACCGATTCTACGAGGGCCTCGTCGAATCGAATTACTACGATGGCCACTACTACGGAGCCCCGTGGGCGCAATCGAACAAATGTCTCTACTACAATAAAGACGTCTTCGAAGAAGCGGGTCTTGACCCCGAAGATCCCGGCCTCGATACGTGGGACGACATGCTCGAAGCGGCGATCGAGATCCGGGACAACGCGAGTACATCCGCCTACGGCCTTCCGGCAAATGCGGCGCTGGAAACGGGCTCGCAGTACTACCACTATCACTGGTCGTTCGGGGCCGATCTGGTCGACGACGGCAGCCCCGTGGTGAACTCCGACGAAGGCGTCGAGGCGCTTTCGTTCTACAGCGATCTCGTCCAGGACCACGAGATCACGCAGCCATCACCGCTCTCCTCGTCCCGGCAAGACGTTCGACGCCTGTTCGAGAACGGCGACCTTGGAATGGTCATTGCTCACGTCTATGCCGGCCTCAACATCGAAGACAGCGACCAGGACTTCGATTACGGGATCGTCCAAGTACCAGAGGGGCCCGCAGGGCGGTACAATCTCAGCACGGTCGACAGTCTGGTTATCTACACCCAGACGGAGAACGAGGATCTCGCGAGAGACCTGTTCAGGTTCTACTACGACGAAGAACGGCGCTTCGAGTACTCGCAAAGCAAGGGGTTCCTGCCGGTCCTCGAATCGGTCGCCGATCGCGACTTCTTCACTGAAGACGAGAACTGGGCGCCGTTCGTGGAGGCCTCGGAGTACGCGCGAAGCCGCCCGAAGATCCCGAGTTTCAACGAGTTTAATAACAGAGTCGTTACGGCGATTCAAGAGGCTGTGGGCGGGGAGAAATCCGCTCAAGACGCCCTCGATGACGCCCAGGCTGATCTCGAAGAGATCCTCGAGTGACGATCGCATTCTATGAGTTCTGTCAAACAGGAATATAACGACCGGCCGACCGACTCACGAATCGAGTGGCTTCGGACGGAAGTGTGGGAAAGCTACGCGCCGTACCTGCTGATCGCCCCAGCGATAGTGTTCCTGCTCTCGGTGGTCGCCTACCCCATCTTGGAGACGTTCAGGCTGTCGTTGTACCAGTCTCCGACCAACTCGCCCGTCGAAACGTACGTCGGGGTAGAACACTACGTGACGATCCTCCAGAGCGAAATATTCTATCAGCTGCTCTGGCAGACGGGCCGGTGGGTGGCTGTCTCAGTGATGTTGAAGACCGTCCTCGGCTTGCTCATCGCGGTGCACCTGAATCAGGAGATAGCTGGGCGAAAATTCTTCCGGACGGCGTTTCTCATCCCGTGGGGGATCCCCTATGCGATTTCAGCCGTCGTCTTCCGGTGGATCCACCATCCCCAGTACGGCTCTCTCAACGCGATTCTTCTAGAACTCGGACTCATCTCGAGTCCGATCGGTGTTCTGGGTAATCCGTCGACCGCGTGGTTCGGTGCCGTCTTGGCGGACGTCTGGATCGGGACGCCCTTTATGGCGATCATTTTCCTCGCCGGATTGCAATCCATCCCCGACGATCTCTATGAAGCAGCCGCGATCGACGGCGCAGAGTGGTGGCACCAGTTCCGCTACATCACCCTCCCACAGTTGAAGAGCGTCATCTTGATCGCAACGCTGCTAGCCACGATCTGGACGTTCGTTAGCTTCGACGTGATCTGGACGATGACCCGGGGTGGCCCGATGAACTCGAGTGCGACGCTCGTCATCTGGATCTACCGGGTCGCGTTCGACCAAGGGAGCCTCGGCGAAGCTGCTGCGTACAGCGTGATCGGATTCGCCTTCTTGCTCGTGTTCGCAGTTCTCTACTTGCGCCTGTACACGCGCGGAGGTGAGAGCCTATGACGATGGCCGGTCACGACCGAACGGGGCTTCGAAAAGTCCGGATCTACGGGGGACTACTGGCGCTGCTCGGGCTAATGATGTTTCCGTTCTACACGATGATCGCGAGCACGTTCAAGCCGGAACCGGAAATCTTCTCCACGCCGGCGACGCTGGTGCCGGAGGAGTTTACCGTCGAGGCGTATCTCGCTGTGTGGGGACAGACCGACGTCCTGCTGTGGATCGGGAACAGCTTCCTGATCTCCATCGCAACGGTCGCACTGGCGCTCGTACTGGCGATTCCGGCTGCGTACTCGTGCGCTCGAAACGATTTCGTTGGCAAGAAGACGTTCTTGCTGTCCGTCCTTGTCGTCCAGATGTTCGCCCCGGTCGTCCTCATCGTCGGCCTCTTCGATGTGATGGTGAGTTTCGGCCTGTACAACACCTACTTGGCCGTCATTATTCCCGCAGCCGCGTTTACACTGCCGTTCAATATCTGGATGTTGTACGGCTACTTCAAAACCATCCCGATTGAGTTGGAAGAGTCGGCACGGATCGACGGTGCGAGCCAGTTCGAGATTCTCTGGAAGATCATCCTCCCGCTGGCGAAGCCCGCGCTCGTGGCCAGCATCACGTACACGTTTCTCTATGCGTGGAACAGACTCCTCTTCGTCCTTACCTTCCTCACGGACGACAGCAAGTTCAACATTCCCCGGGGTGTCTTCTCAATGGTCGGTGCGCTGCAGGCCGACTGGCGAATGATGCTCACGGTCTCGGTGATCGGGATCATCCCGATCCTGATCCTGTTCGCGTTCCTCGAGGAGTACATCGTTGCGGGAATGACGAGCGGTGCGGTGAAAGAGTAGGCTCCCCTTCCGCTTTCCGTACTCTTTTACTATCCAGTGAACCTGTACCACCATGGACTTCGCGACGTGGATGTACCCGTGGGATTTCCTCGAGGAAGGATCCGACCGTATCACCGAGAATCTCGCTTCCGCCGGAATCGACGAAATAAATCTCGCGACGAACTACCACACCGTACAGGCGTTTACACCGCATAACCCGGACCGGCGGACGTTCTTCGCGCGAGCCAGTTCATACTTCTATCCGGACGACCAGTACGGGCAACTCGAACCAGTACCATACGATGGCATGGATCGCGACTGGATCGACACAATCGCCGACGCAGTGCCCGACCCGATCTCACTCACCTCGTGGACCGTTGGGTGCCATAACTCCCGTCTCGGGATGGATCACCGAGAGTTAACGATCGAAAACGCTCACGGTGATGACCTGGTCTTCGGTCTTTGTCCGTCGAAGCCGCCAGTCCAGTCGTACCTCACAAATATCGTTCGGGACCTCGCCGACCGGGATCACTTCGACCGAATCGAACTCGAGACGTTCGATTATTTCTATGGGACGGGGTTCGGGTGGCATCATCAGAAGATCCACGTTCGATTAGGGGCACTCGGAGAGTTCCTATTCGGCCTGTGCTTCTGTGAGGAGTGTTGCGCAAACGCTCGAATGGCTGATGCTGATCTCGATGTCGAGCGCGCCCGTCAGACAGTAGCGGAGACACTCGACGACATTGTCGCTAACCGACTCTCCCACGAGACGGATCCTGGAGCGTGGCTGGACGAGCATCGTGATGTGGCCGCGTACGCTGACGTCCGCACGCGAACGCTCGAAGGACTCTTTTCGGCTCTGGCAGATGTTGCTGGCGACGCCAAGCTCGGATACTATGCCGGAATGCCGTCACCCGGGCGGGAGTGGATGGTCGGGGCCGACCTCTCGAAGCTCGCGACTCACGTCGACTACTACTGCGTGCCGGCGTACGAATCGTCACGGGAGGCCGTCTTGGACGCGTATCACACGGTTGAAGCGGGAGTCGACATCCCAGTTCACGTCGGTATTCTGCCAGGCCATCCGGCCCTTCATGATCGAGAAACCGTCGGCGAGATCATTGACGGGCTCCGTACGAGCGGCGTTCCTCGAGTCTCGATCTATAACTACGGGTTGCTTCCGGAGCGGTCACTCGAGTGGATCGGTTCGACGATACGCTCGTAACACAGCGCGCCCCAGCCGATGGATTTTTTATACCTCCCCCTGACTTCAAACCATGAAAATCACTGGTGTGTCGGCGTTCACTGTAGATGTCCCGTTAACGCCACTCGAAGAGGAGTTGGGAATCGGTCCGTACGTGACCAATCACGGTCAGGTCGATTCCATGGAGCGCGTACTCGTCCGGGTTGACACCGATGAAGGGCTCTCCGGTTGGGGAGAGATGCGCGTCTTCCTCTCGCCTGCAGCGACCGAATCCGTCATCGAGGACGGGATCGCGCCGCTCGTCGAGGGACAGTCACCGTTCGAGATCGAACGACTGCGCCGCCAGCTTTTCATCGAGTACACAAACGTCGAACTGTTCTTTTCTGCGGTCGAAACGGCGTGTTGGGATATCGTCGGCAAGTCCACTGGAAAACCCATCTACGAGCTTTTGGGTGGCTGGACTGCCCCCGAACCGACGAATGCGAGGTACCGCGACGCCGACGACACCGCCCTTGTCGGGGATCGGACCGTCGAAGTCGCGTTCTGTCTCGGGATTCTCCCGCCGGAAGAGTCTCGCGTCAAGGCTCGTGAAGCGCTCGAAGCGGGGTTCTCCGTGCTCAAAACCAAAGCCGGGCGAAACTGGAAGGAGGATATCGCTCGCATCGAGGCCATGCATGACGAAGTAGATGGCCAACTCGAATTCCGGCTCGATCCGAATCAGGGGTGGACGCTCGATCAGGCGGTACGGGTTGGGGCGACCCTCGAAGATACGGGGATCTATCTCCAATACATGGAACAACCCATTCGGACGAACGCTCACCGATCGCTGGCGACGCTTCGACGACGACTGCGCCAACCGATCGCCCCGAACGAGGACACATACATTCCAAACAACCTCCGTTCCCTGATCGAAGCGGGTGCAATGGACGTCGGCGTGCTGGATCTCACCCCCGCCGGCGGGATTGCCGGGCTTCGGCAGCAGGCGGCAATCGCCGAGGACGCTGGCGTTCCGTTCACACACCACTGTGCGTTCGACCTGGGTATTCGGACCGCAGCAATTTTGCATGCAGTCACTGGAATCCCCGGGTTCACCCTCCCACCGGATTCGACCTACTACGCATGGGAAGACGACGTCATCGAGTCACCGTTCGAAGTTGATGAGGGAACACTGAGCGTACCGACTGGACCTGGCCTCGGCGTCAATATCGACATGGCAACTGTCGAAGAGTACCGAATATAGGGCGAGTCGATCTTTGTCGTATGCGAAACCTTGATAATAGTAAGGAGTAACGGATAACATCATGGTCGAACTCTCGTTAGCAGCCAGACCAGCAATCGTCACCGGCGCATCGAAAGGGATCGGACGAGAAATCGCCGCGACGTTTGCGGAGGCAGGCGGAAAAGTAGTTATCTGTTCGCGATCGTACGACCGAGTCGACCCGGTTGCCGAAGAGCTAACTGCCGCTCACGAGGGACGGGTCGTTCCCGTCGAGTGTGACGTAACTGATAGCGATGCGGTGCGAAAGCTCGTCGACACGGCAATAGATGAGTTCGGTGCGATCCGTGTTCTCGTGAATAACGCGGGTGGAGCTGACGAGTCGGCGAATCTACTTCACCGGTGTGACGAGGAGACGTTCGAGCACATGCTCAACTTGAATCTGAAAAGTCAGTTCTTGCTCTCAAAAGAGACGCTCCCGGCGATGGTCGCAGCGGGTGGTGGCTCGATGGTCCACCTCGGCTCGGTGAATGGACTGTCCGGCATCGGACTCACGGGATACTCCGAGGCGAAAAGTGGGTTGCTTGCACTCTCGCGGAATATCGCGACTCACTACGGCAAACATGGAATCCGGTCGAACGTCATTTCAGCAGGAACGATCGAAACGGAGGCTCGAAAAGCCGAAATGGAGAACACTGAAGAACGCGCCGAGGAAGCCAGCGCCAGGGAGCGCTGGCTGGATCAATACCCGATCGGCCGGTTCGGAACGCCGGAAGAGATCGCTGATATCGCACTGTTCCTCGCCTCGGATCGTGCGAGTTTCATCACGGGATCCAATATTGTTGCTGATGGAGGGCTTACCAGTGGTCTTCCGACATCGTTCCTGAACGAAATCTATCATGCAGATGAATCTCCGGCCGACGAATAAGGCCGCGACAACGGTTCGCCACTACTGAACGTCAGTCGGAATGATTTTACCGACGAACGCGGTATAATCACATGCCGGAATAGATGGGAACGGAAGCCATCACCGGCCATTACGACCCATGAAAGAGATCGAAACTGACGATGCACCCGCCAGTATTGGCCCCTACTCGCAAGCAATCCTCGACGGAGACCGCATTTACGTTTCCGGACAGGGTCCAGTTGATCCGGAATCGGGTGACGTCGTTTCTGAGGATATTGCGGAACAGACCGCACAGACGATAGCGAATATCGAAGCGATTCTCGAAGCGGAAGGGACGGCGCTTGATGACGTGGTGAAATCGACGGTTTTCGTTCGAGATATGGACAACTATGACGAGATCAATGAGGTCTACGAGGAACACTTCAGCCCGCCGTATCCCGCTCGAAGCGCCGTCGAGGTTGTCCGGTTACCAATAGACATCGGTGTCGAAATCGAGGTCGTTGCTACCGTCTGAAGCCCCCGCAGTAGCACTTTTGCGAACTGAACGGGCTGTGTTGGATAGCTCCACGGCTACCGTTGCCCGGTAACGGACGCGGTGTGTCCGAGAGTCGATGCCGAGCCAACACGCTCGCTCGTTCTCACTATCCAGTGTACTGCGCGTACTTTTCGACTACCGGCAGCTGAACCCACTGTTCTGCCATTACCCCGGGCATCCGATCTCGTACCGGATCAACCAGAACGTTCTGGATCCATGACCCTAAGAAAATTTTAAATATGCATGTGGTATAAGTTGGCACGCACTATGCAACGACGAAAGTACCTAGAAGGACTCGCTGGTGCGACTGGAATAGTCACCGTGACACCGACAGGCAAAACCCAGGGGCCCGATGATCGAGAAGAGGGGAGTTCAGCGAAGAGTGCTACTCAGGGTTCAGACGGCCCGCCTGGGCTGGAGAGGAAAGGAGACACCACGCCCGAGTGGGTGCAGTTCCTCGTCGAGAAGGCGATGCCCCAAGAGGGTCTCAATACGTGGGTACCAACTGGCTCCTTCGGCACGTCCTCGTCTGCGCGGGTTGACCGGTTCCCGCAAGACTTCGGTGTCACCGACCAGCGTAACCTTTCGCTGATTGCGGCGCGAAACGAACAAGTGTCGGGACAAGTAGCAGTCCTGAGTAACGACCCGATCGACGAACTCTCGTGTTCGGTCAGCGACCTTGAGTCCGGAACGAGCGGCCGGATCCCGGCGGACGATATCCAGGTCCGGTACGTCGGGTACGTCCCGATCGAAAACGCACACAGTGAGCACGTCTGGTCGGCGACATTCGAGGAGGTAGCTGACGACCCGGTAGGAACACGGAGCCCAGACTTCGTCGGCGATCCCCTGCTCGAAGTCAACAGCATCCCCGTACCGGCGTACGCGGCCCAACCAATCTGGTTCACAATCAACGTCCCGAAAACGGCACCACCTGGCACGTACAAAGGGGCGATCACGGTCGACGCGGGCGATCAGGGCACAGTCCACTACGCGCTCGATCTCGACGTCTACGACGTCGCACTCCCCGACCCGGCAGACTACGAGTTTTATCTGGACATTTGGATGAACGCGAATGCTATCGCAGCCGAGCACTCGGTCAATCGACGATCCGCCGACGTCCAGCCGTGGTCCACCCGTCACTGGGAGCTGATCGAGGCGTATATGCGCGACATGGCGAAGCGGGGACAGAAGTCGATCACGGCGACTATCATCCACGAGCCTTGGCAACGCGAATGGCTAGAGGGGGCGTGGCGGTCGCAGACGGAGATCGGGTACGAGAGCATGGTCGAGTGGCGGTATGACGGCCAGAACTGGTCGTTCGACTTTTCGATTTTCGACCAGTTTGTCGAGACCGGCCTCGAACAGGGAATGGGGCCGGACATCGCCGCGTACTCGATGCTGGTGTTCCGGGGTTCCCAACGGATCACGTACGTAGACGAGCGCGAGGGCGAGCGCGCCATCTGGAACGGCGAAGCCGGCGACCCGTTCTGGCAGGAAGCCTGGACGGCCTTCCTTGAGGCGTTCCAGCCACACCTCGAAGAGAAAGGATGGCTCGAGCGGACGTACATCGCCTTCGATGAGCGGCCCGAGGAACTGATGCAGGAAGTGATCGAATTGCTCGAGGCCGTTGCACCGGTGTTCGTTGACAGGCTCCACATCGCCGGATCGATGGACGTCGAAGATATCGCCCACAACGTAGCCGCACATTACGGCCACCTCCCGATCGATCAGGATATCGTGGACCGGCGCCGTGAGGACGAGAAGATCACGACGTTCTACACCGCCGGCGGGCAATCGCACCCGAACACCTTTTCGTTCTCCCCACCCGTGGAAGCGAGGATGCTCCCCTGGATATCGGCACTGAACGACTTGGACGGCTACCTTCGGTGGGCGTACAACAGCTGGCCCACTGACGTCTACGAGAACCCGGTATTCCGGTACGTACAGGGTGACGAGTACTTCGTCTACCCGGGCGAGGACGGACCGATCTCCAGCTTGTCTTGGGAGCAGTTAACCGAAGGGATTGAGGAGTACGAACTCGTCCGGATGCTGCGGGAGCGGGAGGGCGGGGACACTGCGGTCCTCAAGAACGCCCTCGAACTCGCCACCCGAGACAGGGACGCCCGGGAGAAGGACCTGCGGGATGTCGTGGAGGCCAAAGAGATCGTCCTCAAGGAACTCGCAGGTAACTGACCGTACAGCACGACGGCTGGCCCATCGCGACGAACAACCGGACGTCGGTGATGGGGAGCGGGCTCACGCGTCGTCTCCCACTTGCTATCGTCGACGTCGAACGTGTTGAGCGACGCTCCTGACTCCTCAATCTCGTAGTACTCGTTGACGACAGGGCGAAGCGCCTGAATGACGATCTCCGCGGTCAGCGACGAGACCTCGACCATCAAGCCAGTAGGTCATCTTGCCCCCGTTCACGGGCGACCGTGTGGCTGAGTGCCGTCGGGAGGCCGGCGACACTGTGGCGATCGATATGGGTGCCGATGTCGTCGTTCGTCTCGCGGTGGCCGACCGTGTCGATCATCGCCGACGGGAATAGCTCTCTTGATCAATCTCTAATGTTTCCCGACGCTTGTAGAGAGTGTTCGATATTGGGCCTGCGGAAAAATCTTATTCTTAGCTGAGTAGTTCTGATCTCTGTCTTGATGACCTCGTATTTAGGTGAACTACCTCGCCCTACTCGTCGCCTTCGGCGACTCCTCGAGGGCGGGGCTTCCTGCTTCAACGACGCGACTTGCAGATATCACAACGGAATCCACAGCGGTCACAGTCCCACAGGCGTAGATTCAGAGTGATCCACTCATAGCTGCTCCAGGCCGCGAGAAAGAACGCTCAACGCCGCATTCCAATCCCTGTCCAACTCGAAACCACACGACTGACACGAGTGGTCACGAACCAACAACGGCTTCTCAGTCTCCACGCCACACGACGCGCACTTCTACGTTGTCCCACGCGGTTAAACCTCGATGATCTGGCGGCTGTTTTTCCGACTGTGGTGGTTGAGGATGGTGATGAAGTCACGCCAGCCGATTTCGGCCTTGGTTCGAGCGTGCCAGCGGCTTCGAGCATCGACGTCACGTTTAAATCCTCGACAAACACGGCGTCATACGCTGTCGTGTGGAAATGGGCAAGCCTGTGCTTGTAGTCACGCTTCTTGTTCAACATACGAGCGTGAACCGCAGCGACTCGACAGCGTTGGGACTCCCAGTTGTTCGACTCGTGTTGTTTGCGAGAGAGTGAACGTTGCTCACGTTCGAGCGGTCTCGCTCGTCGGACAACTCGAGGCGGCCGATGGACCGTCCATCCGAGTCGTGGATGAAGTTGCGAACACCGAGGTCAAGGCCAACCGCGTCTGCTGGGTCGATGGCCACTGGTTCTGGATACAGTTTTAGCAAACTATCCAGACCAGTTTGCGTAGTCTTGTGGAAAGGAAATAGGCCGCACTTGGCACAAGGAATAATATTACAATTCAATAGTATAGGAATTTATTAGATACTCATATACGTGATGGTGTTGGGCGTTAACATGCACTATGCGACGAAGAGAGTACATGACAGGGCTAGCGGGCGTTACAGGAATGGTAACAGTCACTCCAACAGGAAAAGCAATACAGGACAACACTGGACAAGGACCACCGGAAAACACGCCTGGACAAGGTCCACCGGAAAACACACCACCGAGGCAAGGTGACTCCGTATTCGAACTCGCGGATCAGATCGATAACGTTCGTTGTGGCGTCGTTGGGCTCGGTAATCGCGGTTCGGGTATGGTGTCGCACTATGATTCAATGTATCCGGAGAAGGGTGAGATCAAGGCCATCTGTGACCTCCGGAAAGAAGCTGTCGATGACACGATGGACTGGTTCGATGAAAACTCGGAACAGGATCCTGATACCTACTATGGTTCGGAGAACGCCTATCAGGACTTGTGCGAGCGTGATGATATCGATGTAGTCTTCATCCATACTCATCCCCAAAAACATGCTGAGATTGCTGTTTACGCCATGGAACAGGGATCACATGCAGGGGTTGAGGTTCCTGCAGCGATAACTATCGAGGAGTGCTGGGACCTCGTTGACACTGCTGAAAAAACCCAACAGCAGTGCATCATGCTTGAGAATGTCAACTACTTCCATGAGGAGATGTGGCTCCTTAATATGGCACAGCAAGGGGTGTTCGGCGATGAACTGACCTATGCAAAGGGTGGATATATCCACCATCTCATCGGTCATTACTTCTTCCATGCCTACTGGAACAACTGGCGTGCCCGATATCACTACAACCGGAAGGGTGACCTCTACCCAACGCACGGTCTCGGGCCCATTGCCCACTACATGGATATTCTGAGGGGAGATCGGATGGAGTACATCGTGGCTCACGACAGCCCCGAAACTCGTATGACTCAAGCCGCAGCAGAGTTATCAGATGATCACGAGTTCGCTGGCGCAACAGACTGGGCAAACGGTGACATGGCTACGTCAATCATCGCTACGAACGAAGGGAAACAAATCACCCTTCAGCATGACGTGAAAACAACTCGCCCGTATAACCGTCATAACGAACTCGCAGGAAATAAAGCGTTCCATACGGGATATCCGAGCGAACTTACCATCGATGGTGAATTCACTGGGCAGAAGAGTGGAGATGACGGCTACGACCAATACGCCGATGAATACGAACATCCTCTCTGGGAAGTCGCAGGCGACCTCGCCGAAGAACACGGTGGCCATGGGGGTGGCGACTGGCTTATGGTCTATCGACTGTTCGACGCCTTCAACGACGGTCGACCGCAGGACATGAACGTCTACGAAGCGGCCACTTGGAGTTCAGTCATCCCCCTCTCGGAAATCTCTGTAGAACACGGTAGTGCCCCTGTCAAGTTCCCCAACTTCACACGAGGAGAGTGGAAGAAAGAGCGAGACTTGCAGACGATGCAGTTCGAAACAATAGAAGAACCTGGAGTATAGTCGCACTTATGTAGAACTGCGGAAAGCCCCGATAACGAGACAATCAATGATTGACTCGGTCGGCGAGAAAGCGATCGACCGCGTCTCTCGACCGCGGTCGATCGAAGCCACAGTTGAGCCAGACAACTATAGTAGTCGTTAGAACTTTCCGCTCGGAAGGTGTTGCCATATGTAATGGACCATCTCGACGAGTTCTCCATCGAAGAACTTCAAGACGCCCTCGACAATGTTGAGGGAAACAAGCCGACACAACGGTTGTTAGCCGCGATTGCGTACAAGAACGGCGTAACGCAGACCGAACTTGCCGAGTGGCACGATACCGGGCGAAGAACAATCTATAGTTGGCTGATGCGACTTGATACGGACGAACCACTTGAGCAAGCCGTCTCTGATGCTCATCGATCGGGGAGAAAACGAAAGCTCTCAGAATCACAGCAAGAAGAATTCGAGCAAACCGTTCACGAACCGCCCGAGGAAGCCGGGATCGACGCGCCGGCGTGGACGCCGGCGCTCGTCCAGGAGTTTCTCGAAGAAACCTACGGCGTCGAGTACTCTTATCCGAGTTGTCGGCGGTTGTTGAAAGAAGCTGGACTCAGCTATCAAAAACCACGCCGTACAGCCGCCGAAGCTGACGAAGACGATCAAGAAGCGTTCCACGACGAGATCAAAAAAAGCGAGCGGAGATGGACGCCACAATAGTCTGCATCGACCAAACCAAGAAATCCGTGCAGGTCGAGCCGCGTGCCGCGTGGTTCCCGCGCGGCACGCGGCCCTCCGTCGAACTCTCCGGGCAACGCGATTGGACGTGTTTGCTCGGCGCGATCACCGAAGATGGTGATCGCTTTTTCTCCCGATTCACCGAGTACGTCACGGCCGAGCACGCAAAACATTTCATTTTAGCATTATGCAAAGAATTTGAGGAAGACTTGATCGTCGTCCTCGATGGAGCGCCGTATTTTCAGGCGTCGGCCGTCACGGACCTGGCGGCCCGTGACGACCTCGCCTTCGTGACATTGCCGGCGTATTCACCTGAACTAAACCCGGTCGAAGAGTGCTGGAGACAACTTCAATCAGCACTTAGCAACCGGTTCTTCGACTCACTATCTGAACTTACAACAGCGATCGATACCGCTCTTAATCAACTCTCGCTTCCAAAGGTGAGCAATTATTTCTAACGACTACTATATGTTCTGAAGCTCTCGTTCAACGGGGCGGATCTCATAGATGTCTTTGTAGTAACAATGGAGGAAGCCACGCACCAGCTGTGGTGACTTATGGTCTCGTGTTCGCCCTGTCTCTGCCGGGGCGAACACGTCGAATTCTTCGAGAAATTCGAAGGAGAGGTGCTCAAACAATGCTATAGTAGTCGTTAGAAGTAATTACTCACTTTTGGAACCGAGAGCTGATCAAGAGCGGTATCGATCGCTGTTGTAAGTTCAGGAAGTGAGTCGAAGAACCAGTTGCTAAGTGCTGGATGGTGTTGTCTCCAGCAGTCTTCGACCGGATTTAGTCCAGGTGAATACGCCGGTAACTTCACAAAGGCGAGGTCGTACGGGCCGCCAAGTCCGTGACGGCCGACGCCTGAAAATACGGCACACCATCCAGTACAGTGATCAGATTACATTCGAAATCTGATATAAATTGAGAATGAAATGTTTCGCGTGTTCGGCAGTCACGTACTCTTCGAATCGAGAGAAAAAGCGATCATCGTCCTCGTGATTGCGCTCAAGAGACACGTCCAGTCGCGTTGCCCAGACAATTCGACGGACGGCCGCGTGCAGCGCGGAAACCACGCGGCACGCGGCTCAACTTGGACGGATTTCTTGGTTTGATCGATACAGACTAGTGTGGCGTCCATCTCCCGCCGCTTTTTTTGAGTTCTTTGCGGAACGTTTCTTGGTCCTCAGCATCTGATTCGGCGGCTGTAGGGCGTGGCTTTTGATAGCTCAATCCCGCTTCGTTGAGCAACCGCCGGCAACTCGGGATTGAGTACTCGACATCGTACGTTTCGTCAAGATACTGCTGGACGAGCGCCGGCGTCCACGCCGGTGCGTCGAGCCCAACTTCCTCAGGAGATTCATGGACAGTTGCTTCAAACTGCTCTTGCTCTTTTTCCGATAGCTTCCGATTTCTCCCAGATCGGTGAGCATCAGACACAGCCTGCTCAAGCGACTCATCAGTATCGAGTCGGTTGAGCCAACTATAGATCGTCCGTCGCTCCACGCCGTACCACTCGGCTAGTTCAGTCTGATTGACGCCATTTTTGTACGCTATTGCGGCTAAGAGGCGTTGTGTCGGCTTCTTTCCGTCCACGTTGTCGAGAGCATCTTGCAACTCTTCGACTGAGATATCGTCGAGGTGATTCACTGTCTGTTGCGACACTCTACGAGCAAATAATTCTAACGACTACTATAGAGGAAGGAAGAAAAATCCTGCGACTGCCGGCGTAAGAATACCGATAAGTGATTGACGCATGCCAATCCGATCATACGCTGCTCCTGCAACTGGCTTCACAACGACACCAACAGCAAAAAAGAAGCCAAACAAGATTCCTGCTACTGACGCAGACACTCCTTTTATACTCGTGAGGTAGGTCGGATAGAACGTCGTAAACGATTGCCAGATGAACATATAGAGAAACAAAATGCCAGTCATAAAGCCAATTGTCGGGTTCCGAAGTTCCGTAACTACATCTAATGTATCCCGTATTGATTGGGCACTGGTTGATCGCTCCCTCGAACGCTGAGTACGGGACGTAGCAAAGATAGCAACTCCAGCTAATACAAGAATCGGTACTATGAACCCAAGACCGATCTGCCACGCGATCACTGCTGCGAGGACAGTTGCAACCGGCGGAAGTACTGTCTGGCCGATATCGCCTGTTGCCATTGTCACACCAAGAGCGCTTCCAAGCCGATCAGAGTATATATTTGAGAGGAACGTGATTCTCGCGATTGGATACAGCGAATGACCTAATCCCCAAACCGCCGTTGCAGCAAACAAGATAATTGGGGATGAAGAGGAAATAACAAGGCCGAGTGCTACTGCTACAATAGCCGTACTCACGATCATAAGTGAGCGTTCATTGTATCGGTCAGCGAGCATACCGCCTGGGAACTGACCAATCGCTGCAAAGAACCACAGAACAGACACTAATGAGCCAGCAACCGTTAGACTCAGGTCAAAATCGGTCTGCAGATAGGGAATAATAACTGGATAGACCATCCGTGCTCCATTGAGCAACCCCCAAGCAATAGCGACCGCAGCAAGTGATGTACCTTTTCCATCACCCCAGAGGCCTTGTATCTCCTGTCGAAGAATCGTTCGAACATCCATTATGTGCTGTGAGAGTAGAACATCTATCTAAGCATCATAGTAACTGGTTTTCACCACCTATATCTCCGGGTTTTGTCTCTTCTAAGGGGTAATATGATGCCGGCAAGTGAACCGCCTCGGGGTCAAGCCCCGAGGCTTCCCGTGGATTAGTCGGACACTCCCATTCGACCATCGGCCTGATAGCCTCAAATGGCGTTGTGGGTCACGGTCGGGGCGTCCACGGCCCCCGATGCCTGCCGTCGCACCTTCCGAACAACGGGAAGGCTGTTGAGAGCAGACACATTCCAATCTTGATGCTTCTTGATGCCTTTCACGGCAATGTTGACGCTTGCACCACGGTCGCTGTGGTCTTGATGCGAACAGTCCTTGCACTTGAACCGCTT
Organism: Halosolutus amylolyticus; assembly: GCF_023566055.1. Lineage (NCBI taxonomy): Archaea > Methanobacteriati > Methanobacteriota > Halobacteria > Halobacteriales > Natrialbaceae > Halosolutus > Halosolutus amylolyticus. The sequence goes on along the minus strand of NZ_JALIQP010000007.1, from coordinate 167,231 downwards.
CTTGTTTCGGTTCGCACGCTCTGTGTGTCCGCACATCGGACACCGCTGGCTGGTGTACTCGGGGTCAATCCATCCAGTCGGAATCCCCTCGAACGACGCCTTGTACGACGTATAGAACTGAAGAGCGCGGAACGGGAGGTGGTGCAAGCGTCGGTTCATCCGCGTGCCGTAGTCGATACTGTCGCGCATCTCTTTGAGGTCTTCAAAGACAATGCACGGCTTCTCGAACCGCTGACTCCACTCCACGATGTGCCGAGACACCTTGTGGAGTCGGTCGCGGACAAACCGTTCCTCACGTCCTTCCAGCGTGTCGTGGATGCTGTCTTTCCCCGCGTTCTGCACGCGCTTTCGCATCGTGAAGTAGCGGTGACGCTCGAACTTGATTTCGGGAAAGTCGATAACGAGCGTGTCCTCGACGCCATCCTTGGAGAGTGCGGTGAGAGCCACGTTATCCTCGTTCACGTCCACACCAACGACCGTCCGTGAATCCTGCTTGTCTCGAACAGTCTGCTCGGTGTTAGTGACGTTGACGTGTAACTCGGCGGTGTCGTCTTGGAACAGGACCTCTGCCGTCCCAATCTTCCACTCGTCGCTCGTGAGCGCAGTCTTAAGAATGTCGAGGTGAGCGTCACTCCCTTTGAGAACACCCTTGACGTGTTTGTACGGCTTCGCGCTGATGCGGAACGCAACGTCGCCGTCGTCGGTGAGTGACAGGTTGTACCCTTCCTCGTAGTTCGCACGAAGCGGGTACGCGCCGTCCTTGGTGTGACTGGGTTGGCCGAAGTCGTCGTACTCGTAGTAGTTCTCCATCGCGCCGAGAGCCTTGGCGACGACGCGCTGAGTTGTATTCTTCACGAGGTTGGCGTCGTCAGCCACGCGGTCGGGAATCGTGTCCCAGTCCACGCCTTGCTTGGCGAGGCGGATGGTTTCGTTGTACACCGAGCGAGCTTCGAGGGTGGCGTCGTACAGCAGGCTCTCGTTGTCGCTCTGGATGTTGAGTTGGAAGTCCAGCGTCTTGACGAGAGCCTGTGCGTCGGTCATTCTTCGTCTTGTTCGGTGGGTTCTGAGATGCGGACGACTTTCACGTCTGCGCCACGCCAGCGTTTGGGGACGGTGACGTGGGCGCTGTTCCCGAACGGTTTGACCTCGCCGTCGAGAACTTCTTCGCCCTCGATTTCAAAGCGGTTCGCCATACTGGTGTATATCCTTTGGATATACTTAGCTGTGTCGGTCACGTGCCTCCAATATGGGTGAGAAGCGGTCGAACCACACGGTGTACAACGTCAACTACCACTTCGTGTGGTGTCCGAAATACCGCCACGCGATTCTCGAACCAATCGAGGCCTCGCTGGAAGTGAGTTTCCGCGACGTGTGCGACGAGTACGGCTACGAGATACTGTTGTCGTCCGAAAATCAGAGATTTTCGTGATCACGAGAGACTTCGTCTCTCGAACGACTCCACATTTCGCCCGACCACGTACACCTGTTCCTGTCAGCCCATCCGAAGAACGCGCCGAGCGAGATTGTACGAACGGTCAAGAGTATCACGGCACGGGAGATGTGGGAACAACACGAACCGTTCTTGGCGGAGTATCTGTGGGGTGGTGGGTTTTGGGAGGAATCGTACTATGGGGGGACGGCAGGCGACGTTTCGACCGACACGATTGAGCAATATATCGAGCGAACGAAACACGTTTAGCGGGGCTTACGGCCTTCACCCTCGGGGTCAAGCACCGAGGCACTCGGCCTGCTCTGCCTGTAGATTTCGCTAAAGCGTTAGACTTCCCACCACAACTTCAGTCTTTAAGTGCTCAATCGTGATATCTAGGTTATCGGATGCCCCGCACCCATCTCGGGGGTCGAAAACCATTCCCAGCTGTTACCTCCGGCGTTACTGGTCGGTTCCATTCTCGAGAACGGCGACAATATCGGATAGATCGAAGAGACGAAGATCATCACGCTCGTCTGCAGCTTCCTCGACCGAGCGTTTGAACCCAGAACGGCTGAACAAGGCGAATTCATACGTCGGCTCACCACCTCCGGTGGGTGTCCAGTCGATGTGCTCCACGTCGTCTTCGAGATCTGAAAGCACATCATAGCCGAGGGGGGCACTGGTAAATTTCGCTTCGCCAGCGATCAGCGTTGACTCGTCAGTTGGTGCGACGACATCTACTTCCCGGCCCTTGTACCACCACTGGCTTGGTACCTGTGTAAGCTGGTAGTCTGCATAAAGCGCCGGCACCGCCTGGTGACAGAGCGATTCGAACGTTTCGCTGACGAAGTCGGGCAATTCCGGTTCGATGAGATCCGCGTAGGCGTTCTCGCCGTAGAGTTCGTACTGTCCCCCGCGGCCGTAGAGATAGCGGAAGTAAAACCGGAACACGGAATCCTGGATCTGGTATCGCGTCCGCTTGCTGCGTGCCGGGTCGGCGAGTGCTGGATGGTGTTTCTCGATGATCTGGAGCGTTTCCAGCCGGTCGAAGTAGTACGACGTGTTGGTGCTCTCGATGCCGGCTCCCTGGGCGATCTCGTTTCGACTGCGGTTCCCGCTAGCCATCGATTCCAGTACGGAGAAATACGTATTCACCTCATTGAGCTCCATCTGGAGGACGGTTTCGGGCTCGTCGTGGAGTGGGCCATCCGGGTCGCACAACAGCCGCGTGATGTTCTCTCCGAGGCTCTGTGATGGATCGAGAGGGCTGAGATATCGGGGTGTGCCGCCGAAGACGCCATAGACGAACACCCGTTCTTCGGGATCGTACGTCGGCACGAACTCTTGGATGGAAGGAAACGACAGCTGGGTGAGTTCGAGGCGGCCATTCGGTGTCTGGGAGACCCGGCCGTAGAGTGGCGCACCGCCATCGAGGACGTGGGTATGAATCATGCCGATTGCAGAGCCTGTGAGTACGAGCGTCGCCTGACTCTCGTCGACAGCTGTATCCCACAGGTGCTGAATGACCGACGGAAGCCCCTCGTTCGATTCAATGAGGTACGGGAATTCGTCGATGACGATGATGGCGTCTCTGTCGGTGAGGTACGTTAAGAGCGGTTCCCATTCTTCTTTGACCGTCGTGATGTCTGGATAGGTCGTCGCTGCTGCCTCGACGAATCGCCTGAGCTGTGTCGTCGCTGTTCCTTGGACTGCCTGATAGTACACGGCATCGTCGCGGTCGGCAATCGATTGGCGGACGAGTTCGCTCTTGCCGATCTGGCGGCGCCCATAGATAATTGCGAGTTCTGCAGCGTCACTCTCATAGAGGGCCTGCAACCGATCGAGTTCATCGATACGATTGACGAACTGGTCCATACTCCTAGTCGTGGTGGGAGATACATACGTGTTCCGAAGTTAGGGGAAGAACTATAATAGTCTGAACTATAATAGCCTGGGCTCTAATTCGGTGGGCCAATTATACGCGGAACAGGCGCAATACCACGTCGTTTACGACGTGGATACGCGCCGTCACTTGGGAGTTAGTCCACGTGATGCAGCCGACTGAGATTACAACATGGACTTTTAACTAGGTAGACAGCATACCGAAAGGATGGGAATCAGGCTGAGAACGGAGCGATTCCCACCAGTCCTACGATGGCGGTCTACCCGCCCCAAGCAATGAGATAGTAATCGGAACCAGTCAGGTGAACGGTCGGTTCCTATAATAGCGTTTACATTGATGCAGTGTGAGAGAATACAAGTAGCGAGCCTTGAGAGGTAACTCAATACAGCGATTCACTCCAAGAGATCACGTCCGGATCGATATCCACAACAAAGGCGATCTTTAAAAGAGATTGAAAGAATGTCGCATAGGGATTTGGCTAGTAGTAGTGGTGACAAGTTATATTATAGATAAGCAGCAAACAACGAGGAAATGGCCGCTCGCCCAATGCAGGACGACCTGCAGAACGAGTTTGAAGGAAATCAAGAAGATATTCTCGACTATTACGAAAACTGGTTCTCCCGACCCGGCGTTGAAAAGCTAGCCAACCTCAACTCTGTCGACTTAGATGAAAACACGATTCGAGACGACGTAGAAACCCTGTACGAAGAAGACGTTTTAGAAGACTTCCACCGCTACGTAGCCGCACTCGATGGCATCGGACCTAACACGATCATAGAAGGCATCAAAACCGTCAATCGAGACAAAATAGGGGTTCTCTCCACAGACGAAATGGAGAGCAAATCCGCTCTACTCCTCTACCTCTATGAATGGGAATGGGAAGACCACCTGGACGGCTCTGTTGAAATCCTTAATCAGTGATAGGATTTAGCGACCGTGCTGAATAGAGAGCGCGTATCTCACATGGACGAGTTCTGGAATGTGTTGTGCGAGAGCGCATGTGATGTCGTCAGAGGCTTAATAGTGATTCACCTAGTTAGGCAGAGCCAGAAGTAATACATTCGATTCGGTTATTTCAAAAACTTGTATGTTGAAGATACTGCCATGATTACCGAATCACCGACCGCAACGGGTGCGTTATTCGTGTTTGGATTGGCGGCACTTGTGGTCGTGACCTACCGATACCGTCGCCATTCCCGGGAGTACGACGATCAGGACGTACCCTCTGACGCTACTGACGTAACGGGCGTATTTGCTCTAACCGCGCTGGCGTTGCTGTGGTTTCTCGATGCACTTGATATGACGACTTCACCAATAGCCACAATACTACTGATGGCGGCCGGTGTTGGAGTGCTTACCACTATCGCTCTTAGCGTTGCCAGGATTCGGACTCAGCACGACTGAGCAGTATGGAAACGAACGCTGAGCGATTGCTGAATCGATGCTCTATATTCAGCAGCCGACTTTTGACATGTTTCGGACAAATCAATAGCTGCCTCGGTAACTGCTTTCCCTGAACTGGTCGTTAGATTGCTTGGTCAAGATTGTGGACGAGACACGCAAGAGCGAGTTCACGGAACTGCTTCCACCAGCGTCGTGAACGGACGAACGCGCCGTACTTCCGCTTGAGCGTTGAGTTGACTGTCTCTGATTGACTCCGTTGGCCGTAGAGGTCGGCGTCTAAACGTGCGTTCCATGCCTTGTGAAGCGGTGTGAACTCACGGTGTTTGATTAGTGGACGAATCTCGTGTTGACGGGCAAGCCGTCTGATTTTCTGGTCGTCGTAGCCTTTGTCCCCGAGCAAGATGTCGATAGTCTCGGGGTTGCGTTTGATCAGCGACGGAGCGATCTGGCTATCGTGTTTGCGTGTCGTCGTCACGTGTAAATCAAGGACTGCGTTCACTTTGGAATCGACCAGCAGTGTTACTTTGAGTTGCTGAATCGTGAGTTTGGCTCGTTTCGTGTAGTGTTTTGAGGCGTGACTGCGGTCGAATCCCGAAGCATCGATTCCCGCAACGCCGTTGGTCGGGAGCAGTGAAACAGAGAGATTGAGCAGCACTCGCCAGACAGCCATATCGAGTCTATCGAACGCTTTGCACAGTGTTGATGGGGAAGGCAGTTCAGTGAGATTGATCGCGTTCCGAATACAGGGCATTTCGATGAGTTCGTCGAGGAGTGTTCGATAGGTCGTGTTCTTCCGAACCTTGAGACAGAGGAGAACGATGTGCTGATGGAGCGTATAGCGTTGTTTCGAGAACTTCGAGGAGTATCGAGCTACAGCACGTTGCGCTAACTGAAATGCTTCCTCGACAAATCGAAGCAACCGAGATTTTGGGAGGGTCTGCATCTACTCAAACTACCGACTGAACCTGTAACTCACTAAGGATTTCAACAGAGCCACCTGGACCTAATTCAGGCGCTGAAAACCTTCAAGAACAAACGTACATACCGGCGAGAAGAAATCTCGGGCGAAAAGAAATTCGATGAATTAGGTGAGGATGAGGTAGAGCAGTTGCGGCGAACCCTACAAGAGAATATCGAAGAGGCGAATAACCGGCGAAAGTACAAAGCTGAATTGAAAAGCGTTCACCTGATCGGTGAGAACGAAGTGATGGCGGAGAATTACGTTGAGTACAAATCCGGGCACTTCCGCCAATTCAAATTCCGGGAAGAAGACGACAAGGACTACGACTCTGAAGATGGGTGCGAAGTCGAACCTCGAAAGTATTGGCCGATCACCACCCGATACATCCACGTCGACTATGACAATGACGAGTACGACCACGATATCCAACGGTCAGAAGAGGACTTCCTGAACCCGGTGATGACCACGCTCTACGATGATGTTGAGTACGGGGATGACGTGAGATTTGTTGACCCAGTCGACTACCCTGAAAAGTCTCCTGCTGAGTTCGTCGAGGACAGGGTTGAAGAACAGAAGGAGAAGATCAAGGATGACGATTCGTTAGATGACAACGAAAAAGAAGATTATATTGACGTTTTAGATGATCTCACTGCTGCTGAACAGACTGCACTGACCTTGGAGAACGTGAACGTTGCAGGTGATCCGATCCGAATAGAGATTGAGACTGGAGAGCCGATCGAGTCCTTTGCTGAGGGTAACAACTTGGAAAGCCAGTTATCCAAGTTCAACGAGGAGAGCCAACGCCGTGAGTATACGCTGACGATTGGTGATCAGGAGATTCAGGTGAAGGGTGTGAAGATCGAAATTTTGGGTGACGTCACTAAGGAAGAGGAAGAGATGATCACCGAGGTTCTCCGCGAAGAAACCGAGGAAGAGGAAGAACTGGAGGAGTCTGCATGAGTTCTGAGTCTTTCAAAGCGCTCAGGTACGATTTTGAGGATAGACTACGACCTGATGAAGTACCAGACGAACTTCGTGAGAACCCGTTCTGTGTCCGGTCTGAACGCCGGAAGATAAACTGTCCAGAACCGGGATGTAACAAGCCTTGTAACGTAGTGGAGATTGGTGGTGAGAAAAAGTTTCTGTGCCGGGATAAGCATCAGAAACCGTACGATGAGTCGCATCACGTCTACTGGAAGGTTGAGACAGTAGATGCTGTTGAGGAACTGTTAACCGATCTGGGTTTTGAGGCGTCGGTGGAGCAAAACGGATCAATGCTCTCGTTTGAATCAGGGGAGAAGTCGTTTCTCGTAGTTCCTGGCGGGTACAGCGACGACTTGTTACAGCCGATCGCCTCTCAGTTGAAGGACCACCGTAATTTCTGCGTCCTAGCTTTCCAAGACGACACGAAGCGGGGGATCAAACCGCTGATTGACCGGGCTGGCGGTGTTTCCATGGTTGCGACTCCGCCCGGTCTTGAACGCAAGATCGAGAGTTTTGAGTCAATGATTGAGGTTCGGAACGAGTTTGAAGCAGAGTATGAACCTCAGAGAGAAGCTGTTCCAGAAGACCTGGTGGAAAAGATCAATGATAACCCGCAGTTCCTAGTAGGCGAATTAACCGATTTTGAGAAGATTGAGGCCAGCAGTGAGAAGCGAGACAAGATGGAGAAACTGTGTACCCTATCCTTCTCTCAAGTGTTGGACTGCCCCTTGCATCCGATGGGGATGGAAGATACAGGTAATCGGGTTCCCGACGGATTCGGGTTCATTTTCGATGAAGAGAACGGAAACCATCCAACGCTGCTACTGGACTCTAAGAGCGTGAGCAGTGAATACCGTGATTATCCAAAGATCACTGAGAAGCACGGACCACAGTATCGAAAATACCTGGAAATTGTAGACGATGTCTGCTATAGACGACAATGGGAAGAGAAAGTAATCGTCTTCATTTCTCCTGAGTTTAACATCAGTAAGATAGAGGACTTCTTGGACGAGTTAAACCGTACCAAGTTCGATGATTTTCAGGCCGTGTTCATGGATTTGAAGGCTTTGGCTACGTTGATTCTGCATCGTACCAGTCATACTTCGGAGCGTTCGGTGCGGTTGACCCGTGGTGGTTGGACATCGATATTGTACGATTTGTTTTTAGATCCTGATTTTGACCGGAGTGAGCAAGATTATGAACTGGGACGGAACAACGGTCTCTGTCTTACTGAGTCGGCGGTGCAGCAGCACTTTGCTAATAATATTCCAGATCAGAAAAGCCGTGAGAGAACGTTAGAGTATGTAGAGGAGGAGATTCGAGAGTTCTCTCCTGAGTAAGAATATAGATTTAGCTGACTGAGTTCTTGTTGACCCAATGACCATATGTGGTCAGGTCCATAGTTAAAGGCAAAAATCATGAATATTGGCAATCATCTACAATAATAGCTTCTCCTTAGTGGAGTCAGCTATGGGATTGAGAGTTGGAAAAGAAAGAAAAGAGAAAAAGTGGTGGTTAGACGCGCTTATTCTGCTGCAACTTCGAATGCGAGTTCAAGCAGTCCGTCTTCGCCTGTTGGGAACAGTAGTTCGGCTCTGGTGAATCGCTATACTGCGTCGGGATAGGTCGTCAGTTCATAGGTGTTGAAGCGGGAGACTGCCGATGCCTATGTCGAAAATCTCCTGCTTCACGAGTAAAGCGGTACGGTTAGCTAAAAATGCTGTTGGTGGCAGAGGCGAAGCCGCCGCCCCGAAGGGGGTGGGAACTTCGCCGACTATGCTGTCGTTTCGCTCCACTGTCTTCGGATTTACCTTGAGAAATCCTACCGCGAGTCACTCTATCTGTTGAGCGAGATGCCGCATATATTGGCCAAGATCGGGTTTGAAGCGGATGATCTCCCGCATCACTCGACGCTCGTAAAGGCGTTTGACAGGTTCGAGATGAAGATCTGGCGAGTGCTGCTGCGGCTGTCGGCGCAGCTGCACGACACCGCCGATCACGCCGCCATGGACACGACGTTTTTCGACCGCGAAACCGCCAGCAAGCACTACTGCCGCCGGACGAACTACCGCGTTCAAACGCTGAAAACGACCGCGCTCGTCGATACAAAAACACAAGCTATCCTCGACGTTCACTGTGCGACCGAGAAGCGCCACGACACGCAGATCGGCTGGCAACTCGCCCTCCGCAACGCGGGCGAGATTGCCAGCCTCGCCGCTGACAAAGGCTACGATTGGATGCGGTTACGCGAGAAATTGCGCGAAGAAGGCGTCAGACCGCTGATCAAGCACCGGGAGTTCCGACCCATCGATTGCGCGCATAACGCGCGCATTGATGGGCCTCTGAACGGCCAAAGAGCACTGTCTGAGACCGTCTTCTCGACGATTAAGCGCACGCTCGGCCACGCGGTTCGTGCCCGAGCGAGGTACCGCGAATTTCGAGAGATCGCTCTGATGTGTGCGGTCTACAACATCAAGCAAGCCGTGAACCAGTGAAATCAAACGCCGTCTGGTGATTCACCAGAGCCAAAAAGAGAACACTCGTTCGGCTACTCCCACCACCGACCGCGCTCTGGGAAGATGATTTCCGACCAGTGAGTCAGCGCGATCGAGCACCTCCTATTGTACCAGTTCTTCGCCGCCGCCCTGAACCGCACTCGCTCACCCTCCTGTACCATCGTCTGATCGCTCTTCGCCCAGATCGTGAACTTCGTTCGGCCAGTTTCGTCTTCGAGCAACCCAACCTGCTGGATACTCGTACTCGAGGGGTCCCACAGTTCGAGCACACGCCCTTCCACAGTGACCTCGCCTCGTCTGATCTCCTCAAGGGCCCCGATCGGCACGATCGTCCCTGCCTCGTGTTGCATCTCTTCTTTCGTATCCATCACCGCCTCGAACATATCCGCGCCTTCGAGAACCCGACTGGCAATCCGCTTCGCAATGACTGCTCGTGTGTATCCACCGTTGATATCACCAGCCAACCGCTGTGCCTGCCGATTGACCTGGGCCAACTTCGCTCGTCCGAGTTTCTCTCGAGGATCGACTTCCTTGACCGGTCGCTGCTCCCGGCGTGCCTGTTCAACCACTGCCCTCGTTCGCTCCGCTCGTCCCTCCTGTCGACCGAACGCTGCCTGTGCACTGATTCGCTCGAGTTCTTCCTCTCTGGCTCGAATGCGCTCTTCTTGAGCCAGGGTCGCGCCATAGATCCGGTCCTCGCTCGTGTCGACGATTCCGTCTGGATGGTTTGCATCGACCTTTGCCTGGATCTCCATCTCAACCGTCGCCCGGAACTCTGGAGTCTCATCGACGACGTCCTCGTGCTCTTTCTGAACCGTCTCCTGTTCGTATGCTTGTTCATCGACCGAAACGACCTTACTAACCGACTGCTTACTAGACATTAGAATCTCAGTTCCAAAGGCGCTCACTCGGCGTCTTTCCGACACCACAACTCTCCAGCCCTGGCTCTCTCGCTGTCCAACTCATCTATCACACGCGTCTCGCTCGCGCCTTCGCAAGTGCCCGTCAGGGCGCGAGCGAGACGCGCCGATGACAGATCCAACCAGTAACGCGCGGCGCTTCAACCGGAGCGAGCGTCCAGTTTTAAGCCGTTTTCGCGTCTGAGCGCGAGCGAAGACCGAAAGCGCGCTTAATACTGGCATCCGAAGAGCGAGAGTGAGTGGAGGACAGAAGCGGTGAGCGGGACGTGCCGTCTTTGAGGGGGGAACAACCTCCCTCGATAGCCAGCGGAATAGTCCACGTGGGTGGGGTTGAAAGGGGCTGACACGTTGAGCGAACGTTTGCGTTCGCGATGCTCGGAAGGCGCGAAGCGTCTTCCGTTGCTCGGGGAACCCCGACGACGCTAGCACCGCAACGGAGTGAGGCGCGCAGCGAGTCGCGGGACTCGAGCGTGTCAGGGGCTTTTAATCGCAGGTTCAGCGGTCTTGATCTGCGGTTAGCTCCTCGAGAAACCAGCCAGCTGTCGTTCCGATTCGAATGCCATCGATGTTGCTCATTTCGAGGTCAACCGTGGCAGTACGGAACGGGTAGCGTTCGACGAGAACGCGGTAGATCACAGTTCGGACTGGCACCTCCCCATATCTGTCGATGACTGCCGCCATCGCTTGGTCCATGTGAGCGTCTTGGTGATCTTCCCGTGGATTCTGTGCTCGGTTGAGTACGAGTTCGATCACATCATCCACCGATGGGTGCCCGGGGTTTCCTGTGCGTTCGCGAACAGTGTAGAGGGCGTCGGTATCGCACATCGTTAATCACTCCGTTGTACCGTCTTCCGTGCTATCTGTGGATGGTTCCAACCGTTGCTGACGGCGGACCTCAGCGAGCGTGTCCTCGAGTGTAGCGAGACGCTCAATCGCCGCGAGCTCGTCGGTAATCTCCTCGATAAGAGATGCCCGCTTCACAGCGACCTCGTCCCCGTCGGTTGTATCGATTGATTCGACGCGAATCTGTCGTATCTCCTGCCAGCCACAATTCCAACAGTTCCGTGAGACGTCGATGCACTCGTCTTCGTCAGCCGCAAGGAGCACGTCGGTGAGTGACGCTGAAAGTGGTTGGTCTGGCCCGACTTCGAGCGTAACCGGACCACTACACGCAGGACAGTCCATACCTGTCTCAAGAGTCGCGCTGATATTGAAAGTAGATGAACGACGGGAGAGTCTCACAGACGGTTCCACAGGGTTGAGTCAGGGTTCCTCAAGTAACGAGCGAGCGCGCTGAACGTAGCTGTTCGCGTCCCAGCTCCGAGCGTCGCTGATTTCATCGAGGAGCACCCAGGCGTCGGCAGCTGACAGCTGCTCGGTTCGAACGAGGACTGAGAGCAAGGTCGGGGTCGTCACGAGCCGGGTATCAGCGAGCGACGCGTGAATCAAGCCGAGTTGGTTGAACTCATCACAGAGAAATAGTGCGGCATCGAGTTCGTTCGCGAGGGAGACAGCAGCGTTCTCGCCGTCATCGAGTGGAAACTCAGCGTCGAGGTCGACCGACCGTGTCTCGAGTGTATCAGTTTGATCGAGCACGACGGTTGCGGCACGACCGTGTGCGTCATCATACGAGGCGATCTCCCGGAGTTCTTCGATGACCGCTGCTGGGACGACCACCTCGTATTGGGACAGACAGATCGAGAATGGATCGGGATTGTCGTCAGCAACGATCCCGAGACTGACGAGAGCAGAGGTGTCTGCGATAAGTTGCGACATCTATGCGTCGGCGGCCTCGTCGATGAAGTCCTCGTCTAGCTGCTGTTTCAACACGCGGAGATTCGCCGCCTCTTCGGCGCCGACAAGCGCTTTGAGCTGCTCAAAGGAAATCTCGTCGTCGTAGTAGGCGGCCGCGATTTCTTGTGTGAGCGCGTCGTCGTGTGTGGCCTCCTGGAGATACTCTCGGAGCGCAGTCACGAGGATATCCGTCCGATCCTCCCCGAGAACGTCAGCGAGGGCATCAGCCCGGTCAATGAGTCGGTTGGGGGCCCGAAACTGCACGCGCTTTTTGTCGGTGCTCATTATGTGTACGTTGTGAGCCAACATACTTAGCGGTTTTCGTGTGTACGATGTGAGCCTCGATAGGATCGTGTCGACGGACTCCCAACCAGACGGCCGGTCAGACATACGATGCGCTTCGAGGTCACGAATCCAGTGATACTCTCCCCAGCATGACTGAGACCTACATCACAGCTCTCGACCGAATCGACGACGGACAGATAGTGGTGCTCTTACTCGAGGAGACGGCGAGACTGTCGACCAACTCGACGTCGGCGTAACGACGCTGCCACCAGAAGGCCAACACGAAGGGGCCGTTTTCGAGATCGCTGTTAGGCAACACCCATGCGATATTCTGCTTGCGTATCTACCTCCTCGTACATCTGGTCAAGCATCTCGAGGGCAGATTCAAAGGTTGCATAGTGTTGAGTGGCGAACTCGACGGTCTCCTCGAGTGGAATAACCGGCCGGCCATCAACAACGTCTGCTGTGATCTGCTCGCGTGACTCGAGGACGACCTGCAGTCGACCATCAATATCATCTACCGGCTGGCGTTCCTCTGTAGCCGGAATCCCAAACCGCTCGAAAAACCGTGTCCAAGCACCGAGGTCCCGCTCACAGACAGCGATGAATAAGTTGGACTGTATACCAGTTAACCCCTACTCTTCGATGAGTCAAAAAAATCTCAACCGTCACTATCACCCGCTCGTATCAGGCTCTAGCGGGAGACGTTCAGGATCCACCTCTTCGTACGCTTTGTCCGATGAGAAAATTGCAAGCCCATGGGTCTCGGCAGTCGCTGCGTGGAAGGAATCGAACGGAGTCATCCCTTCCTCGTAGTAGTGAACTGCCTTCAGAACGATCTGGCGTTCTTCATCAGTCCTTACGGGGACGAGATCGAGCATATTAGCGAACAATCGAACGTAGTCGTACTCGTGCCGTTCTCGAATGATGAGCAACTCTAGATACGAGAACGGAGAAGTAACGACCTCATGCTCCTCGAGGACTTCTTCAGCCCGTTGTTTGAGCCAGTCAGAATCCTTTACCAGTGCAATGAGGAAGTCAGTCTCCACGAAGACCGTCATTCACTGACGTCCTCCGCCTCACGCTTTGCCTGTTCGAGGTCCTCTTCCGCTTCTTGCTGAGCCTGTTCGAGTGCTTCCTCCTTGAGTTCTTCAATCGACTTCCCGTCGAACGCATCACCAGCTGCTTCCCGAACGGCCTGAAGAGGATTCTCATCAATCGGAATGAGTTCGAGTCGGTCTTCGTATTCGACGACGTGAAACTTTTCACCGTACTTCTGCCTCACTTCTGAGGACAGGTAGATACGTCCGTGCGAATCCGTTTCGACTGACATAGTCATCACTTGGTGTGGCACAAACAAATATATTATCCCAAAAAGTCGTTACCTTTGCCACGGGGTGAAGATGGACGACGGTAACCGACGTAGATGATGCCGGGATCAGCCGAGGTCCGTGACTGTACGTGTGAGCGTGCGTCGCTGATTCCACTCATAGGTTGGTTCGCGGGAGGCTCGTTCGATCATCCCCGCACCCCTCTCGGGGGTTCAAAAACGGACGGGACTCCGTTCGGCAACGTATTTGACAGTTGCAACGTACTGTCCAGGTATATTAGAATGGCTGTCCTGGACGATCTCTCCGGATTCGAGTTTGAGGACGTGATGGAGGACGTGTTCCGCAACCTCGGCTACGAGAACGTCCGCCAGGCCGACCGAACCGCCGACGAGGGCCGCGACATCATCATGGAGGAGGTTGTCGACGGTACCCGCCGCGCGATCATTGTCGAGTGTAAGCACATGGGGACGGTCGGGCGCCCGGTCGTCCAGAAGCTCCACTCGGCGATCGCGACGTTCGACTTCGACGGTCCGAAACGCGGGATGGTCGTGACGACCGGTCGGTTTACGAATCCCGCCCAGGAGTACGCCCAGCGTCTCCAGCAGAACGATGATCCCCATCCCATCGAGCTGCTCGACGGCGAGGACCTCCGGGAGATCGCCGACGAGATCGGTCTCGATCTCTACAACGGCCGCATCGAGATCCTCTGTGACGAGACACTACGGCCGTACGACCCGACGGCGGATGTCGACGCACCTGTCCAGGAGGCGTTCCGCGACATCGAGCACATCGAGGCCGCGGATCTGCCGGTGCCGCGCTCGCAGGTAACGTTTCGGCCGGTGGTCGCGATCACCGCCGACACGAACGCTGTCTTCGAGACCTCCGTCGGTGTCATCCACCGGATCAACGACCGTACACAGTTCGTTGTCCACGCTGAACGCGGCCATCCGAAGGTGGCCGACGACGATGTCGCGACGCTGGTCACCGAGAATTTCCACGCGACGGTCCCCCTCGATACCGGGCAGTTTACCGAGGTATTCGATGACGTCGAGGAGCGCCGGTTTGGCCAGACCCAAACGGAGTACAAGGAGTGGGCTGTTGACCGCCTTCAGGACTACTACACGACGACGGTGACCTACACCGGCGACAACAACGTCACCTACAACAAGACGTGTGAGCCGAATCTCTCGGACATCTCAGTGCAATCGATTGAGCCGGTGTATCTACCTGAGGTTCGGCAGACGACAGAGATACTGGAATACTCGTATCCGTACGAATACTATGCTGCTGGCCCCTCACGGGTTACTCTGGAGGACGGGATTCATCGGTGCGTCCACTGCGAAACGAGCGGCGTCGACGAGACGTACACCTACTGTCCGAACTGCGGGGCGATCGCCTGCAACACCCACATCAAGACCGAACGGCTCGAAGGGGAGCCGGTCTGTACCGGCTGTGCAGTGACTGAACGGTTCGCGCTGAAGACGAAGTACTTCTACGACGAGGAGAACCTCGAGGCGTTCCGAGAGGAGTACGCCGAGATGCCACTCCACGAGAAGGCAATGGAGAACAAGCTGCTGGCTGGCGGGAGTGTGGTTGCGACCCTGTTAATCGTCCTCGGCGTTCTCGTGATCGGCGGCATCATCTAATCCGTCGCAATTTTCCGCGGGGCTGCGGGCGTTGTTGTTACGAGACTCCGTACTGCTCTTTGAGTGCCATATATTCGTCCTTCTTTGGAAGGATGACTGGCAGATCATCTGTCCTGTCGTAGTCACCCTGAAGTGGCCGATACAACGCGTCCACAGTAGGTTCCCGGTCGTACCACCGTGCGGTCTCGATGAGTGCTTCTTGATCGATATCTTGCGTCTCGATCAACAGCATCGAATAACTGACGCGCCGGGATCCGCTATCGAGAAGGAGCGTATGGCACACGGCTTCAGCAGGCGTTAGCTCCTCGTATGGAGCATACCAGAACGGAGGCTCGCCGGCGAGGAAAAACTGTAGACCATACGCTGCAAACCGGCCCAGTCCGGTCATCTCCCAGTCTGGAGCTGCTTGGAGCGCGTCCGTATCCTCAGCGGTCTGTACGCGGACGAGGGATCGCTTCGGATCGCACCACGCGATCGTGGCGCTGGGGGCGATTTCCCGGACCCGTGCTCGATGTTCATGCTCTACGGTGGCCCGAGCGAACGCCAGCAGCGGCGAGACTTCGTCCCGGAGGGCATACTTCGGATCGGATCTGGAGAGTAATGCTCGGTGCTTGAGCGGTGATAACGCGCTATGGGCACCTTGTCGGGTGATTCCGAGCCGGTCTGCGATATCAGCGATGTGTCGTGGCCTATCGAGGTACCAACACACGCGGAGGGTGGCTGGCGAGAGCAGTTCCGTCCAGTCTACGTGGCTGAACTCCGACTGGAGCGTTCGATACGCTTCGGCGACGGGATGTTCCGCGATGCGGACTCGACGCTGATTGCTGGGGCCACGGGTTTCTGAGAGCAATCCCGCTGCGAGCAACTCATCGAGTACGTCGTAGAGATGCTCTCGTGAATACCCGGTATCAGCCGCGAGTTCCTTCGGTGTTGCTTCACGGCCGGTACTCAGCGCGTCAAGCACGGCGAGTCCGGCCTTCGTAATCATCTGGGTCTTTCTAAATCCTAACTATATAAATACGATTTGGGATTTTACTTGACGACAGCTTCGTCCCGAACCGGTTCTGTGAGTGCGTCCTCGAGCGACCCGTGGAATTGCCAGCTGGCCCGCTCGAAGGCCTCGTCGGTCGGACCGTCCCAGCGGGGGAATGTGGAGTGACCGCTCACTCTGACTGTCCACTCGGTCAGCTCGTCGAACGGTTTCTCCGTCGGGAGTTCCACGACGTAGAGGTATTCCTCGTCGCCGTGGATGCCGTCAGCTGGATCCTCGACGCCGTGTCCAAGCAGGAACAGCGGCTGGTCGAGGTGCTCCATATTGGACGGCTCAAGGAGATACGCTGGCTGAGCCGCGTCGATCGTTCACTCTGGGTCGCCATCCAGATACAGCCTGACCGTCGAAAGCTTGTCGAGGAACACGAACGCAGCCGCCGTGTAGCCCGGCCCGCGATCGGCGAGGGTCGCATCGAGAAGCTCTTTCAGCTGTGTGAGATCCCGGAGGACGCTACCCGGGTAGCCATCCGAATGCCGGTACACCTGCGCGACGCGGTCGGCGCTGCCATCTGTCTCACCGGTCTGGTCGACTCGTTGTATGAACCGGAGTTGACTCTGTGTCGACATCGGTACTCTCCGGCACGAGTGCGCCGGCGCCCATCACCGGCGCACCAAAAACACTGATGCCAGCTACTTATTCGATTTCCAGATTCCCCGTTCCTCCTTCAGCACCCTCACTGTTCTCATCCCATTCGAGTTCGAACTCGATGCTCAGCTCTCCAGGGCCATCGGCCGGCCCTTCCCGTTCGGCTTTGACTTCGAATGTCGGACGTTCCGGGGGATCCATTGTGACGGACTCTGCCCCCGTCTTCAGGGTGATCGAACCTCCCTGTTCGAGCTTTTCGGCGACGTTCCGGAGGTACGACGCGATTTCGTCTCGGCTCTGGGCACTCTCGGATTTGAACAGGACTTCTTCAGGCATATACTCTCACTTACACCCCCTACTCGGATAAGTGGTCCTCTCAATCTCACAACGGAAATTTTCTCGTTACGCTAAGTGGGGGACCTCCTCTGGCTCCTCGACGTCATCGAACTCGCCGCGCTTGACAGGCTCCCAGTCCTCACCCGGCTCCGGACTCCACCAATTGACCTCGTAGGCGCCCGGTGCGCCGAGGATCTTCACGCGCGCCGACCCATCAGGCAGGTCGCGGCGCAGTTTCTCGTCGATGTGGAGGTTCCAGGTCGTGGCAGTATCGAAGCAAGCGAGCACGGCCTCCTCGTAGCCGCGTGTCTCTCGGGATTCTTGGAGTTCGACCTGGGTGTTGCAGTTCTTGCAGAACACCCCCTCGAAGGGGATGTGAGTGAAGACCTCCTGCCCGCAGACGGGGCACCAGAGGAACTCGAACAGCGCCTTACTGTGTCGGTCAAGTACTTCGAGACTCATTGTTTGCCTAACCCAGCCGTACCGGGTCACCACCTCGTGCCCGGCCGAAAAACAGCGTCCAGCGCTCACTCACCGTTCGGCGCCGTAGACGATGCGGGAGGGGGCTTCGTACCCACAGTCGGGGCAGTCGTACCACCGCTGGACTTTCGCCCCGTCTGCTGCCTTCTCGCTGATGAGGACGTCGTCGTTCGGACACTCCGAACAGCTGAGGTCCGGAGCGGACCGCTCCCGGAGCTCGTCACGGAATGACTTCGCATCCTTCGTCTCGTATCCCCGCGACCAGACCGGGTAGCCGTCGGCGAGGATTGCCCCACGCCATTTGTACCGGTAGGAGTCTGGCGCTCGATGCAGGACAGCTCGAGCGCCAGTCTCGGTGTTCCGATACGCCAACGTTGGCGAGCGGCTCTCGCGTCGCCAGTTGGTGATGCGGGGCATTGTTTAGAAATGGACGTCCGCCGGAACGACCCAGAGGTCGTCACTCTCGTCGACGATGCGATCCAGCTGGCCTTGGTGGCGAATCCCGCAACCGTGTTCGTCGTACAGGAAAATCGAGGGACCGTCGTAGGCACCGACTTGATGGAAGGCATGCCGGGCGAGGTTCTCATCACGCATTATCTCATCATCGCTAAGCTCGTCGAGCGCCTCCTGTACTCGATTGAGGTTCCGCTGGAACTCGCTCTTCGTCGCCTCCCAACCGCGCTCCAGGAGTTCCTGGCCTTCATCAGAGTTTACGCGCGCTGCAACTGGGAGGTCGCCCCAACGAGCTTTCCCTGCCACCGTCGTGCCTTCTTGATCGAACGTGACGAAGTAGTCGAATACGGCGCCACCGTGCGGGTCGGCTCCAACTAGCCGATCGAACACTGCTTTACCGGTGGCCACTGCGTCGTCTCGCGTCGATGCCTCTACCAGGGTGTAAATGATCATATGCATCGGTTTTCACCGTCGTCTACCGACGCACGCGACTGCACACTGCCTCGCTACATGATGCGCCGGCACCCATCGCCGGCGCTCAAAAAATAGTACTGGCGATGCTGGCTAGACGTTCTCGAACTCCGACTGGCGGTCCTCCTCGTCGACGCTGATCGTCAGGTCCCCGGTTTCGTAATCGGCCTCGAACTCAACTGAGAACGTATCCGAGTTGTAGGCGGCGTGGTACGCACGATGTCGCTTGAGCGACCCGGTCGCCTTGAAGTGGAAGAAGGCAGCAGCTGTGTACGGCTTGCTTGCTGTTTCGACCTGTGCTTCGACTGATGCCGGGAGTGCGATGTGCGGCGTGTCACTGTCGATTCCTGCGGCGAAGGATCGAGCTTCGTCGACGTTTGCTTGCGAGTGTGCTGGTGTCTCACCGGTCAACACATCCACGGGTGTTTTCGTCTCATCTGTGAATAGTACGTCTTCGAAGGTACGAGTGCCAAGAATCGCGTCGGGGCTCAGCTCACAATCCTCAAACGGATCTTTCGATGGTTGTTCAGACATTGAATCACGAAGCCCTGAGGGCTCAGTCATTTACCCCTCGACAAACAGGACCTCCACATCTCGTGGGGAGGCTGCACTAGTCTTAACCAACATACTTCGTGTCGCCGTTCTCTGTTGGTTAAGGTTTTGTTCAACTGATTATCCTATTGGGGATTCGGTCCGTAACGAGGCGACTGACACACCTGGCACTCCCACATCGGCTGGCCCGACCACTCGTCATTTGGGACAGCCTCGAGCTCTTGGAACTGATGATCAGTCTTTCGACCACACTTGCGACATTCAAGACGTGTTTTCGAAGGAGCACTGGGTTGACGATCCTCTAAGTGCTCGTCGTCGACGGATCGCTGAAGTGCAATTGCTGGCACCAACCAGACGTCGTTCTCCGCGCTCTCCAGTAGGGCTGTAAGCCGACCTTCGACGCAAATGTCGTACCCACCCTCGTCGTAGAGGAACGTCGTGTGCGCCCCTTCATTCCGCAAATGCGTCGAATCTGTCTGTCCCGTCCGCTCACGAGCGGCGGTGAGTAGCTGTTCACCGCTTTCGGAGGTAGCTCGAACTGCTTCGGGGAGCGAGGGCCACTTGTCGACCAGCTGTGCGGCGGGCTCTGCATCGAGGTCGTAGATCAGTTGGCAGTTGTCGACCGCTGGGTCCCTGTCAGCCTTCGTGAGTAGCGTGGCCGCAACAGTACCCTTCGCGACGGCGTTGTAGAACGTCGACGCCTCGACGAGTAGATGGACGACATGGAGTAGTATCCACTCAGTATCTGAGGTGGGACTCTCGTCGCTGGTTCCATCGAGATGGTTCGTGAGGCAGAACCGGCACTTCGTCTGAGAGGTCGGAATCGATGCCCCACAGGATCTACACTTGTTCTCAGACTCGGTCTGCTGGTCCGGATATCCTGTACTGGTTGATGCAACACGCTGCCGGCGGGCCTCCCAATCCCCACATCCGCTCAGCTTATCGTCTGGCATGTGGGTCGCCTCGCCGGTCGGCCGCAGCTCCTCAAAGTCAGAATCTCGGTTGTACATCGATTAGCTCGTAGGTTCTGCCGGGATGGTATTTCAACGTCGGGGTGACCGTGCTCGCGACTTCTTCTTGAATTACGCGAAGACACCTCGTAACGCTCTCCAATACATCACTAGGTGTATGATGCGCTACGATCATTGATGTCGCCGCCCTCACTGACGTGGTGTCTCTCAATATCGGCGAGTACAAGTATCGCTCGTCGCGGACCAGTCATGACGCGCTCCGAACGTCGTCGACGCCGCGTGAGCTACTCGCAGGACTGTTCGCCTACCTCTTCTCGGAGCTCGGCCGCTGCCCGCTCGAAGTGTTCCGCGAGGAATGGCGTTCCCGACGTCGCTCGCTCATCGAGGAATGCGAC
The DNA here is from genome assembly GCF_023566055.1 of Halosolutus amylolyticus. NCBI lineage: Archaea > Methanobacteriati > Methanobacteriota > Halobacteria > Halobacteriales > Natrialbaceae > Halosolutus > Halosolutus amylolyticus. The sequence goes on along the minus strand of NZ_JALIQP010000007.1, from coordinate 146,761 downwards.
GGCGTCTGTGACCGTGTCGGCGTCGCGTTCCGTGGCCACGACACAGTCGACGTACCCGTCGAGTGCCCGTCTGAACGCACTCGAGAAGTGGTCGTATGCGCCGTCGACGCGCTCCATGTTGTCGTCAAGCGACTCGATAAGTCCCCGGTAGACGATCATCGCTGATCTGTACTGCCCCTGCTTGCGGTACTCGTTCGCGAGATCGAACCACTGCGTGAAGTCGATCGGCTCGAAAACGACGTCGTATTCAGGGTTCGTCTCCTCAAACCGCCGATCGATCGAGGTGCGAAGTTCGTTGACCGACCGCCTCGTCGACCCACCGGCATGGGCGAGAAACCGATCGCGGAGGTCCGCATCGGTCACGAGTTCTTCACGCAGGAACGCGCGGAGCTCGTCGGCGTCGGCACCGTTGAGTGCAGCGTCGAGTCGATCGCCTTCGTCTGGTGGACGGTCGTCAACACACCGAAGCAATACGGCGACGACGTGCTTGCACGTTCCCGGCCCGTCGTACGGACAGTCGCACCACGGGGCAAACCCGTCGGCGGCGAGGTCAACACGGACATCGTACTGACGGCTGCCGCTCACGACGGCGGTTACGGTGGTGTCGACGCGGTGAATCTCATGGACACGGCCCTCAGCAAGGTATCGATCGCCGCGCTCGAAGACCGCGTCCGTGCAGACATCCCGAACCATGTCCTCGGTTACGTCCATGTGCGTAGACGGTGTTCCAGCGCGAGCGGGAAAAACTGATCCGTCGATCTCGCTTTCGCTCCAGATCGGAACGTTCTCGCTCTGAGAGAAGCCGCGATACTGTTGCAGTGCCGCATCAACACCACTCCGGGCGCGACGGGATACCGATACGGCCGTGTCTCAATGGTGAGATCCCTTCTAGACTTTCGCGGTAGTCATCCTTACGGTGGATTTGACGCACTATTCAGCCGATCTAGGTCCTCGTCCTCGTACGCTGCTCGCCACATCGTATGGACTGCACGAGTGACGAGTGACACCTCGGTCACGTCGATACAGGACGGTTCAGCTGCCGTCGTGGTGGCCTCGGGAGGAGGATGGAAATGGATTTCGGGTGAGTGTGTATTCGGGTGCCGATCGAATCGCCAGTTGACGTCTTCGCTATCGACGTAATGAAACGAATACATCCCCAGTTCGCTCCACTGGATATCGAGTCTCGCAGCGTCGGCGTCTCCAAGACCGTCGCTGAGACTGATCTGCAGTTCCGTGGGTGCGACGACGTCATCGTACGAGGTTGCGTCGACTAACGGCTCAAGCTCGAGCCATAGGTCACGAATCCGCTGGAGCGCTGGGAGATAAATCGGTCCGAACTCGCCGGCTCGGTCGTCCTCGCTCATACAGCGAGCTGGTGGCTGGCCTCGTCGTAGGCAAGTGCTGCTTGGGCGACGGCGAGATTCTGCCGCGCCGTTCGCCACGCGGTGAGGTCGTCCCAGCCCTCCGTCTCGTCGGCGTCGAGTTGCTGGCTGAGCTCTTCGGGTGACACCACGTCGTAGCGGTCCTCATAGCGCCGGATCTCGGCCTTCATTTTCTTGATGCTGTCGAGCAACTCCGGCCGATTGACTTCCTCTCGAAGTTCGCGGATCCGGGACATCAACACCCGGTCGCTGTTTCGCTTGTACAGCGTTGTTTGGCCGTCCTGCTCCGTCTCGGCGAAGCCCGTGTTCACGAGCGCCTTGCAGTGTCGACGTGCCGTCGGTTCGCTCACGAGGGCGCGGTCGGCGATCTCGGCTGCCGACTGCCCGCCGTGGGTTTGCTCAACGATTTCGTACACCCGCTCGAATGGCGTGGTATCCTCTTTCCAATCCGCTTTGACCTGCTCGTTGATGTCATCCCACGTCTCGGTCATACTGGGTGCTACGCACTCTATGAACAAATAATTTCCTGAGAAAACTATTCCTTTCAACGGTGCTTGTACAGGAGCATTGTCAGGCTACCTGATCCTCTAACGTGTCTCGATGTGACCGGATGGTCGTTGCAGTGACGCTCGCCGCCGCAGCGACTTCCGCCTGCGTCAGCCATTGTCCTTCTTCGCGACCCGCCTTATACAGACAGGCGGCTGCGAATCCTGATGGTTTGACACCGGACGCTACTCCTGTCGATTCAGACTGTTCAGCCAACCTTCGAGCTCGCTGTCGGATGTACGCTGGAACATCGAGTTCTGACGCGAGACGGGGGATGAATTCGCTCGGGCGAACAGGCTGGGCTGGCAGTCCAAGTTCTGTATTCAGCGTCTTGTACGCGTTCGTAACTCTCGATTGTTCAACGCGTGCCGCGTCGACGACGTCGTCGAGTAACCGCGAGTGGCCGTTACAGCGACAGACTCCATAGACGCTTGCTGCAGCTATCGCCTCGATTGATCGGCCTCGAAGCAGATCTTCGGTTTGAGCGCTCCGGAACAGTTGACACGCCTGATCCCGAACCGAACTTGAGAGCTCGAGGACGCTCGCGATTCTTCGAACTTCACCCAAGCCGTGTGCGAGGTTTCGCTCGGCTTTCGACTGGAACCGACCACGAGTCTGTTCACGCCGCATTCGGGATAGCTGCTGGCGCTTTCGCCCGGAGAGTTCGTTCCCGTTCGCATCTTTCCAGCGACCGATTTCCGTCGACAGCCCTCGGTCGTGACGTGCCGCAGTCAGTGGAGCGCCCGTCCGCTTTCGCTGGTCTTGATCGTGAGTTCTCCATTCAGGACCGTGGTCGATTCGTTGTTCCTCAATAACGAGTCCACAGTCCTCACAGATGGTTTCGACCGAGTTGGTAGTGACCCGGCCATCGCACTCCGGACATGGGTTCGTGCTGGAGTTCGTCTGGACGTCCTCGTCGAAGCTTGTTTCGTAGATATCTCTCGTCGCCATGTTTTCTCACCAATTTTTGGAGATTCGCCGGTACGGCGAACCCCTCACCCCTTGAGGGGACAATAGACTCTGTCGAGGGACTGACGTACCTACTAAGGGATTTTGCGTTCTTGAATTACGATGTTATAATAACTCACAATATTATGGATATGGTGACATAAAAAGGACACAATTCCTGAGCACAAACTCAACTATCCAGCGCCCAAACGAAATCTATTCAGTGTGATCGAGTTATCACTTCGAAAATTATATTGTCGACAGAAGGAACTGATGTAGATAAGAATGGATGGTGACAGCTCCGACAGCTTGCGATCAAAAGTCTGGAGCTTCATCAAAACCCGCTGGGTCGAACTCCTTGGCATCATCTTCCTCGCCGCAGTAACGATCGACCTCAGTATCTATGCCGGAGAGCAATTCGTGAACAGCGTCACATCATGGGCCAGCACCAACGACGGCCTCGCCTCAATCATCCTCTCTGCAGGCCTACTCTTCGCCTACCTCCTACAATTCCGCACCCAAGACCGGCAACGAGTCCTGATGAACCAACAAAAACAGATTATGGATGCCAGATATACACCACTTGTCGGCGTCACACAGCAAACCCTCGAAGACCACAGCTCTAATCCCGAAATTTCCGAAACCGAATCCCTTCAACTCACCATAGTCAACCGCGGCAACTCATTAGCAACTGATCTCCAACTCCACTTCCTGATCTCTTACGACACCGATAACCAACGCTACACGAATCACAGCCGCCCACTCAGAAGAACAGAAGACGGCGTATGGTGGAGCTCCGGGTCCGGCGGCAGTATATCCCCCGAAGAAGACGAAGTAGAGTTTTCCGTCCCAGCGGAAGTCACTGACATAGAACACAGCCAAGACGAACCCATCGACATCGCTGACGCCATCAATGACATCTTTGTATCAGAGGGCGACATTGACGAAATAGAAATCGCAACACAACTCCGCTACAAAGACGCCAAAGGAAACCAGAAAGAAATCGACCTCTCAATCTACACCATTAAATCATCCAACGGAGATGCCAACCTGAAACTGTCCTCAGCCGCCAACGAAAGAGCCGTAAGAAAATCCAAAGAATCAGACAAAGTCGGCGCTATCAAAGCCTGAACGCCTCCATACCCTCTCCGATAAAGTCATCATGCATCTTTTTGTTCCCAGCGGAAAGAGTCTCGCTAATGGCAGTCCGCACACCCTACCCAAACACAACAAGAACCACAGGTTAAACCCCCATCACTATGAAACCAAACTTGGAAAACCTGACCGGGGAAGATATCGACACGATCGTCGGCGAACTTGTTGATTTTGTAACTCGAACCGACGAAGAGATATCTGAAGAAAAAAAGAAGAAAACGACGAAAACTCCGGAGCTGAAGTTCTTCATCGCACGCGGCAACGAATACGAACTTGGAAACTTGGCAGCGATCGTGGAAACCCAACTCCGAGATAAATCCCTGAAAGACTACGAATATACCTTCTTCGAGGAACATCTGTTCGAAGAACAAAAACTGAATGAGGACACTTCCTACGTTCGAATCAGCACGCCGGAATACGACCGTCACGACCACTTCATCTTCTACCTCAAAGATAACTATCTCCGGGTCTTCACAGTCGAACGACGTCACTGGACCAAACGAACCGTAGAGAAACTGATTCGCTACCTCCCCTCATTAGATAGAGTATTCCTCTCCTCAGAAGACCTCGTCGACATCGTTAACAAAGTCGAAGGCAACATAGACGGCTTCACCGCGAAATACGATACTGTCTTTGACGACCGAGATATGAGCATCCAGCTCCACGGTGGGGAACAACGGTATCTAACAGATCTGGAAGACGATTACGGAGTCCAACCTACCCGACTGGAATTCAGCAAGACGAACAGCCCGAGAATTGAGGGAACAGCAAACCGGGACGGATACGGCTCGATTCCACGTGTCCAGCAATCGGAACCCGGCTTTGGGAACGATACCACAATAGAACTCACCAACCAATACGTCGAAAAGGATCAGGAGAACTTCGAAGTCGAATACGCGCCAAGAAAGCTGTCCTATAGGGACGAACAGGCCATACAAGAGCTCTCCGACTTCGATGTAGAGGACTCGAAAGACGTACCCGCCCCCTCCGACAATGATACACCAGATTCTGTAGCGGTCGACGGTGGATTCGCCATTGAAGGCTACACCACAGTCGAACTGGTTGAGCACATACCTAACAAGAAAACGGACCCGGATCAGGAATCTCCGTCGTTCGAGCAATTGGTTAAAGGGCTTCGGGAAAACATCCTCGATAGAAAACACCGATACGACTTTTCAGAGTGGGAAGAAGGCAACTTCTTTGTCTTCGACGGAGAACGGAACGAACCCTTCGAAATCACGATCAACGAGACGAACATTCTGCTCCACGCCAAGGCAACCACGACAGCTGCCAGCCTCAGCGACTTTTACTCCATTATCCACAGAGAACTCAGCACTAATTATCGGGTGAAGAAGCACTCGGAGAAGATTACTGTCTAACCATGGGATGGCTGGAACAAAAAGAGAAAATAAACGCTCTGAATCTCTTCCACTCAGTTATAAAAAGCGACACCAGTAATCGTGGGATCGCGTCTCAGGGCTTCAAACTCGTCGGTCCATTTCTCCCAGTCCCCGATAACCGGAACGACGTGTTCACACGGCCAGAATTCACGTTCTACAGCGGCGACACCGTCGTCTTCGTCAACGTGGAACCAGATGACCGAGTCACCGAAGAACACCGTCGCCGAGCAGAAGACTACCAACGGTTGAACCTAGAGGCCGTCGAAGACTTCATCCGGAAAAAAGGCAGAGCAGGAGAAGTCCATCTTTCCACCCGTAATCTCAACCACTTCGAACATCATCTCGTTTTTGACAAAGACGCCGTAGAGTCAGCTAAGGCAGGAGGACCCGGTGCAGATATCTACGACGACATCAAGGACAAATGCGGCATCCTCTCACAGAGCAGAGGCGGTAAACTCCTTTTCGAAGACGGATTAGCACAAGACGACTCCTTCCACAGCATTGTTTCCACCGGAATCAACTTGCCTCCAACCCCGAGCAAAGAGTTCCTTCTGACTGGAGAAATCAAACCTGAGAGCTTGGCAGTATCGCTTGCCCAAGTTATCCTGCCGGAACAGTTCAAACACAACGAGACTGTGAAGATGACACCCCGTAGGGTTCCCCACTACTATGATCGTGATATGATCTTGATATGGTGAGGAAGACTCTAGAATACCTTCGGCATAGAAATGCGTGCGACGATATCGGGAAATATGAGTACTCGTTCAGCCGGGGAGACATCTCAGAGCTCTATGACGTGGAAGAACATCTCCGTGAGACCACGGTCCAGGAGTATTTGGAGAAACAGGGCGGGAAGCAGTTCTCCATAGCGGAGTACACTGACTAAGAATTCGCCTCCAAGAAATCGCGAACATCCACGAACGTTTCAACATGATTGCAGGTACGCCCGCACCAGTCGTGGGTCTGACAGATTCGCTCGCATCGCGTACTCCTTCCCCAGTTTCTTGCTCAAATGTTGGACTTGTTCTCGAGGTCGTGGCTGCGCGCGCAGCGAAGCGAGCACGGAGCGGAGGGTGGGGAGGAGGGGTCTGGGTCGGTCCGGTACGTAGCAAAAAAGAGTCACCTCGACCGGCTATTCCCACCACCGACCGCGCTCAGGGAACATCACGGTGCTCCACCCAGTGAGGGCTACTGAGACGCGCCCGTTGTACCAGTTCTTCGCAGCCCCGTGAATGCGAACTCGTTCGCCTTCTTCGATCCAGGGTTGGTCACTTGCGACCCACGACGTCAGCTTCGTTCGCCCACTTTCGTCTTCGATGAGCCCCACTTGGGAAATAGCTGAACTCGACGACTCCCACAGCTGTGTCACAGTACCTTCGATGCTCACCTCTTTCCGATTGACGCCTTCGAGCATCCCGATGGGAACCACCTGTCCCGGCGCCGTCTGCAACTCCTCGAACACCCCGACGACTGCACTCATCAGGTCTTTCCCATCGACGACGGCTTCACCCATTCGCCGACCAATCGCTGCTCGCGACCAGCCATCCAGCTTCTCGGCCAGCCGCATTGACTGCTTGTTCACCACAGCCAACTGCTCCTGCGTCAGTTCTGCACGAGGATCGTCTCGCTCTGGATCCGCCCACGGGTTCACGCTTGCCGCCCGTTTCTGGAACTCAACACGTCGCTCAGCGCTCCGCTTCGCCGCGATATCTCGCGTCCGCTTCTCCCGACCTTCTTGCATCCCCATCTCCGCCCTGGCACTGATGCGCTCCAGCTCCGCCTCTCGCGCCCGAATGCGCTCTTCCTGTTCAAGAGTCGCACCGTAGATTCGCTCGTCACTGGTGTCGACCATCCCGTCCGGGTGGTTGGCATCTACCTTCGCCTGCACCTCCATCTGCACCGTTGCCTGGAACTCCGGTGTCTCATCGACGACCTCGAAGCCGTCCTCGTCGACCACCTCTTCGTCCGCTTTTTCGAATGCCTGTTCATCGACCGAAACTACTTCACTGGTAACGTTCTTACTTGACATTGGAATTCTCCAAAATTCCGAAGGCGCTCAGCGCCCGACACCGCGATGCTCCTACATCGCGGTTTTCCGACGACAACGACCGACAGAACCATCTGTGCGCTCTCGCTCGCGCCTTCGTGAGCGCCCCTTGGGGCGCGAGCGAGAGCGCCTCGGGGAGGTCATCCAACCAGAACCGCGCGCCGACCCGCCCGGAGCGAGCGGCCAGCTTTAAGCCGTTTCTCGCGTCCGGCCCGGACTGCGGGTCCGTGTCCAGCGCGACGGTCGTGAGCACGGCGAGTCGTGGTATGACTCGCCGCGTGGAGCGGCCCAAAGTGCTGGAACGCGAAAGCCCGCGAGGGGCGCAACCGAAAACGCGCTTAATGCTGGCGTCGAGACCAGATTCATTTCAGCCCGGAACGGCGAGCTTGCTCGCCGCATGCCCGGAATGGTCGGTCGCGAGCGATGCGGAGGGCGGAAGCGGCGAGCGGGGCGTGCCGTAACAAAGAACCTGTTCAACCGGGTTCGACGCTCAGTGAGACAGCCGACATCCTGGTGGACTCAGAAAGGGCGAGGCTGTCTCGGTCGTCCCCCGACTCCGCAAGCACCGCAGGTACGAGGAGCGCAGCGTGGGTCGCGGGATGCCGAGCGGCCGAGGGCTTTCGAGACAGCAACGGCCATCGCTGGCGGGCTGATATCGAATTTTGCTCCGTAGTGATCGGTGTGCGGACCCAACGAGGAGCGGCCTACTCGAGAAGATCTTCGACGAAGCGGAAGCCGTTCACGTATGTGACTGAATCGCCGTAGCCCTCACTGGCGAAGACATTTTCAGCCCCTTCTCCAGCGAGGGTATCCGTCGTGTAGATGTAAGCGTGGTCAGTGGTCTCGTCGACGAACGCTTGAGCGGCGACCCCTGCCAGCGCTGGATCCGCACGTTCGATCTCGTCGGCAGGGCGGTCATCAGCGTTCGCGATGTATCGCTGCACGCCGTCCATCGTCCGGGAGACTAGTGCGTTCGTGTATCCCAACGGGGCTGCGACTCGGGCCCACCCTTCGTCGATTGCCGTGTCGACCGGCGGTGTCTCGACGTCGGGCGCGTTGACGGTCAGTTCGTCGTAGACACGTTCCGGGAGGACGAACGTCATGTCGTTCCGGCGTGCAAACGTTCGGACGACCTGATACCGACGGTTCGACGGTTTCCCCATCGCGACGAACAGACCGGTATCAGCGATATGGATGGCGCTCACGCGTTGTCGCCAGCGATGTCCCGGTCGACACCCTCGATATCCACGACCGACGCGCCCGCCTCCTCGATATCGAAGTGCTCGTGGACGACGGAGCGCAGCGCCTGCAGGATGATCTCGGCGGCGAGCGGCGAGATGTCGAGATCACGGGCCATCAGCCGGTGGGTGACCTCGCCACGTTCCCGGTCGACGGTGTAGGTGAGTGCCGTTGCGAGTCCGGCGATGCCGTGGCGGTCGATGTAGGTATCGATGTCATCGTCGGTCGTGCGACGGGCGATGGCGTCGATGAGCGCGGGCGTGATCGTGTACTCGCGAGCGTCATCAGCTGCTGTGACGGTCAGATTGATGTCGCGAGCGACGTACACCCGGGGTTGCTCGTCGGTGGTCGCCTCGATGACGCTGGCGTCGACCAGCCGGTTCACATAGGTGTAGGCCGTGCCCTGCGCGAGGTCAAGTTCGTTCATGAGTTCCTGAACGGTTGCTTCCTCCTCTCGGGCGAGATACGCGTACAGTTGGGCCAGCTGTGGCTCCTCAAGGAGGTCCGCGACCGAGAGGAAGTCGCGAATGACGTCGCCGTTGGCTCGGTTTGACGTGCGTGACATGGGCAATTGGTTGTTTACAGTTTACAGCGAATCAGTAAAGAGTGTTGCGGTCAATCTATCCGGACTAGGTGCGAGCGACGCGGCGGGCGGCAGCGGTGAGCGGGACGGGCCGCAGAGAAACACGGTTCAACCGGACTTGACACGCAGCGACTCAGCCGCTATACTCTTCGTACGGTGCCACCAGAGAAATTCTGATCAGGGTCAACAAGGGGGATCAACGGGTGCGACGCTGTAGGAGGTCACGCGTCAGCCACTTCGTTAACGAAGTCCTCGTCCAACTGCTGTTTCAACACCCACAGGTTCGCCGCCGTTTCGGCGCCGACGAGCTCTGTGAGCTGGTCGATGGTTATTTCGTCATCGTAGTGAGCGGCCGCGATCTCTTGGGTAACCGCGTCCTCGACGGTCATCGGCCACGCACCCGATTGCGAGCGGCCGCGAACCGAACCGGATCGGTTTCGCCAGCAGCGGCCATCTCGTTTGCCGGCTGGAACTGGGATTCGATGAGTCGATTTTGGTGGCGTGGCCACTCACTATCGTCGTGCGTCCGAACGCATTCGGCCCACTGTTTGATCATTGTACGCCGTTGCTCGGTATTCTGGTGCTGATCGTCTTCAAATCCATGTGAGTTCAGCATAATAGTTCTCCTCTCCAAGCTCATTGACGTATACTGGTTGGTCCGTCGATAGCCACGGAAGCACTGAGTAAGTGTAACGAATTACTCGTCTTCGAGTGCTGCATAGATCACCGCGTGGCGGTGTCCGTCAAGCTCACCCATCTCGAGGGCGATCTCGCGACGTTCGGCATCGCTCTCGGCCGCCTGATACCGCTCGTAGAGCTGGCGGACCTCGTCGTCGACCGCCGTCGAGGGATCGGTGCTGGACGCCATTGTTCTGTTGAGCAGACTCTGTGTGTCCCTTTATCAGTTGCGACAAGTACGGGCTCGGAAGTGAACCGCCTCGGGGTCAATCCCCGAGGCTTCCCGTGGTTTAGTCGGACACTCCCACTTGACCATCGGCCTGATAGCCTCGGGCGGTCGGATGGGTCACGGTCGGGGCGTCCACGGCCCCCGATGCCTGCCGTCGCACCGTCCGAACAACGGGAAGGCTGTTGAGAGCAGGCACATTCCAATCGAGTTTCTTCACGCCTTTCACGGCGATATTGACGCTTGCACCACGGTCGCTGTGGTCTTGGTGCCCACACGACCGACACTTGAACCGCTTCTTGTGACGGTTCGCACGCTCCGTATGACCGCACATCGGACACCTCTGACTCGTGTATGCTGGGTCAATCCACGCGGTCGGAACCCCCTCGAACGCGGCCTTGTATGACGTATAGAACTCTCCGAGAGCGGGTCGGTCGCCCACACGATGTCACCGCGTTCCAGTTCTTCGAACGCAGTCACTGTACTTCTTCCATCTCGTCGGTTTCGAGGTCCTCAAGACACTCCTCACCGTACTGTTCGTCTGCAGTCTCGTGGTGTCGGTGGAGCCGATAGGCTGACTGGAGTCGTTCCTCGTCGTCCGTGATCGCCCAGTACGGGCGCTTGTGCCGCACGAGACCTCGTTCCTTCAATCGCGAGAGAATCGCACTGACGGCGTCTGTATCCAGCCCGAGGTGCTCGGCGATCGTTGTCGCCTTCCACGCTCGGTCGTCATTCTTGTCGAGGAACAGCACGATCCGCTCGGTATCATTCCGGTCCTCGAATTCGTCGGCGTCAGCGTTCTCGAACTCGTCGATATCGATGGTGCCGCTCGACATAGGCTAGTGTTGGGACTGTTGGAATTAAGTTGTTTGGTATGTTTGCTATCGTGGACGGGCGTTTCCGTGCCCAGAAATGCGGGAGGGAGTCACTCCGCTGGCGTCGCGACGAGATGTTCCTCGAGGTCACGCGTCCAGTGCGTGGCGGGCCCACCGGGGCTACAGCGAGCACAAAGCTGCAGCGGCCCCTCGAGATGTCCAAGTTCTACGCGAAATCGAGTGAGCGCTGCGAGCGTGTCAACGACGAGCCCACACCCGTCGCAGGCGTGGTGATCGCGCTCATCGAGATCGAGTCGCGACTAGATCGCACAGTCGACGCAGATCGGGTGGGTGACTCGCTCGTCCTGCCCCCAAGTGTGGGCCTCGCTAGTCTCGGTACCGGGTGGGGCGTCACAGAAGGCACAGCCAACGAGCGTCTGCTGCATCACTCGGCCTCCACGTCGGCGTTGCAAGCGGCCGTCCAGCCCTGGTGGAAGACAGCCAACTGCGTGGCTGAATCGAACACAGTACTACTCGGCTCGTGAACGAGAACGCGGTCCTCGGGAACCGGGGTGACGACGTCCGCGTCGACGAGATCGTCGACCACGCTGCGGGCCATCGTGTCGTCGATGTCCGCCGTGTCGACCCTGGCGGCGTCGCGGTCCTGGGCGAGCAACTCTTTCTCGAACTGTTCGTAGTCGGCACTCGTGTCGTCGTGGAGATCGGGAGTAGCCATTATGAATCACGCCGCGCACGCTGTCGCGCGCTGCACGCCTTCTGGCGTTAACGAGACGCCTCGCGTCTCGTTCGCACACCAGAACGCGTCGCGTTCTGGGGACGCCGACAAACACTCCACGCGAGACCGTAGCCCTTACTCGCTCCAGAGAGCCGTAATTCGGTCTTCGATCTCGTCGAGGACGAGTGCAACGACGTCACGATGGTCGTCCGGCCACGATGCGTCCTCGCCAGGCGTCGGGGCAGTGGGCGGGGGATGGAAGTGGTCTCGTGTATTGTGCGGATTCGGGTGGCGGTCCCACCGGCACTCCCAGGCGTGGTCCGGGCGCTTTTCTCGATAGTGGAGTGTCAACTACCCCGCCCTAAGCGCTTTCAGCGCTTGGAGGGTGGGGATTGTCCGTGTCCTCGGCCTCGAACCCGTCAGGGTGGGCAGTGAATCCGCCACTCGGCGTCACAGTCCCGGACTTCAGGGCAAGTTGACTGTTGCCCGTCCGTCGAGACGACTGTTGGCCCCGACGGACGTACCGCATCCCGATGTTCTTCGCTGCGTTGTAGTCCGCGTTCGCTTCCGACTTGCACTTCACACACCGGAAGTCGTTGCGAGTCAGGCGATTCTCGTCCGCAGTAAAGCCACACTCGGCGCACCGCTTCGATGTGTACGCCGACCCCACTTGCTTCACCGAGATACCTTCTGCCTCGGCCTTGTACTCCACTTGCTCGTACAGCGTTCGGAACGCCCACTTATGCCCCCACGACGCGCCCGTGCGCTCTCGGATGTGGGTTAAGTCCTCGAACGCTATCACGTCACAGCCGTAGCGGAGTGCTTCGTTCACGATCGCGTTCGACGCCTGGTGGAGCACGTCTCTGACGTAGCGAAGCTCACGGCTACTGGATTGTTCGAGTGTCCGGTGGGCGCTTCGCGTCCCGGTCTGTTGGAGGCCAGCCCGTACCGTTTCAAACTTTTGGAGGTCGTGGGTTAGCTCTCGGCCGCTGACAAAGTGGGCGGTACTGGTGACGGCGAGGTTTTCGATGCCGAGGTCAACCCCGAGAACCGTCCCGTCCTCGGCGGTATTCTGCTCGGTATCGTTCTTGGGTCGGCGAAAGCCGATGTGCAAGAGGTAGTCGCCATCACGGGCGGTGAGCGTGCTTTCCGTGACGCTCCATTCGTCGGAGTCGAGGTACTGTCGTTGGTAGCCATCATCGGCGTCGGGCAGAGCAAGGTCACACCGGACACGACTCTTTGTGGTGGAGAGGGACACCGTGTCGTCATCGAAGAGCGTCATGGTCCGGGTGTCGTACTTCACTGTGGGCGCGGTGAAGGTGGGCTTGCTGACCGTCTTGCCTTTCGAGCGACGTTCGATGCAGCCGGTGATGGCTTGTGCGGCTTGGTGGGTGGCGAGAATCGCGTGCTGACTCCCGAGGTCGGTGTGTTCACGCACATCGTCGTAGGCGAGGGGCTGTATATCGCTTTTCGTGTTGCACTTGCCCCACGCCATGTCCGTGGCGATTTGGCAACCACGCTTCCACTCGGAGATAGTGTCCTCAAGCAACTCGCGCTGCTCACCGTCTACCGAGATACGGGTGATTGCCGTCCGACGCACGTAGTCGTCTGCCACAGTTTCAATGGGTATCTTTGGCTACTTAAATAACAGTGTTTGTAGCCCATCGAGCGCATTTCTCCCTCCCTCCCTACTTACTCGCTTCGCTCATTCCTTGAGGGAGAGGACTCCGCGCTCCCGTTTCAGTTGAAGTCGTCGTTCGTGTACCAACGAACCGTCAACTGCGCCTCGTCGACGGCTGCCGGGTAGTACGACGGGGCAAAGACGACCTGAAGCTCGAGATGGCCGCTTGTATCCGTGACGGTTGCTCGGGAGACCTGCCTCGTCGCTTGGAGCCGCGTCTGGAGGAACTCGAGGATGGGACGATCGATGGGGGCAGGGCTCCCGCCATCGCCTGTCGGTGGCACCATCGAGCGGGCTACCCGGACGCCTGTTCGCGCTCGCCACCCGTGCGTTGCTGGCGCGCGCGTTCGTAGCGGTCACGCTCCTCACGGGCGGTCGCCCAGTCGCCGAGGTCGCTGTACACGTCGTCGATGGTCCGCTCGTCGCTGGCCTCCGCGGCGTCGACGGCGTCGACTGCGGCCGGTGACGCGGCGTCGTACGTCGCCTCGTACTCGGTGATGCGCGTCGTCAGCTCACGAACGCGATCCTGTAGGTCCTCGACGGAATGGTCGGCTGCGAGCTGATTGATGCGTCGCCACTCAAAATACGCGTCATTCCGTTCGTAGGTGGCCGGATGGCCATCGTGTCGAGTGACGATTCCCAAATCGTCGAACCAGCCAAGGTACTTCCGGGCGGTCTTGGGGTCACAGTCGGCGCTGTCGGCGATCGAGCTCGCCGTCGTCGGCTCGCGGGTCTGCAGGATGGTGCCGTAGATGCGTTGTTCGACGTCGTCGCTGGCGAACGCATCCTCGAAGGGGGGTGGCCCATCGGCGGCGTCTGTTTCGGACATATTCAGGATTGTAGGGCGAAGAATATAATTCTTACTTCGGGGAATAGTTTCCTGAGCTGTGTAGCGTACCAGGTACCGGCTGTTGGCTTCGAGAGGAGCACGATATTAACCAACAACAGCCCCGGACTCAGAGAGTTGTTGGTTAACTCACGCAGGTCAGTGCAACCGGAGCTTTCGAGTGAGTTTGACGCTGAACGTATCTGGGTCGTCGACCGGCACGTCGTGACTGCGATCAGTTGTTCGCGACGACGACCGGGTGAGTCGGGTAATGAGATTCTTGCGAACAGCCCGCCGACTGACCGTCGATTCGTGCCACCCAAGTCGCTCGTCGTAGTGCCGTTTCCGGAATATCTCGCCGTTGTCGTCGATGGCGATGAACTGGGTTCGCTTTGCTCCCCACACGTTGGTCGAGACGTACTCCGCACCAACCTCTTCGTGGGTGAGTTCCACGAGGACACACTCGACAAATGAGACGATGGAGAGCTGACTTCTGTCGTTGGGAATCGTCAATTCGAGATCTGACCACGGCGCTTCGCTTGATTGCTCTCTTTGTTCGTCACGTAGTCGCGATTGCTGTCGCTCGTGTTCCGAAGACATGGTAGTTCAGTGAGCGCTCACTGCGCCCCACCCCTCCTGGGGATGAGAAACTCCACCGCGAATCGCATCACCATCCAATGAGTGAGTTCTGATACATTTGCTGTAGACGCTCGTCGTTTGATGGCCCCTCGGCCGGAGAGAGCCAGTGGCGTTTGCACCGGTGTACCCTAGCCTTCCTTTGGATGATTCTGGAGGTGCAGAGAGTGATAAGGAAGGTTTAGATTAGAGAAGAGGGCCGTCGGGCAGTTCTCAGGCGGTAATGATGGTCTCGACAAACAACAAAATCCGGTTGTTGGTGAAAATTGTGCTTGACGAGGTGGTGAGAGGCCCGAATTCGAAAGATAAGGGGTCACATAGAGATCGGACTTGAGAAATATCGAACCACGTAAATAATGGCTCGTTTGGTGTTTCTGCCGATGATCTACCCAGTACTGCCGAAATAATGCGATACAAGCCCTGAAAAGTGCGTGACGGGATTTCGGACGCGTCGTGTACCCTTCTTTCAGAGAAACATTGGTCATCCGGCAATTTCTTTTCTAAGGTCAGAATCTGAAGAGGGACAGGTTTTATCGAAACTGTCAAAATCAGATGAGAATTTTCGTAGCTATCGACGTGAGATATTATATAGTCCGCGGGCGAGGACCCTTCAGGAATCTGCGTACACAGTTCTGTTGAAATAATATTTTTCAGTCATAAACTGTGTGAAACAGCCGGTCACTGAAGAGTGCGTACTGTTCGATGTTCTCCAGTACATGACACTCAGATTACGCCGTCACCATAACTGCTTATGGAGCGAGGAGATGTCTCTTCTCTATGACCGATTCGAGTAGCGACGAGTTCGACCCAACAGCACCAGACCACCGGGAGATCGGCCGCCAGATGGTTGACGACAGTACGGGACTCGGTTCGGTGATGGCTCACGCCTATCGCGGAGAGATAGACCGAGTGGGGACGTGGCGGCAGCGCCTCGACGAGACGACGAAGTGGGGGGTGACGCTGATGGCAGCAATCTTGACGTGGGCGTTTTCGAGTACCGATAACCCACACTATATCTTGCTGATCGGGATCGTTGTCGTCACCATCTTTCTGGGCATCGAAGCACGGCGGTACCGGGACTACGATGTCTTTCGCTCTCGTGCTCGAGTCATCCAAGAGAACCTGTTCGCAAACGCCCTCGATCCGTCCCAAGGCACTGAAAGTCACGACTGGCGAGCGGAACTGAGCAGGGACTATCGCAGGCCGACGCTGAAAGTCTCGTTCCACGAAGCACTCGCAAACCGGCTCCGGCGTGTGTACCTTGCTCTGCTCAGTGTTTTATTGGTCGCGTGGGTCTTCAGGATTACAGCGTTCGCGCCGCGCCAAGACTGGCTGACAACCGCTGGAATCGCCCGTATCCCCGGGATTGCTGTGGTTGCCGTTGTGGGTGTGTTCTACGTCGTACTGCTGGGCGTCACCTTCTGGCCCCACGAGCGCCATGCCAAGGGAGAATTCCGTGAAGGGGATCCGGACGACTGGAAAGAGAA
The DNA here is from genome assembly GCF_023566055.1 of Halosolutus amylolyticus. Taxonomy (NCBI): domain Archaea; kingdom Methanobacteriati; phylum Methanobacteriota; class Halobacteria; order Halobacteriales; family Natrialbaceae; genus Halosolutus; species Halosolutus amylolyticus. Next base: position 130,376 of record NZ_JALIQP010000007.1, on the reverse strand, counting down.
CCGATAAATACGTTCTCTGTATTGAACGACCACTCCCCTTTGTCAATCGGCTTTCGGAAAGTGCTACATTCGCGCTATCTATTTAGTAGCAGTTGAACGGACTACCGAGAGCGTGTTAGAAAACACCTGTTGACTGCAGAGAACGTTTCGTCGCCTGCAACCAGAACGGGAACAACCTTATCTTCGTTAGTCAACTGAAACCGGATATGAATGGCCGGGAGCCAGAGGCTCTTATTCCAGTGGCCGTGGACACACTTCCGATCAACTTTGCAATCCTCGATGACGAAGGGACGATCCTGTATACAAATCGCGCATGGCAGGAATTCGGTGAGGCCAACGATATCGAGCTTCGGCCAGATACAATCGGATCCAACTATCTTTCGATCACCAGACAGGCAGAGACAGAGACAGCACAAACTGCCGCTGCCGGGTTATCCGAAATTCTAACCGGCGAACGAGAACTCTTCGAGTTCGAATATCCGTGCCACTCCCCCGACAAACAACGGTGGTTTCTCATGCGGGCAGCATCGTTCACCGACGGTGACCGGAGATACGTCGCCATTGCTCATTTCGACATCACCGATCGGTACACGTATCGGCGGCAATTGGAGGAATCCAACGAGCGCCTCCAGCAGTTCGCCTACGTCGCCTCCCACGATCTCCAGGAGCCGTTGCGGATGGTCACGAGCTACTTGGACCTGCTCGAGAGTCGATATAGCGACGACCTCGACGACGACGCCGAACAGTTCATTGAGTTCGCTGTTGACGGTGCCGAGCGGATGAAGGCAATGATCGAGGGGCTGCTTACGTACTCCCGAGTCGAAACACAGGGGAAGTCCTTCGAACCAGTCGATCTTGACGCAGTGGTGGACGATGCGTTGACGGATCTCGGCATCCGGATCGACGAAACCGGTGCTGAAATCACTGCTGGCCCGCTGCCGACTGTGAAGGGTGACGCCAGCCAACTCCGCCAACTCTTTCAGAATCTGTTGGACAACGCTCTCCAGTACAGCGGGGACCGGGAACCTCGAGTGTCGATCTCCGCGATGCGTGAGGGGGACGAGTGGATTATTTCGGTCAGTGACGAAGGGATCGGCATCGATCCCGATGAGGCTGACCGAGTTTTCGAGGTATTCCAGCGACTCCACAGCCACGAGGAGTACGAAGGGACAGGGATCGGCCTCGCAGTCTGCGAGCGAATCGTCGAACGACACGGCGGCGAGATTTGGATTGACTCAAACCGAGATGACGGATCGACGTTCTCGTTTACGCTTCCGCCAACCGAACCGTGAACACTTTTTCGAGGATTCTGCATACTGAATTCGCGCTGTGTATCTTGCACGCCTCGCTGAATATATTCAATAGCTGACGGAATGCGCGTGCAAGATACAGAGCATGATTTCAGCACGACATCGTTTGTGTCACGTCGAGACGGGTGAATCAACCGCTCAGTAGAGTGTGCGAACTGAACGGGGCACACTTAATCACTCAGTTAATCAAAACAACAGTGAACCGTAAAAATGATGCGTATTTAAGATCATGAGAGACCATAGTTGAGGCCGAGGGATATAGAATGGTCAATTATGATAATGTCTTTGACGCATTGGCGGACAGCCACCGACGACAGTTACTAGTCAAATTACTCTCCAATCCCCAACGCGTCTCAAAACCGTCCGGCATTTCCCGAGAGGTTGCAGAAGCAGACGAGAACCTACTTCACAGACATCTATCCAGTTCTCGAACGATTGCAGAAGCCGATGAGCACTCGGTTAGTATGCACCACATCCACCTGCCTAAATTAGCGGAGTACGGGTTCATCGAGTGGGATCGAGATGACGAGCTTGTAATGCAAGGCCCCCATTTTGACGAGATACGACCTCATCTCAAACTATTGGCTGAAAAGCAGGAGAGACACCGTACAAAGGGTCCCGTTGCAACCCTTCGTAGATGAGGGGCGAGACAGAAGACAGTGTTCAACATTTCTCCTTCACTGAGCGATCACCACCTTCGTAAGTCGAGTTAGCCTTCGTGCGACATTCGCGCTATGGATTCAGCAGACTCCGTTCGAACTACCGAGGAGATGTCAAAAGTGACGTGCAATATGTAGAGGATGGATGCAGCACAGCGGCACCGTTTGTTTCGTTCCCAATTCACTACATCATCCGGTCAGTACATCTGCGAACTTACCGTGTGAGTTGTCTATTAGAGATCGAAGCTATTCTGCTGTTCCTCTTCAAGTCGTTGACAGCCAATCACTAATGAATCGGGAACGGATTAATCACGTTCATCGTCCGCCTCCTTCCAATGGCCGGGCTCAACTTCGTGGATTTCTCCTTTTGCCTCGCGTTTTCCCGGCCAGAACGCAATCAAAAAGAGGGCGATATAGAACAACGCCAGCGCTGTTACGACGACCGGGCCAGGGATCCCCGGGAGCTCCGCGGCCTCAGTCCACTGTGATTCGGGGCTAAAGAGGGTGATCTTAGAGACCCAGGCGAGCCCAACGACAACAAACAGCAACGCGTACACCCGACGGGTCCGACGAGACAAGGCTTCGAAGTATGAGACCTTGAATGTCGGCTGACGGAGATCGTCGCCGATCTCTTCTCTCCAGTTCGGATGATGTTCGGCGCCTGCGGGATCGAAGGCGTTCGCGAAGACGTTCTCCTCAACGAACCGGACTTGAGACCGCCATACGTCGTAGAACCGATAGCGTCGGACTTCGAAAAAGAGGAACATACCCAGCAGTATCAGCCCGATCAGTAAGAGGTACGCTGGCATATCCTCGCTTGCAAACACTACCGAGAGCAAGGCGGCGATCAGGGTGATTGCCCAGTCAGTTGTTCGGTCGAGCCGATCCTGTGCGCTTACCGTCTGACTCACACTCCCTCGATAAAAGTGCGGGAGGAGCGAAAGGAATTCCTCTGAATCAGTGCCGGCATCGGCCGTAACCTCGTCATCTTGAGTATCGGGTCGGTCGGATGTCTCGCCCATGTCAATTGTACTCATCCGACCGGGATAACGTTCTCTACGTACTCAATACAGTCAGACAAGAATCATCTTCTCTACCATAGGTTTCAGTTCCCAGCCTATAAATTATGTCTTGAATTGAGAACAAATCTTCATCGAAATAACAGCGACGATGTACTGGATGTATCCTCTGGGCCTTGTTTAGACGCCTACTTTCATCAGTATAGAGGTCCTGCTCATTCTTGACTTATGTGTACAGAATCGGGCCAGCTGTGAGTGGTTGTCACTGGCTTCGAGCACTGCCATGATCGGCGTCACCACGCCCACCGATCGCCAACGTTGGGCGAATGTTGATTCACCTGGCCGTCGTGCTAGAAGTATGGCCGAGTTTCCAGACGAACGACAGCTCGTACTACGGGCGCGTTCCCAGTTGGACCAGTGGACGAAGAGTGCCCGAAAAGAGGCGTACGCTGAACTGTTCGAAGGCGACGAACCTGTACTCTCCCCTGAAGAGGTGCAACTCCTCGACGCGCTCGACTCGGAACTGGAGCGACAGGGCGGCGATGGTGTCTGGGGGACCGATCAGTACGGAATCCACACAGCGGGGACCTCGAGTTCGGATTCCTCGCTTGGCGTCGTCTGCGTGTACCACCCACAGATCACCAAGGATTCCGTCCTCCGTGGGGGAGACAACCTCGACGACGAGACCGAAGAGCGACTCAACGCAGCACTCTGGCAATACAGCGAGCGCGTCGCGACACTCATCGAAGCAGAACTGGACGAGTTCGTTCGTCAAACACAGAGTTAAGTCCCGGCCAGATCCACGTTCGGGTGATCGTACGCATCTATCTTACTTCAGCGAGAGAACCCCGCCGTCGACAGCGCGGAGGATCTCACACGCTGTCGACCGACTCGTTCACGAACGTGAATTCCATCTGCTTCGTTGTTTGTACCACCTTGGCAGCTGCGACACTGGGAACTCAGCCGATCAGGAGGATCATAAACGCTCCTACCAGACGGGAGCGAAACGCTACAATCTCCGCAACCGTCTCCTCAAGGAATGCCGGAGCATCTTTCGAGCCATGAAGAGGCGACATTTTCACGTCCCACGGACATTTCATTATAAGAGTTACACGTCAGCCTTAGCACTTCCTACCGCCTATTTCGCTCGTATTCTGGCTCGAGATTGAGAAACACGTCGTCCTCCGCACCACACCATGGGCAAGTATGCACGAAGTGGAGGCCGTCTTCATCGCGCTTTTCTATTCGCCACTCCAGGCGGGCGCGAGCGACGTTCCCACATGCCGGGCAACGTTTTGGATGGTCCTGAAGATACGTCTGCATGAAGTCGATGAATGACTGCGTCCCCATGACGGTGCGTCCGCATTGGTCAACCGTACGGGAAGCTCACGTATCAGCGTATTCCACCCGTTAGTTCTTCACCGGTGCATAGCAAAAGATCCAGGCTCGCTTTGACAGTTAGTGAGCATACCGGCTAGAAACGAGTACTCGTCTGTTTGTAGACATTGATCTGATCACCCGCCAAGCCACCAGCCATAGAGCTGTTCCTGCTCGTCAGTGTCGGGATGCTTCTTCGAGTGGCCGTAGGTCTTCCCCTTGAGGAGTTGGCGTTCGACAGCGTTCGCTGCGAGACGGAGGGCGTGGGAGGCACCGTATCCCTCCCCATCGGCAGTGAAGTAGCCACGGTCGGTTACCAGTCGAATCCGTGCGAGTACCAGCGGCACACCCCGGCTCTGTTCCTTGTGCTCCTGCAGTTCGATGCTGGCCTTGATCACGCTCATCTCGCCGTACTTCGAGGTCATGCGCTCGATCAGCGCGGAGACATCGTCGTAGTCCATCCCCTCCAGCAGGTCGAGCCCGAACACCTGCACGGCGTTCTGGTCGTCGCGCTCCCAGGTGAGCGCCTGGATGACGTCCGTTTTCGTGATGATACCGATCGGCTCGTCGGTATCGTCGGCCGTGACGACGAGCGAGGAGATCTCCCGCTCGAACATCGTCTCGACGACCCCGTCGAGCGGTGCGCTCCGCTCGACCGTCGTAACTGTATCGGACATCAGGTTCCGTACCGGGAGATCGAGCATCCGGTCGGCATCGCCCTCGCGCGCGCCGAACCCACCACGGTTCTGCCCACTACCGCCGCGGCCACCGAAGCCGCTCGACGAACCGCCCTGGCTCTTGCTGCCGCCTCGCGTCGTGAACTCGATGACGTCGTACAGGCTCACCATCCCCACGAGGTCGTCCCCGTCAACGACTGGGAGATGGGCGATCCCGGCTTCTCGAAGCATATTGAGTGCTTTCCCGATCGTGGTTTCAGGGGTCGCACTGATCAACTCCGTTGTGTAGGCATCGTCGACGGTCACTGCGTCGAGAAACGGACGGACGGCCTCGAGGACCGAATCGCCGGTCACTACGCCGACGACACGGTCGTCGTCGAGTACGGGGAGCGTTTTGGCGTCGCTGCCGATCATGAGCCGCGCGACCTCGCGGACATCCTCGGTGCGCTCGACAGTCGGGACGTGCTGTGCCTGTGAGCCGACCTTCGCCGAGGGCTGGTTGGACGAGGACGCCAGCTGTCGACGGCTAACGACACCGCGATACTCGTCGCCGTCTGTTACGACGACGGCATCGAGTTCCTGGTTCTCGAACGCTCCGGCGACCTTCGAGAGCGGGGTTCCGATGTCGAACTCGGTGAACTCCGTCGAGAGAATCTCAAAGATATCCATGGGGTAGCTCTCTACCTAGAGGGGTGCTGGACGGTTATACCTGTCCCACCCCTGTTCTTGCAGCCGGAGAGATATCGAGAGCTGATTATTCAGGGGTGAAATGGATGACGGAGACGGTTGCAATTAGTCGGCGACCGGTTGCGCGTTCTCCCGGGCGAATAGGTCGAGTATGATTTTCGCTCCCCCAAGGACTACGGGGCCGATGAACAGGCCAATCGCACCAAACACGACGAGTCCCCCAAAAATGCCCACCACGATGGTCGCCGCATTGATCGCCCCGCTCCGACCGATGATTACTGGCCGAAGGTAGATGTCGGAGACGCTAATTATCGAACCATACACCAGTATCGCGCTCGCTGCCACGGGCCGTCCGACCAGAAGAAGATAGACCGAAACTGGCACCCAGACACCGAACGCGCCGATGAGCGGGAGCAGCGTGAGGACGAAGGTCGCGACGGTCAGGAAGACGACCCCGGACATACCAACGAGTGCTAGTCCGATTCCCAACAGCACGGCTTGGATGCCCGCGACAGCGACGTTACCCACGACGGAGGCCCACATGAGGTGGTCGAGCTCTACGAACAGTTCTCGCTGTACACGATCGTCGACGGGGACGACCGATTCCAGCCACGCGACGAACCGGTCGCCGTCGCGTAACAGTGCGAAGAGGACAAAACCTGTCACGGTGAGCCCAATCAGCACACCCGGGAGGCCGCCGATGACGGAGAGTGTGCCAGTGGCGAGTCGCTGCGCGGTCTGCGTGATAGGATCCTGATAGGTCGCGTACAACAGGTCGAGGTCGACGACGAATCCGATGGTTTCGAATCGGTCCTCGATACGGCCCGGTCTGAACGCTCCCTCCTGGATTGCGGTGAAGAGTGCCAGGCCCTGCTGAAAAGCGATAGCGAGGACGTATACGACCGGAATGAAAAATACGACTATCGACATCGCGATGGTGGCGACCGCTGCCGTCGCCGAGCTCAGCCATTGCTCGAGTCTCCGTTGTACGGGTGTGAGAACGTATGCGAGCACGATCGCGAGCAAGACGTATTGCAAGTATGTGAAGACGAGCAGTACGGCGAGCGCCGTGCTTACCACTGCGAAGATCGTTAGTGCATTACTGTGCGAAGACTGCTGTGGCGGCTCGCTCTTCTTAGTCATATACTTCTTTAGACGGAAATCCTTATCATTTCGGTGCCCGTGTCCTCGCGATTCTTCACGTAAGGGGGGCAGGCCGATTTCTCGATGACGGGTCTGAGATTTCCGGATGGACATGCCCAGATTTGAAATACTGGGCTGTGTTGGAATCCTCAAGCGATGATAGGTTTCAGCGACCGTGCTGCATACAGTAGACTGATTGAACGCTGACACCGAATTCAGTTATCGCTCAGTCAGCCAAAACAGCCATCACATTGGAAGTGTCAGTTGACGCTACCAGAGGTGAACTCTAGACGACTTTGTGACGGGACCAACTTCTGGCCGACGATGACGACGTCGTTCGGACACTCGGGACAAGAGTGTTCGGGGGCTGGACGGTTCCGGAGTGCATCCCGAAAGCTGGTCGCTTCTTTTGTCTCGAAGCCCTGCGACCACACTGGATAGCCGTCGACGAGGATCGCTGCCCGCCACTTGTATGCGTAGGAATCTGGCGCGCGATGCAGAACAGCTCGCGCTCCAGTCTCCGTGTTTCGATATGCCAGTGTGGGTGTTCGAGTCTCTCGTGTCCAGTTGGTGATTTGGGGCATGACTACTTAGAAATGAACGTCTGCCGGCACGATCCAGCACGTCTCGCTCTCGTCAGTGTCCTCGAGGAGGCGATCGAGCTGTCCGCGATGGCGGATGCCGGTCGCATGTTGATCGTATAGGCAGATCGACGGGCCACGGGAGGCACCGACGCGCTGGAAGGCGTGCCGAGCGAGCCCCTCGTCACGCATGATCTCGTCGTCGCTGCGTTCCTCGAGTGCTTTCTTCACCCGGTCCAGATTTCGCTGGAACGTTTCTGTTGTGGTTTCCCAGGCCTGCTCGAGGAGTTCTTCGCCTTCGTCGGACGTAACGGATGCAGCTGTCGGCAGGTCACCCCACCGTGCTTTTCCAGCCACTGTCGTGTCCTCTTCGTCGAAGGTGACGTAGTAGTCGAACGCTGCACAGGAATGCGGCTCCGCGCCAACCAGTCGGTCGAACACAGTCTTTCCGGTTGACAGTGCCTCTTCTGCTGTCGATGCCTCTACCAGTGCGTAAATTAATATATGCATCTCGGATACCTCACTGCGCCGCTGCTCTGGTCAGTGTTCGCTTGATCCTGCTCAGAGCGCCGGCACCCATCACCGGCGCAGAAACGCACCTGTCTCAAAGAGTAGAGTGATCCGGATCGGTAGTAGCATCAACAGCGATCGTCAGGTCGCTCGATTCGTCGATAGCTTCGAAAGGACCGCGAGTGCCTTGTTTCAACTCTCTTTGATTGAATCAGCTGGTAAGTAGATGGATTCTACCGCAGATCTGGTTCCACCGCTGGAATCCAGGATGCCTCAATTGTTGATTCGATTGATGAACGACTACCAATCAGACCGGTAGAGAACGAACAACACTAGATAACGGCGAGAAGCCGAACAGACCAAACGATCAAGTCCATCCTCCCACTCAGTCCACCGCTGGATCATCGAGATCTTTTTCATGGACCCATACCGTCGAAATTCGGGTCCCCTCAACGCTCGTTACCTCAACAACGTGACCGTCGACCTCGACGCGGTCGCCAGGTTCTGGCGCGCGGTCGAGTTGCCCGAGTACCAGTCCACCGATCGTTTCGACCTCCTCGCTTTCGAAGTCCCCAGCCAGAGCATCGTTAACGTTCGACAATTGGACTCCTCCGTCAATGTCGTACCCCTCATCGTCACGCTGGCGTATCGAGGGTTCGCGCTCATCGAGATCAAACCCGTCCCGAAGGTCTCCGACGAGGGCCTCGACGATGTCTTCAACCGTCGCAATCCCCTCGAACGCTCCCCACTCGTCGATGACTGCGGCCATCTGCTGGCGATCCTCCCTGAACTGTATCAGGAGATCGCTAATTGCCATCGTCTCCGGGACGATGAGAATCTCACGGGCGATGTCACCGACTATCTCGGCATCCCCATTGTCCACCTCTGCTCGCAGCACGTCCTTGACATCTACGAATCCGACCACTTGGTCACCGTCGTTGTCATCCAGAACCGGATAGCGCGTGTGTCCGGCCTCTAAGACGATCGAATGAAGTTCAGATAGTGTGGCATCCGCCGGAACGCTCACCACGTCCGGTCGTGGGACCATGACCTCCCGTACCACGGTGTCGTCAAGATCGAAGACGCGCTCGATCATCGTCACTTCTGCCACGTCAATGTCCCCACCCTCGCCGGATCGTGTTAGTACCCGAAGGAGCTCCCGCTCACCGAGTGTCTCATCCGTTTCGGAAGCGGGTGGCACACCGAGCGACTTCGTGAACGCGTTGGCCGCCCCGTTGAAGACGACAATTCCCGGATAGAGTATGAAATAAAAGGCCTTCATGGGCGGGGCGAGGAACAACGAGAGTCGTTCGGTCTTGGCAATTGCGATCGTCTTCGGCGCGAGTTCACCGAAGACGACGTGGAGAAACGTGATGATACTAAAGCCGATTGCGAACGCGACGAGATGGATGAGATCTGCCGGGAGAACCGATTCCAGTACGGGTTCAATGAGCGCCGCCACTGCGGGTTCGCCGACCCATCCCAACCCGAGAGATGCGATGGTGATACCGAGTTGCGTCGTAGCGAGGTAGTTGTCGAGATTCGTCATCACTTCTTGGAGCGTTCCCGAGCCGGGCCGTCCCTCCTCAACGAGCTGGTCAACCGATGTCCCCCGGATCCGGACGAAGGCGAACTCTGCAGCGACAAAAAAGCCGTTGAGAACCACGAGAAACAGCGCTAAGACGATTTGTGCCGCCGAGAGAGCGACGTTTACCATCGGTGCTCCCGGAAAGTACTGCCGTTCGATTGGAGTGTGTCCATATCTATGCATCCCGTCCCATTCACTAAAACCCTATAAATGATTCACGGGTAATCGACTGCTATCAGTAGGCAAAACAGCATCGAGTCCTGCTGAAGAGAAACTCTCTATCTCGCACTTGTGGCGCGTCATTCCCATCGCCGACGATATTCGGAGCGTGCTTCGTGCGTTCGAACCCTTGGGAAAGCTCCTTTGCGGACTACGTGGGCGACCTGCGTAGTACGCGTTTGAATCTGGTGGTCGGTTAGCTAAGCATGAGCGGTCCCATCGAGAGGGTCTGTTTCGCGAGCGTCGCGAGCCGCAGGATATAGGAGATGAACAGGAGAAATGGCAGCGCTGAGATGGCAAACGCGGTGCTAACAACCCAGAGAACGCTCTCGATACCGAGGAACGTGCCAAGAAACGTCGTCGCATCGACGAAGACGACCATACCCCCAGCGACGGTGAGTGCAATCACTGCGGCGTACAGGATGGCTCGTGAGAGTTTTACCAGCGCCCACTGGATGTAGAGGTCCTTGATGTACTCGCGGACTGGCCCGTACATCGTAAGTGCCTCGAGCAAATTTCTGAACGCGCTTCGTTCCTCGTCGGTGAGGGAGTCTTCGTACTCCATCCCGAGCCGGCGAACGTCGTGCATCTTCCGATCGTAGTTGTAATCGAGCGCGGGCGATAAGACGTCGAAGGTGCCGAAATCTGTGTCTTCGAGGTGGTTGCGTGCGTGGTCGGCGTTCTCCAACAGGTCGGTGACGTACTCGTCTATCTTCTTGTAGAGCTCCTGGTTTTCAGTCTCGGAGAGTGTGTCTCGCAGTGTCTTTGCTCGCTGTTCGCTCGTTTCGATAAGCGCATCGAGGTATGCCGAAGGGTCGGCGGGCGTCGTCATCCCGAGGAGGCTGTCGGTGTTCTGGCGGAAATCCATCGTCGTGTCCATCCGACTACGCTGGCTCCCGAGCGAGCCGATTTCCTGGGAGAGGACGAGCTGATTGATCGTGACGACGAGTGTCGTTCCCGTGATGATTGCGCTGACGAGACTGGCGAATACTGTCTCGACCATATCGCTCGACTGCATGGTCGAGTACAACGACACCGGCTTCATCACACCCCAGATCATGAACACGAGGAAGATCAGGAAAGCGAGCCCGCCGGCGACGACCCACCGGTTAGCCCCGAGCAGCAACCAGAACCAGAATTTGTTGACGTCTGTCCGCTCACGGAGCGTGTTGTCCGTCGAGAGGTCACTCATGAGAAACTGGGCGTTTGAACAGCAGTAGTTTCGTGCCGCCACCGTCGTAGCTGATCGTCTCTGCGAGTTCCCAACCCTCTGCACCGAGTCGGTTGAGTTCGTCTGTTGGATCGACCGCCTCTCGCTTGGTCAATCCCTTTGGCGGTTCGAGTGTCTTGTATTCCCATTGTTGGTGCATTTCGGTACCCATGAGTTGTTATCGGCTCTCACGGTGATGACTCTGCTGACAGGCTGTTTCCCATCGTGTACTGATCGAGAACGGAGCGGTGTGCTCGTGCATCATCGGCTATCACGATCATGATTGAGATTATACGCGGAACAGACGCAATACCACGGCTTTCAGACCGTGGATACGCGCCGTCACTCAGTGACACATTCCACCGATACCGACAAGGCCGGATATTCCACGTCAAACATACGCTTTAATATATTCTCTTTCATAACTGATTATGGACACAGTACGATGCTGGAGACGACCCGCACCTACGTCGCCCGAATCACGAACCACTCACAGGTTCGTGACGACCTTGACCAGTGCGGGTTCGCAGCATCCAAACTGTGGAACGTCGGACGCTACTACATTCAAGAACGGTGGGATGACGACGGTGAGATACCCGACGAAGCCGAGCTGAAGTCGGAGTTGAAAGACCACGAACGCTACAGTGACCTGCATTCGCAGTCAAGTCAGCGAGTTCTCGAAGAGCTTGCTGAGGCGTTCAATGGCTGGTACAACTCCGACGATGGCACCAACCCACCGAGCTACCGGAAACGTGGCGACCGACACCCGCGCTCCACCGTGACGTGGAAAAAGCGAGCTATCAAGCATGACGACAAGCACGGCCAACTCCGCCTCTCGAAAGGATTCAATCTGAAAGAGAGCCGGTCTGACTTCATCCTCGCCGAGTACGAAACCCGACCCGACGTAGAAGTCGAGAACATCCAGCAGGTACGTGCCGTCTGGAACGGCGACGAGTGGGAACTGCACCTCGTCTGCAAGAAAGAGATTCCAGTTGAGGACGCCCCCGGAGCCAACACGGCGGGGATCGACCTCGGTATCAGCAACTACCTCGCCATCAACTACGAGGATGGCCCTTCAGAGTTATATCCGGGGAATGTGGTGAAAGAGGACAAGCACTATTTCACCCGTGAGGAGTACCAGACTGAAGGCGAGAACGGGCCGTCGAACCGTGCGCAGAAGGCTCGACAGAAACTCTCCCGACGCAAAGACCACTTCCTCTACACACTCTCGAAACACATCGTTGATCGGTGTGTCGAAGAAGGCATGGAGAAGATAGCGGTCGGCGACCTCAGCGACCTTCGCGAGGATGGCGACGGTGACTCACGGAACTGGGGCCAGTTGGGGAACAAGAAACTCCACGGTTGGGAGTTCGACCGATTCGCCCGTCTACTTGAATATAAGGCCGAGGAACACGGCATCCTCGTTGACCGCGTCGACGAGGAAAACACCAGCAGGACGTGTTCGTGTTGCGGACAGATTCGTGATAGTAACCGTGCGGAGCGTGGGTTGTATGTCTGTTCGTCGTGCGAAACGACGATGAACGCAGGTGTGAACGGTGCGGTGAATATCCGGCGAAAGATAACTCAGAGTCCCCCGACGGGGGATATGAGTAACGGCTGGTTGGCACAGCCCGGAGTCTTCCTGTTCGACCGCGAGAGCGGCCGGTTCACACCGAGAGAACAGGGAGTCTGCAAACCCTAATATCCCAACGCTTGGGTTTCCTCCGCCTTCAGGCAGAGGAGGATGTCAATCCTGGGTCGCCAGTGTCGGATTCACCATCTCAAACCGACCAAGTCTCCGTTTTACGTCGTGCATCCGGCGGTTCGCGATGCTCGCGAAACAGACTCTCCGATGGGGCCGCTCATTTTCAACTGAGTCGACTCTGGTATTCGAGACTCGGGACGTGAACAATAGATCAAAATCCCAGACGAACACCAAGCGGAGCTGTAACGCCTCAGCGTTGGGATCCGCGGAGGAGCAGCGGCTCGATGGCGAGTGTCCGTTTCGCTATGGTGAGGATGCGAAGGACGTACGAGACGAACAGCATGAATGGAACAAGCGTCACTGCAAACGCACCGCCCACGACGAGGATGATGTGATCGAGACCGAGTGTGCTTCCCGGGAACGTCCCCGCATCGACGATTGCGACCATGATACCCGCAACGGCCAGTGCCGGGACTGCAGCATAGAGAATCATCTGGGACAAGTCGATGAGTGCCCACTGGAAGTACAGCGTCTTGATGTGTTCGCGCGCCGGACCAAACAGAGACAGCGCTGTTTTGAGGTCGTCAAGCAAGCCGTGTTCTTCCTCAGTGAGGCTCTCTTCGTATTCGTTCGCGAGACGTTCAACTTGGAAGATTTTCCAGCTATAATTGAAATTCAGTGCGGCAAATAACACATCGAACGAGCCGAACTGCGCACCCTCAAGTTGGTCACGTACCGTGTCAGCGTTCCCAGTGACGCTTTCAGCGAATTCATCGACCTCTTCTCGGAGATCCTCGTCATCATTCTTGCCAATTGACTCTCGAAGAGTTATCGTCCGTTGTGCCGTGATTCCGATGATCTGCCGGAGGAATTCGGATGGATCGACAGGACTCGGAGCCCCGATTAATTCTTCAGTAAAGTCCCGGAAATCCATTGAACTGGCCATCCGCTCGCGTTGATCGCCGAGCGGGCCGTTCTCTTGGGTGAGGACGAGCTGACCGATCGTGACGACGAGTGTCGTCCCAGTCACGATGACCGTGATCATCGTCGAGAACATCGTGTCGATCATGTCGCCGGACTCGAGTTGCCGTGAAAACGGTGGGTGAAGGACAGCGACGGCGATAACGAATGCGACGAACACGGCACTGGTCAGGACACTGGAGACGAGAAGGCGGTTCGCGCGAAGCAACACCCAGAGTTTTATCCGACTCTCCCCCGCGCGCTCACGCATCGTGTTGGCCGTGCTGATGTCAGTCTCGTCAGTCATACTGGCTCACTCGATCGGGCAGGTCGCTTGAAAACGAGATACTTGGTGCCGCCTCCCTCGTAGTCGATCGTCTCCACAAACTCCCAGCCCTCTGCACCGAGTTGATTCAACTCTGCTTTCGGATCCTCTGCTTCTTTTTGGGTCTCATCGCGCGGCGGGCGAAGCGTCTCGTACTCCCAGCTGGTCGCTTCTGATTCGGACATCACTACTAGTAGGTACTGCAGCCCTCTATACCCCGCTCCACCACCGAGATGGAGGGAATATTTCGGCCTTGTCGAAACCCTCAATTGGTGATCAGTTTAAGCGGTCGTGGTGAATACAGAGCCTGTAGTCATCACGCTGTTCGTGCAGTCTGGCCCGGGAACCGCTGATGGGCTACCTCGCCGGGGTCGCCACGGGGAGCAGACCCGAGGAGATGATCCGGCGGAGGAGGACGACGATACCGTTCTCCAGGCCGTTGGCGAAGATTGCCTGCTCGTGTGAATCGTCGTGGTCGGCGTGCGGGTAGAAGGAACTGACCAGCAACGTCGTGCGATCGACCAATAGCAGGCGGCTGATGGCGATTTCGTCGTCGCTCGCGGGCCCCAGGAGCCAGTCCAGTTCGGTTTCGAACATCTTCACGGATGGCATCTCGGTACCGAGCTTGGCGATGATTGCATCCGTTTCGCCACCGATGATCACGTCGACGCTGCGGTCAACCGCGTCGTGGAGCCGCTCGTACAACGCCTCCGTCAGAAGTTCCTCCTCGACGATCAGCAGCACGATCTCCGATTCGGCGTCCTCCAGCAGCGTGTGTGTCCGGGCCTCGATGCCGTCGTGGCCGGACAGCGTCCATACCTCCTGCATTCGGTCGCTGTCGTCGACCTCCGGCTGGAGATCGAGCGCTTCGAGGTGTGACTGGAGGGTGTCGATCCGCGTGTCGTACTGCTGCCGCAAGGTCGCGGTTGCCTCCTCAATGCTGACCGCGCGAAACTGCTGGGGATTCGAGTGCTGGACTTCGACTAGCCCCTTTGACTCCAGCACTCGGATAGCATCGTACACCCGGGTTCGCGGAACCTCTGAGATTTCACTGATTTCCTTGGCGGTCCCTGTCGAGAGTTGGGTCAATGCCAGGAAACTCCGCGCTTCGTACTCCTTCAGCCCGAGGTCCTGCAACAGACTCACCGTCTCGGCTTTACGTTGCTCAGATGTCATTATGTTGTCCGGTCATGGCCGAATGGTTGAGAGGACTAATTCACGCTCGGTCGGGATTTGGGTGACTGAATCTCCACACTTCGAGCAGGCGTTCATCGCTTTGCTGATGTACGTCCTCTCACAGACGGGGCACGAAAACAGGGCCGTGGTGACTTCGTCTTCGGAGTCGTCGCGAGTGGGCAGTGTCTCGGCCTGTGTGCGCCCGCTGAGTTGGGAAAGCCACGTGTGAAGCCGGCTCATTGGGTTACGGCCATCCCGCGGGCAGTAGGTCTTCGTGGTCGGCCACCAACCGGTATAACGACGCGTTCTCGTCGAAGCTGGGTCCCCGCCGAATCGTGCAGGAATCCGTATCCCACGTGATATAGCCTGCCTCGGAGAATTTGGGCAGATGAACGTGATATAGAGCTGTGCGCATCTTGGTGAGGGTGGCGTCGTCGACGGCGTCCGGGTCGCTGTCGGTTTGCCAGGCAGCAACCCGAGTGGCGAGGCGGTCGAGGGAGACTGGAGTCTCCTGCTCGTCGAGGTAGTACAGGACGTACCGACGAACGGGATCTGCCAATATGCTTAAAGTATTTGTTACCGCCTCGTTTGACTGGGCCATACTGTGGTGAGGACGTACTAACGAATAACCTCTTCTTATAATAAAATTGTTATGATTGGAATATTCAACCTAAATCTGTTATCGGTGGATATATTGAAGCAAGAATGTGAACAAGAGAGCTATGAACGTAAGTGGATTTGAGATTTTCAATCGATTCTCCGGCTATCCTTGATCGGTGACCGGTCCATCGTCGGTGTCGTCCTGGCGCGCGTCGGGTGCTGGCCGTGGATAGAAGTGGTCCCATGATTGGACCTGCGTCTCGGAGATGATCTCAGAACTGTTGATCGTCAGGCCCAAGTCCGCCAGTTCGTTGCGGATCTCTTCGATTTCCCCGACCGTGTCGGCGACGACCTCGATGTGGACATTCCGTTCGCCCCCAAGCAAATCGCGGGTGGTCACCACACCGCGAACGTCGAGGATCTGTTCGGCCATCGATTCCAGTTTATTCGGATTGACCGTGCAGACGAACATGACGTGGAGAGGGTAGCCCGCTTGCTCGTAGTTGATCTCGGGGTGATAGCCTCGGATCACGCCCCCGTCTTCGAGTTTGTCGAGGCGATTTCGGACCGTCGTGGAGGTCACATCCACCTTCTCGGCGATCTCTGTGTCGGTTTGGCGGGCATTGAGTTGGAGTTGGTGCAGGATGCTCCGGTCCACGTCGTCGATTTGAATGCCGTCCATACCACGTCCTTGGATGGGGTGACTGAAAACTCCGTATGGCCCTTCACTAGCATAGATTGACGCAGTCCGTCCGATAACTCCGCAAGCATATCTCTCATCGGCAAACCGGCGACTACGAACACCAAGTCACCGAAGCTAAATCCAGAAAACGCCGAGTGCGGCGTAGCTCGCCACTCCGCTTCGAAGAGATGGATTGAATCCACGCTACTGGATGAGGGACTCAAGGTACTTGCGGAGGTCTTTTACCGCGTCTGTGACCCGTCGCCGGCGACGTGAGTTGACATCGACTTCTATGCCGTGACTCTCAATCCATTGGCGCATTTTGTTACGACCGGCTTTCCGTTTGATGCCGACCTGCCGGAGGTGTTTGATCGGGTGTCGCAGCCAGTTGTATTCCTCGTGGGCGAAAACGTCGATATACTCCGGCGAGTGGGCGATGAGGATGATGTGGATCTGTCTGTCGGCTAGCAAGGCCCGTCGATACGCCCAGCTACCATTTGGATCCGACCCAACTGACGGCTGGTGGTACCACGCTAGCGGGTCCCACTCGAACCCGTGTGTCTGGAGTGTTTCTGTGAACTCGTCCAGCGGCTGCTGGACGGTGCCGACGTATTCGGTATCACGAAGGCGGTACTCGGGCTGTCCGAGAGTTCGCCCAAGTCGGGTGATCAAGGGACCGAGCCGCGTTCTCACGCGGTAGGGAACATTGGGTTCGAGAGTCTCAACGATGGACTGCATTTGGTGGCCGTTGGGTTTCCAACATCTCGAATGTATTGCAGACCCGGCGAAACGCAACTGAAGTGAGCGACATCCCGCCACCGTATACTGAGCGGAATCGCCCCATGCTGACTACATCCTCTCTAGTCAGCACGGCCTCAGCGAACCGTCAGCGATTGAGAATTCCAACAGAGCCACTTTGATTGCATCCAATGAGTGCGCCACAAAAAGACTCGCAGACAATTCATTACAACATTATTTGATTGAATTATTCGGTAAGTAGAGGTGCGTACTTACCGCGTGAGTCGTCAGAAGGAGTTATTAGAGATCAATGCTATCCTGACGTTCCTTTTCAAGCCGTTGACATCCAATCACTAACGAATCGGGAATGTTGGTCGCGTCCGCGTGGAGAGCTTCGAAAACTACCGCCACCTGATCAAACTTTGAACCACGTGAGGCAACCAACGGTTCTGTCCCCCAAGTAATGAACTCGTTATCCGCTAACATCGGCAGATGAACGTGATGTAATTCCTGACGAAGCATCTCCGGGTCGGGTGGGACGTTGGGCACTATTGCACTCTCTGGCAACGGAACTGAGTGATCGGGTTCAGCATCCAACAGAGAGACGATGAGTTGGCGACGTGGCTCCGATGAGAGTGCTTTGAAAACGGTATCCCAATTTTCGATGACTTGGTCACCGTTCTCGAAATGTTCACCAACCATGGCAATCAGTGACAAATTTGTGCCGTGGGCATAAGAAGTCTTGCCGTGATGAAACGGTTACAGATGGTTATCAAAATGTTCTCAGTGCACAGAGCCCACCGAAAAGCGTGTTCTTCACCTACACAGATCGATACCTGCACCACCTGTACGTAACACTGAGGCCAGGAACATCGCCTGACCAACTCGCGCACCCTATTCAGCACGGTCTCAACGAACTATTTGCAATTGAGAATTCTAACAGCGCCGCTTTGCTCACATTCAATTGGTTCCCAGCAGAGCTAGAACTCTTCTCCGGTAGATTCGGCCTCATCCAGTTGGTCGTACATCTCGTCTGGGAAGGGGAGACTTCCCCAGATGGAGTATGGACACTGGTCCTGTCCGATGCAGTACCGCTGCATATCGTCGTTGTCGCAGTTCATCGGAAGCGGGGTGTCGCCATCGATCGTATTCGAGAATTCGTAGCGAATCTGGTAGTCGGTAACCTGTTCATCGTACCATGACCACCGCGAGAAGACGCCCTTAAGGTCCCCGACAATCGTATCGAGGTCACTATCCTGGTACTGTGGCAGCCACATCACCATCCGGGCGAAGCTGTA
This sequence comes from Halosolutus amylolyticus, assembly GCF_023566055.1. Lineage (NCBI taxonomy): Archaea > Methanobacteriati > Methanobacteriota > Halobacteria > Halobacteriales > Natrialbaceae > Halosolutus > Halosolutus amylolyticus. Next base: position 111,912 of record NZ_JALIQP010000007.1, on the reverse strand, counting down.
CAGGTCCTTTCGGACTGGCTTCTTTTCGTAGAGGCGTTCGGCCATGTTCGCCATACAGGGGAGCTCGAACAGATCTTCGATCGACTCGACGTCAAGAGGCTGGACGCCACGCGAAGACTCCTGAATCCGATAGTGGTTCGTATTTCCGTGCTGTCGGATAGTGAGATTCCGATGGTCGCGCTGGGATGCAAGGAGATTCCCAAGACTCCGAGGACTCGAGATACGATTACATACGTCCCGCTTCCAGTCCGCTTCTGGGTCGTACGCCTCCACTGCTTCAAACAGCTCCTTCGCTGAGTGGAACGCTCCCAGCGTGGTGACTTCGTCTGGAGCGTCTCGAATCGCGTCCCGAAGTACACGGATGGTCCGTTCGCCGGGGTTCCAGTCTCGCCAGATTCGTTCGTGGTGTCCCGTCTCGATGAAGCGGTCGATGCGCTCTGTGATGGCCGATTCATTCGTGGTCAGCCACGTCAGCTGGTCTTCGGAGAGGTTCTCCTCTTGGACTCGCAGGAGCTTCTTGAACGCACGTCTGGCGTACTGGCGATACTTCGTGTCGAAATCACCGACCGGTACGTAGAGGCAGTTGTCCTTGATGCGAGTGAGCAGTTCTCCGGTCTCTCCTGGCTCGGTGTCGGCGTGAACGAGACAGTCCCTCGACGCCGCAGCCATCGGGATTTCGAGATACAACCCCTCACCAAACTCGGGTACCTCCTTGATTCCTGTACAAACGCGACCCGGGTGCGGACCATCCTCTCCGGGGCCTTTCGCGTACAACACCTCTGCAATATCCTGTTGAAGACTCCCGTCACCGAATTCTCGCAGGAGAGAGGCGAGGTTGTTGACGTATAGCTCGCGAATATCGTAGAGGACCTGCACCTTTCGCGGTGGGGCGTGCTCGAACTTCGGGTGTGCCTTGACGCAGATCGCACTCAACGTCGCGAGGACGGCGAGTGTTCCCGGTTCGTCGACGAACGGTTCCTCCGCTGCGTTTGTCCTGATGTCTTCTTTGAACGCCGCTGTCCCGAACCGCTCGAGGTTGTTCAGCAAATCTTCGGGTTGGTCTTCGCCGTCGACGATATATCGATTGTAGCCCCGCGTGAACAGCTGGTTGATGCGGGTCGTGCCGTATTCGAGCGGGAGCGTCGCAACGCGATAGGCGGCACGCTCGTCCTCGACAGGCGTCGACTGACTCATGACTGGAGCACCTCCGGTGTCGCAGATTGAACGTCGAAGTTCGGGCTCTCTATCGGCGTGACGATACTGCAGACGTCAGCATGCAACGAATAGGGTAGTCGGGCGACTCGACGACGGTCGGCTGTAACCACTGGGTCGATGGGGATCTCATAGGTGTCTTGCAGAAGGTCGTTCAGCACTTCTCGACTCTTGGCGTCGTACCGATGGGCAGGGTCCGAATCGAAGAGGTAGACGTGAACGCCCTGACCGCTGTACACTACCATCGTCTCCTCGGCGTTGAAGTCGTCCTCGAAGATATCCCGCAGCTCGAAGCCATACTCGATGGCCCGTTCGATATCCTCAAAGGCATACGGATACCCCTCGGGAGCAGCGTCGAGGATTCCTGCGGCGTTGAGGAACGCATCGTCATCCCGGTCGTCGACGTCCTCCGAGACCGTATCCGCTGCTCGGTTCCTGGCGATATCTTTCGCATCGATGTCGACGAGGAGGACCCAGGGTCGCTCCCAGTGATCCAGCGCGTAATAGACTGCATCAGGACACGGGTCTGGTTTGTCAAGCAGGTCTGGATCTGCGAGCGCGAAGTTACTCCGACCGAGTGGATCATTCCGTGCTGGATGCCGGATGAATTCGAGGACGTCGTCGAACTCCTGAAACGCTGCCGTGGTCCGCTCACCGGAGGTGTTCGTCTGCCACGTATCTCGCCGAATGAAGTCCTTGTCGGGGACTCCATCTTTCCGTACCGGGTGGGGTTCCCGAAATGCGAGTGCGTACTGTTTCGGCCCCTTCGCTGTGATGAACGACGGGAGTTCGTCACGGTATGAGGGGAACTCCTCGGCGTAGTACCTGTAGATCTCCTCGCGAGTTGCGTGACGCCACGTCATGTGTTCCACTCCTGGTCGAGTTTGTTGAAGCTCCGAATCGTCGTCAGCCCAGCTGCGTCGAACGATTCAACAGCCTCTCGAATATCCGAGAACGACCGGGCTGCACGCCCGCTCACACTGCTCTCAATTCGATCAGCCTCTGAGAGACATTCCAGCACCTCGATGGCTGTCTCGCGTCTGTTGAACGCCCAAACAGCGTTCGCATCCACTGCACTCTGCTTGTCGTAGTCGTCGACCGGCGCGTGTTTGTTGTTACTCGCGAGTTCAGCTTCACCGACCCACACGAGTTCCCCATCGGCATCGAAGCCAGCGACGTCGAACACCGTCTCCTCATCGTACTCATAGTAGGATTCGACCTGTGCGACGTCTTCGTGGGAGTCTAACCACAGTTCGAGCAGCTTTACACCGACCTTGTGCGGCGTCTTCTCCCCGACATCTCCCTGACCAGGGCCGACCTTGAGCTTCTGGCCGAGCAGTTCTCGCCCTGCCGGGAGGACGGTGTAGTACTTCCGACCGCACGCTCGTCCTTCCTCCAGCAGGTCTTGATCGACGAGCCGTTGCACGTCCAGGTCGTCAAAGTCGTTCTTGAACGCACTCATTGAATCCAAGAGTCCATGATCCGGTGCGTCACCATTCATCACGTCGAGGATGCGGGTCAGAAATCGGATGTCGTCGTGAGTAAGCCCGCGCCGTCGAAGCTCGTCATCCGGGACGGTTACACCACCAGCCTGTACTGGTGACGATCTGTTCTCGTCGGCAGCGGTCCCCTCCTCTTCACCGATTAGCTCTTCTGGCTCAGTTGACCCAGGATCTCCAAAGAGCGGGTTGGTGGTATTCCTGTCTTCCCCTTCGTTTCCTTCGTTTCCTTCGTTCTCTTCGTCGGCTGCTGAACCACTGGTTGCCTGTCCGATGAACGACGACTGCGTCGAGTCCACAGGGCTAGCCGATTCTGCGGATGTCGACCGTGCATCGTTTGATCTACTTCCCCATCCTTCATTGTCGGCTGCCTCCGATTCGCTTGGCCCCTCAGCAAGCCCGTGCTTGGTCTGTGTTCGCTCCGACAGCCGAGGGAGGGCCACGGCCTCGAAGTGGTCCTCCTGTTCGACAGAGAGCGGCTCGTCACTCTCTGGATGACCGGCTGCTATCGGGAGCGGCTTCACCGAGAACGGGGCTGGACCCGTCTCCCCGAATGACGGGCTCGGAAGTTGCGCGATCCACTCCCCACTGGGGAGCGTGTTGATCCGATTTCGGAGATCAGTCGGGCTCAGGTCTTCGTGGGCCAGCGACTCGGCGAGGTCGCGTTCGATGGATATGTTCCCGATAAGCTTCGTTTTGATGTTGTTGAGGACCTCGTCGTAGGCACGCTCGCTTCGATTCCTGACCTGTCCGGGGAACTGCATCACCAGTCCCATGCTCAGGCCGAACGACCGACCTTGGGGAAGCAACTGCTCGGAAACGAGTTTCGTCGAGGCGACGGGGGCTGCCTCCTCGATGATGAGGTTGGTGAGATTCTCGTAGTCTGTCTTCCCATCACGTCGACGAACCCGCACTGCGTCCCAGAGGTTACTCAACAGGAGGAGTGTAATTGCTCGCTGAGCCTCCGGGCGGAGATCACCCAAGTCGAACAAGATCGTGGCATCTTCGTCGAGGAACTCACAGAAGTCGAATCGGTTGTCGACGTAGTCGCCGTTATCCCCCTGTTCCGGAACGTGACTGAAGATACGTCGCAGGTGCGCGTCCTCTCTAAGTTTGTCGAGGCGGTTCCCAACGGCGTCCATCGACACCTGGAATTGTCGGTCATCTTTCTCAAAGTGGCGCGTAAGCGACTCCTCGACATTTTGGTTCTCGGCAGCGACAGGAGGGACTGTCCGCTCGCGTTGCATCTGGAGTGCAGCCGCAAAGAGATCATCGAGGCCGAAGGCGTCACTACCGTATTCCTCGTCGAAGAGCGCCTTGATGAGGTAGCTGAGAATCTCGTTGGCGACGAACGCCTGTTCATACTGTTTGCGACCCATGACCATCCGCATAATGTCGTGGAAGTGATCGACCTTGTCCTGGATCGCATCCTCGCGCCTCCACCCCGCTTCAAGTGTCGAACGGATATCGAAGAAAGAGAAAGCAGGGAGGGTTTCGGGAACGCAGAACTGATAGGTGTTGTCCACTCCGTTGAATCGGTTATAGTGACAGCGAAGGTAGTTCGCACACATCCCATCGCCTTTCGGATCAACGATAATAACCGGCCCACCCGTCCTCTCCCTGAGAGACAGCGCATCATTGATGATTGCTTTCGACTTTCCGCCCCCAGTTGATGCAAACCTGCCGTAGTGTCTCGTTAAGAGATTTGGCGGAATCCGTACCGGATCTGGTTGGATCGTACTATTTTCATCAAGTGCATATCCGATCGCCATCCCCTCACGGAACTGTGCCATCAAATCGGGATTCGGTCGTGGCAGGGGATTGCGACTGCGCTGCTCTGATCGTGCCCCTCGAGAGCCCTCGACAGTCAAATCATCGGCGCTCGGGACAACAACCACGTTTGCGAGTTCGTCCGCATTGAACACGAAATCTGGCCGCTTTTTCCCGCTACCAGCGATCATCTCTCCGTTGAGAACGCGCTCGAGATGGCGTTGAGCTCGTTTGGCTTTCTGCCGATCGAGGTATCCTTTCTCTCGGATACGCAGTCCGTAGAGTTCGTAAAACGGACCGTCGAGTGGATGGAGTGCTGCCTTCAGCTGCTCGAGTTCTGCGCGGATCTCAACATCGCCGCCAGGAGCCATTGCAACGGCTCGAGCATTGACGGTGAACGTTCGACGTGGGTGTTTGCCGTCGATTCTCTGAATACGGTTTTTTGTCTCCTGAGACAGCTCTCGATCTGCAGGATCTGCATCGACAGGCTCGAGCCATGAGCCGATGAGGTCCTCGGCCCAAGTATCGCGTCCCTCTTTGAGGTCCATTTTTCGGATTTCAGCATCATCCCGCCAATCAGGTTTGCGCTGCCAGAGAATCTGATAGACAGTCGGTGCGGTCATCTCATGGAGGACCTCAACAACGGCCGAAAGCGGAGGTTGCTCTGATTCATATTCTTCATCGGGTTCGTCGACGACAAACGGCGCGATGGTCGTCATCCAGTCTTCTTTGCGGCCAGTTTTACCGAGCCACTCGACCCCCAGTGGTGAGGGCTTCGGGGTTTCGTCTTCTATTTCACCTTCATCGAAACCTTCCAAATCACTCTCTCCCGTATCAGTTCGAGGATTCTCTCGGTTCAACGCTCCCTGTTCCTCAGACTCGAGATCTTCCCCCGCCAAGTCGGGTTCAGGTGTGAGAACCGCCTCGAGATCGAGTTCCGTTCGCATAACCGTGAACGTGGTCGGGTAAATCGACCGGAGGCGCTTTTCAAGCGTGTTGAGGTGTTCTTCCTGGTTGACCCCGTAGTAGAACTCTACTGGTGCATCAGGACCTGCAGAGACGGCGAGGAATTCGAACGTTGGTGGAGCTGTGTCCACTCTGGGCCTCACCCGGTTCCAGAAACTCTCTGCCGCTGGGTTCGACAGTTTATGAAGACTCTCAAGAGCGGCTGGAATATCCGACCGACGGAGTGGTCCCGACGTCGGAGTCACTTTCAGATACTCGTTGTTACTCATGTTTCGATTCACCTCCGTGCTTACCGCCATCAGTCTGTGGTGGAGTTGAGACCTGGCGTGAGGTTGTTGGATTAGTATTCATAGATCGCTCTGTAGATGTGTCTGCTGAACGGCCTGGCAACTCAGTCTGTGACTGGGCTTTCGGATCGAAGTCGATCACTGCCGTCTCGTCTTCCATTGCTCGGACTTCGATTCCCCGCCACTCACCGTCGACGCCGACGAGCGCCTCCGAATAGCCCGTCCGGTCGTTGCCGGGAACGGCTTCCTGGACGAAGCGCATCTGTGCCGAGTTGAGGCCGAACTCGTTGGCCCACTCACGATCCATGCCGTCGAGGTGGTGGAACTGCTTGATCGCACACTGGTCGATGATCGCCTCGGACTCTGGATGCTGGAAGAACTCGTCGACGGTCTGGGTCACAAGTCGGATCGAGAGGTTGTGATGTCGGTGGTGACGGAAGACGATCTCGAGGTATTCGAGACTCGCCGCATCCTGCATGATGTACCGAGCCTCGTCGATGACGAAGACGACCTCTTTGTCCGTCTCCTTCGCTCGCTCATAAACCAACGAGATCAACAACTGCATGACGAGACTCGTGCTCCCACCGAGACTGCCCTCCTGCTGGGCGAGATCGAGATAGATCACCTTCTCGTCGCGGATGTCGAATTCGGTCTCTCGGCCCAAATTCTCGTACCGGCCGTCTTCCGCGAACGGGCGAAGCTGATCGATGAGCCACGTTGCGTCTTCGCCGATCTTCGTCGCTTCCTCATCCGTCCGCACGACGTACTCTTCCGGGGTCTCGACCATCTCCTCGAGGATGTCGAGGACGTCCCGCATCGTCGGGCTCTCGTTGTGATGAGTCGCGATATCGTCGGTAATTCCGTTGCGTGAATAGGCACGCTCGATCGCGGTCTCCAACGTCGTCCGGCGGTCGCCGAGTGTGATTCCCCGAAGCGCAAAATAGTTCGAGAGGAAGCTCATCACGCTATCGAGCTTTTCGCGATACGGGCTGGCGTCCTTGCCCATTGCCCGTTGCACACGTTCGGGAGTGGGCTTGATCTCGAGGGGATTCAAACCCATCTCCCCGCCGATTGTGATTCGCTCACCACCGAGGGCTTCGGCGACACCGGCCCAGTTGTTCAGCGGCTCGAGGATGATCCCGATACGGTCCTCGCTTTGCTCAATCGAACGGATGAAGTTCTGCTTCGATCCGAACGATTTGCCAGAACCAGGGTCACCGATCGTGAACATCGCATAGCCGTTCTCTCGAGCGAACGGGTCGATGACGACCGGACTCTGGTTCTTCCAGTGAACGCCGAACTCGACGCCGCCGTCCTCGAGAATTGTGGCGTTATGTGGCGACGCGAGCAACGCACCGACCGCACCACCGAGTGCTGTGGCCTCCCGGCCGAACGGGTTGGGGCCGATTGGCGCTGCAGCCTGGATGGCGAGGTCTTGCTTACAGATAGCCGTCTTCGGCGAGAGTCCAGCGGGTTGTTCACGAAGCCGGCTCCGAACTGTCCGGACGGCGTCACGAAGCTCGTCACGTGACTCCGATCGAACCGTAATGAACATGCCTTGCTCGAACACCCGGCTCCCGTTCTCAACGCTCTTGTACGTCGACAGCGCCTCGTTGGCTCGCTCCTGAAGATAGCTCCCACGGACAGTACGCTCGAGGTCAGCATCGGCCTGGAGGTCGTCGGCCACTCGCTGGAGTTCGTCTCGAGCCTGCTGCTGACTCTTCGGGGTGATATGGACCGTCAGATCGAACTCGACGTCCGTGAGCTCGAAGAGTTCGGTCAGATAGCCGTCTTTCGGGTAATCCGGGTAATCGGCGATGTAGAGTGTGGACGTCCACTGATCACCGACGCGAGCGGTCCGCGTATCCCACTCGATCGCCGCCGGTGCGACGACGTGTTGATGATGTTCGGCGATGTCGTCGAGGACCTGACCCTCTTCGAGGCCGTCTTCGACGGTCGCCTCCTCGAGGAGATCCGCGAGTTCGACTTCTTCGACGTCTTCAGCTCGCCAGCGGTCCCATCCCCACTTCACGAGAAGCGTGAGCAATGCCGTTGCACCGATGTAGAGGGCAATCCCAGCCTGCGTCCCTGGATCGGGGAGTGCGTCGATCACTGATCGACCCTCCGTTGATGATCAATGGTCGGATGATCACGAATTGCATCCGCTCCGTCGTCGTATTCGTGTTCCTCGCCGTTCCAGAAGTCCAGTGAAAGGACGAATAGTTCGACCGTCGTAAGCCGATGAGCGGACCATCCTGATGCCTTCTGGATGAATTCCGTCTGGAGACCGTGGCAGCGGTTCTCGAGTTTCTCGAACATGGCCGCCCGGATCTCCGCGTCGGTCATGTCGTTGCGACGAGTCACGAACGGGTTGAACAGGAAGCCGACCACCGGAAACGAGGTGAGTTTTTCAGCGGGCGACTGTTCGTCCTGATACCGATCGTAGACCTCGAAGGGGTCGACTTCGACGCCGATGAAATACCGTACCTGTTGGGTCCCCTCGAGGTCTCGCGGACGTTGCTCGCGATACTCCTCGAGTAACTCTTTGAAGATCGGGTTCTGCTTGACGTCGCTGTCAGTGAGCCGCCCATCGATTCGCTCGATCAGCTTCTCGACTGGGAACGACCGAGTCGTAGCGTGGAATTTGAGCGTGAAGTCGAGTTCCTTGTTCGCGAACTCCTCGCCGAGTTGCTGAATCTGAGCCCAGTCACCGGACATCGCGAAGTCCATGTTCCCGGGATCGATCTCGAGGTAGGCCTCCATCGCGCCATCGGAGCGCTCGATTGCACCGGCACCAGGCCACGCTCGCCTGATGTTCGTGAGATCCTGTGTTCGTTCGTCCGGCTTGAACGGCGTATAGCTCACGAGTCCGCCTTCGGTACTCGCTTCGGTGGACTCAGCCGTGGCCTCCGTGCTGTAGGTGAACCGAGGCCGCTTGCAGTAGTGGCGGTAGACGTCTCCCAGCCACGTTGACGCCGGGAGATGGTTGGGTGACGCGTAGACGATCGACCCACCAAGGACGACACCGAGTAGGACGAACGGTAAGATCGCACCATCGAGTCCCGTGAGCCCACCAAAGAGGAGGCCACCGATCGGGAAGCCAAGGAGCACATAGACGTCTCCCTCCTCGATGTTCAGAATCGGTATGCGACTCTCTTCACCCAGCTCATCCATGATTCGACGGCCAGCTGCATCGTGATCTCGTGTCATTCAGTAATACCCCGGATCGTTCTCGGTGCGACGGTACGCCGGGACGCCTTCCTGGCCGTACGCATCTGTCGCAACGTTATCGTGGTCGGTTCGTCCTCCGCTGCCGCTCGAGTTTCCAGACTGTTGGGATGAGCCACCGCCTTGGCGCATCTTCGACGCAGCCGTATAGCCAGCAGCCGCTTTCGGTCCCCACGCCGCAGTCGTGGCTGCTGCAGCAGGGCCTGCAACAACACCGGCCCCAACGACTGCGCCAGCTGTTACTGCGCCCTTGGTCGTCGCTCCGATGATCTTCGTCGTCATCGGGCTGGCATACTTGAACAGCTTCCAGACGATGAGAATCGAAAGGAGTGGCAGCGTAACCGCGATGAGGTAGCTCAGGAACGAACTATCCGGAACAAGCGCCGAGTCCGTCCCCTCACTGAACAGGAGTTCATACCCTTTGAACAGCAGCGCCACTGGAATCGGCATAATCGCAAGCGGTACGAACTTCATACAGACCGTGCGGGCGATGTGAGAGACGACAGGAAGGTTTCCATAGGCCAGTGCGATACCGATCGGAATCGCATAGATCAAGATGTACAACAGGATCTCGCGAAGGAAGAACAGCGCCTGTAAGATCCACATGGCGACAGCGCCAACTCCAGTGAGGAAGAGAGCTAGTGCTGGGTTCGAAATGGTCAAATAAAGCAAGTCGATCATTGTATCGGTTACCGTCGAGACGTCTGGGAGAAGGGCAATGGTGAAGCCGTCGACGAGATAGAGCGCTAACACAGCGACCCAGTACCACGTTACGATCAGGAACGCACCTGTCCAGGCACTGCGCTTTGCCTTTCGTGTCTCGTACGCACTGCCGATATTGAAGATTCGAATCGTATGCCTTCCCTGGACACACATCACGAGCAACAACAGGGAAACGAGCATGATCTCCCCAGCAACGAGATTGCCATGAATCTCTTCCCACGGTGTGTTCGACGGTTGACCAAACACGAAGGCGCCATCCGTCTCCGGTGTTGGCGTGCCGAAAACCTGTGCCGTGACGGCCTCATAGCCATCTGTCAATCCCTCCTGGAACCATTCGATGAGCTTGTCAACTGCGTCTTCGAACCACTTGATCCCGATATCCGAGAGTGACCACGACATTACGAGTCCCTCTCAATGTCGATCTCACAATCATCGGGAGCGGTACCGAGATAGTGGATAACGTAGTCAAGAGTGAGATCTATGGAATGGCTTGTAGAGAGGCGGATAGTGAACTGACCGCCCTGTCCAACCGAATCGCATTTCGATCGTGTACCCGCTGGCGAAAAGGGTCGCGTGTTGCTGTAGATCAGGACTGTCTCTCCTGCAGGGAGAGCTATTGACTCTGCATCCGCTCCAAAGTCATTCTCTGGATCGTAGATACCACTCTCTCCAGCCTCATCGTAGCTCTCGTGTGTCGGGAACGGGACATCGCCTTCGAACCGAAGCGCGGTAGCTGCGGTTGGTCCAGTTCCTCGATTCGTCACAGAAAGTATCGCCTCTGCTTCCGTACTGGAGTCTCTCGCACCCTCGTACATCTCCTCAGGGTAATTCCTGGCCAACCGGAGTTCTGTTAACTCGAGATCCGGTTCGAGCGTAACTGACGTCGTCTCAACGGTCTCCTCGTCTGCAAGCCCAAGGAGTTCGTATTCGCCAACTGGATAGTCGGTCCCAATCTCGATCGCAGTTTTGGACACCCCCGATTCAATCGTTTGTTGGGCAAACAGCTCGCCAGAGGGATCGATGAGGTTCAGCTGGTCAACTGCATCCCGTTCGAGTTCAACCACGAGCTCAAGCCCTTCGACCGTGACGCTCTGGATAATCTCTCCACCGGGGTCTGTTGATGGGTCGTCATCAGAATCACTCAACGCAGAACAACCAGCAAGTCCAGTAGTGATCCCGACGAGTATGCTTCCGAGAACGGTGCGTCTATCGAGTGGTGTTTGTTGAATTGTCATAACGTATCTCTCATTTTCAAGAACGAGCCGATCCGCTTCGCTGCGTATAGTGCGACAGCAAAGGGAATGGCATACCGGATAAGATCGACTAACAATGTGAACCAGCCTGTCGGGGTGGCCAACGGATGCCACGTTTCTGTGGCTGTATCGCCGATATAGGCTGGGTTGTGCGAGCGCCACGAACCGGGATGGTACTCTGCGGTGTAGATGCCCGGCTGGTGAACAGTTATCTCTGCGATGCCAGCTGCGTTCGTCCGCACCACCTGATCGCCGATCGTAATGTAGCCCTCACGCGAAGCAGCGCCAATCAGTGAGAATCGTGGATCGTCGAACGGACTCTCGAGCATGATCGGCGCTCCCGTCTCAGCATCGCGAAGCTCAATCTGCAACGTCACTGCACTCGCGTTTGATTCGATGATTTCGACAGAGAGGTCACTCTCGCGTATCTCCCGTTCCAACCCTCCATCGGGTTCAATGATTTCTGCTGAGACACCGCGAACAATCCCGTCGACCCTGATAGCATCTCGATCGATACCATCGTACCGGAGAGCAAGACCGGAAGAACGAGTATAGGACTCGGAGACGACGTCGATGTCGACGTTCTCGTGAATCGAGGGTTCTGGAGACGAACTCTCTGTCCCCCAGACCTCGAGAATCTTGGGACCGTCACGGATGGGTTCTGAACGCGGGCCTAGCTCGGATGGATACGCGTGGACGTATACGGGGAGGGCGTCGGATGGTATCGACTCTTGACCGTCCCGACTCGAGTGTATCAGATCGTCCCAGTTGGTATCTCGAGCCGTGTAGTATCGCCACACACCACGGACGTTCGCCTCACCATCATCCGAAAGCGTGTATCCATGCCACGGTTGGGTCTGATAGATTGCGACACCGCTGTCGCCGTTTGGATACGATGCGTGGTAGATCGACGCCCGTAGATCGTAAACCTCTACATCGAGGTCCTGAGAGACGGTCACCTGGTCGGTGATGACCTCCGTCTCATTGCCACGATCGCGTTCGACTCGAGCGCTGATATCCGCCTCGAGTGTGAGTGTTGCCGGGCCACCACGATCGAATGCATATTCGAATGTCGGAATCTGTGTTCCTCCTGTGGTCTCGACAACGTCGTCATCGTGTAAGAGGCGGACTTCGTCGATTCTGTGGTCTTGGATTGACGAGTTGCTGTCGAGACGAACACGATAATCGACGAATCCACTGAGTTCGCCTTCCGGTGCGATGTAGTGAACGGTCCTATTTTCGTCTATGTGTGTTCTCGTCGACGGCTGGATCGAGAACGTCGTCGCGTGTGCATCGGCGATAAGGACAGAATCTGTTAGCTCTGCATGGGTAGGATAGATCGAAGTCTCTGCATTTCCACCCTCAAGTGACTCGTAATCGTATGCAGTCCAGCGTTCAGCGGTATCTGGGGGCTCTTTGAATGTGATATCCGTGCAATTGCCGAGTTCCTGCATGGCCGTTCGCTGCTCATCGTATCGTTCCTCGTACTCGGCATCACTGAGACACTCATTCGGAGCTTTCGACCAGAGTGTCGCCGTCTCGTTGACGTCTAACTCACTGTCGTCAGTGCCCGGTCGTGGTGGAGAGTCGGCACTCACGGCAGTCACCCCTGCAAACGCGAGCGTGACGGCAACGAAAGCGAGCACCGCAACCATGTGAGGGCGAGTATGATGCACGAGCGGTGTGAATCAAAGACGATCCAGAGTGCGGTGTTGAGTTACCACGGAACGAGATCGACACACTCAGCGAGTGGAAGCCCCATTGCCGATCCAGTAACCGTGTACAGCGGTCCGAGGATCACGAGGATAACCGCAGACTTCATCGCCGTCCGCTTGTGCTGCTTTAGGCTTTTTTTCTGCTCAATGTTCATGGTGAACATCTCAACGAGTGAATCAGCCTGCCAAACCACAACCAGTCCCATAATCCCGAGTGCAGTCGTAATCTGGAAGAATCCAGAGATCATGTCTGGCAAGCCTTCAGCGTCACAAACGATGCTATCTTGAGCCAGCACGGGGTCTACAGCGACGAGCGAAAGAATAAAGAACGAAACGAGTCCGCTACGTATCACTCGCTGTTGACGGACAATGGAATTACATTGTTCACCAGTAGGACGACCTCTTGTCGTCATTGAGAGAGCTGACCTCTACTAGATCTGTCTCGAGTCATCTCGCTGTGCAAATTTGCGGAGAAGCTACTGTTCAACGGGAGGTGCCGACTCCAACCTGTTCGAGAGAATTTTCGATTTCGGTTCCTCAAGTTGCTCATTGATTATCGAACAGCGATCTAATGAGATAGAGCATATATCTTCTGTATTGCTTAAATGATTCCAGGAATTGATTGTCTTACCAGACGTAATTCCAGCCAGTCAGGAAAATATAAGATAATAATGAAAGTCATATTTTCCTGTATTTGAGATCTTCGTTACCCCACGGGTTGAAGAATTTAGACCGCACGGGGTAACTATGAATAACGATAAAACAAAGCCACCCGTATCAGAGTTACCGGACTATATTCTCGGTCCACTCAAGAGCCAATCACCAGAACGGCTCGAAGTGATTTCGGAATATGCTGACACCCTCGCAGCCTGGAAACGAGAGAAGCACAATCACGAACACCATCAGAAGCAGGCAAAAGAAGAAGTGGATGCCGACCAGCCCGAGAATCTCGAAGATCGTGAAATCTCAACGGACCCAAGAGACTACGAAGAAGTACCTGTGAGTGGGGCCTACATCACGATCAAGGAAACCAAGCCTGGCTATTACTACTATTATTGGCAGCGGCGTGAAGGGAATTCATGGAAGAACAAATATATTGCACCTGTAAGTCCGAAAGAAGATTGAAGAATAGGGGTATCGTATCGAGAAGAATGCGATTGTCTATATTCGGTGGTTTGGTTCGTCGTTTCTGGTCCAATTATTGAACTGGTAGGTCCATCGCCTTATCTCTTTGAATAGATGTTCGACAGCGTATCAATTGCCGTGTATAGTGTCGAAATCGGAGACCGTTTCGGCGGAGGACAGCTTTCAGCCACGGACCAGAATCGATGAGAAACACCACGTCATCGAAATCGTGTTTCCCGTCGAGTTCAGACAGGAAGATCGGGGTAACACCCTCGTTTCGTGTTGGAAGGAGCCCGACGTAGAGGAATTCGTTCATCACGGGATACCGCGGCGTACAGCCATACCGTCAATCCCCAGGTAGGGTCCCCGCTTTATTGAGCGCGACGTGATCCCGTTGTTTGCCATTCGTCGACTGGAAATCAGCTTTCTGATCCCGGCCATGAACAATCAATCATACTTATATGACCGGAATTCTACAGAACAAGTATAGTAGTTAAAAGTAATACTTGGCGTAGCTGGAGTTGAATATTCACTTGCTTCAGTTCGCGCGGCGTCTGCTCACTTTCTACACAATGATATCGATGTTAGAGCCACCGGGACAGACGAATTGTGACATAAATACTACGGATTTCACCGCTTCACTCCATCAGACTCTAATCTGAACAGCGCCTAATCGCGGTACTTCCTCAAGAACGGTTAAAATAGGGACTCGCGTTCGAGAAACGAAAGTATCGGGCGCAAGGTTTAGTAAGCGAGCGTGTAATTCATCTACAATGACGCTCTTACCGGTCGACACTGATGTCCTGGAAGACGTATGTCGTGACATTGCCCAGGACAATTATGGGTTTATCTACGTCTCTGATCAAAAAAGCGAGATCAAGTCTGCCTACGAGAGCGCCAACATCGGACTCGTCAACGCGCGGTCGCTGTCGTCAAGCGACATGCGAAAAGCGTTGACCGTGATGGCGGCCGACGAGTTCATCGACATCGAGCAACTGCGAGACGGCGTCTTTTACGTCGATCCGTTCGGCGTCAAGGGGAACATGAACATCACCCGCGAGCTGACAAACTTGTTCGGCCAGCGGCTCGTCGTCACGGGGGAGACCTTACGGTCGCGGTTCTCGCTTGCGATTGACGACATCGAGTTCTTCGCCGACGAGCTCGCCGACCGGAACTACGTCCGGCGGATTACAGCGGGAAAACGCGACTACTATACGATCGGTCCCCAGCTCAAGGAACACGCCGACGATGTCGGCCTCGATTCACGCCTCGAGCGGGAAGCCTCGAACGGGAAGATCGCCCATAGTGACCTCGAGAGCGTCATCGACGTCGATGCAACTGCCGACGTGATCCGGTATCTCGACCGGGAGGGGTACATCGTCGACCTCGACGGAGAGTATCTGGTCGAGGAGGCCATCGACGAATACGCCCGGTATCTCGCCGAACAGATCGAGGACGCGGTCGAGGCGGAGTTCGAGGAATCGAGTTACGTGCTTCGAACCGGTGAGTTCGAGAAGGTCGTCGAAAACGAGATTGACAACAGATTCGATGTCCTCTCAAAGGCCCGCAGCATTCGCGGGGACCTCCTTGACGGGACCCGCGACACGTTGATCGACCGACTCGGACTAAAAGCTGAGCAGGAGATGGTCGAGGCCATCGAGCCGTTCGAAGCCGTCGTCGAGGACCACGCTCGGCGAGTTCTTATCGACCTGAAGGCCGAACAGGACCAGCTACCTGGTACGCTTCCGGAGTGGGTCGAACTGGCCGAGGATCACTTCGAAGAACTTCACGTGAGTGATACGACCGACGTCAACAAATACGTCCGTAATGCGGTTCAGGATCGGTACAGAGCCCTCGTCAACGAGGAGGAGTTCGGCGGGATGGCAGCGTGATCGAACTCAGAACGACAACAACGAGGTACGCAATCACCACGACCACGCATCACCGAAATTCTAACTACTAATCCACAATGTCTCGAAAATACGACTTCAAACGGATCGAAAGCGATGGACAGGAGTACGTGATCGCCGACCCGGTCAACCAAACCGACAATCCAGTTCGCCTTGACGCTCGCTGGATCAAGGGTGACCACATCGAAGGCGAATGGGAACGGGCCATTCGCGCGATCATCAAGACCGACCTACTGGGATCGATGGAACTCGAGGAGGGGAACGGCCGAATTGACCGACGGAAAGCGATCGAGACGCTCGCTGCAGCCAGCGACGACGAGGGAGACATCGTCACCAGCCAGCAACAGGCCGAGGCGCTGCTCGAGTTCTTCGCTGACGAGGACATCCTGAACCTGCAGGGGGGGAAGGTCGAGATGCTTCGCAACCCGAGCAACAATCCTGAGGAGATAAACGGGCGGATGATCCTCAATTGGGCGGCCGCGATCGACGCCTGCGTCGAGAAGATCTCCGAGACGATCGATCGGGTCGACGGCGCGAAGGAGAAACTCGAGAATAGGATGGCCGACGTCGAGCACGACTCAGGAAAGATCGATGAATATCTGACGGAGACCGCCCAGGAGCTCAAGAGCCTCGGCGACGGACCAGGCGTGCCACAGGATCCCGCAGAGCTCCCGGCGGAGGAGCGTGATCGGTTCCGGCAGCTCAAGCGGAAACTGGTCTACCACAAGAAGATGAAGGAGGCCGATCGTGAGAACCTCGCGGAGAAAGTCGAGAGCGGGACCGATCGGCTAGCGGACAACATCGAGATGCTCGAGTCGGCCAAGCTGACGCTCGCGAACAAACGCGAGCAGGTCCGAACGCAGGCATTAAAGAAGCAGACGTTCCCGGACGAGGCGATGAACATCGTCGACAACATGGGCGAGCTGACGACCCAGCTCGCCGGCGTCGGCGGTATCGAGGAGACGATCGAGGAGACGCCCGACCACGAGGTCGCCACGCTGGTCGACGACGTCCTCGGCGACATCGAGAGTGTCGGCGAGACTGCCCAGCAGACGGCTGGCGAAACGGTTGACGAGACGGGCCCCGAAACGGAAACCGGTGAACTCGAGATGTCGTAGGATGCGCGCAGACTCACTGCTGCAGGGGATTCGTCGGGTCGACGAACAGGGGAAGCGGCTCCTCGCTGTGCGGACGTTTTCGGACCCGAATCCCGCGTGGCGGGTCGACGTCGCGATGGCTACGCTCGTCGACGTCGCCGAACTACTTCGCGCTGGCGCCCCGTTTCCCCCACGCCTCGTGGAGGAAACCTGCGCTCGGCCGGTCAAGTTCGAATTCCAGCCCGATGGGGGGACACGAAAGACGGGAACGGGGATCGACTCGCAGAAACGGGATGACCTCGTTCGCCGGGTTCTCGAGGTCGGCTACGAACGCGGCCAGGCGACAATCGAGCGACTCGAGCCGGACGTCGCCGATCGCGTCGCGGCCGACGACCGGTTCGAGACTGTTGACTCACGGGTGTTCGTCCCGCTGTCGGCGTCCGCACCGTACGCGCGAAACTGGCGACCGCTCATCCGGACCGCACTCGAGCGCCTCGAGGATGTCCTCGATGACTTCAGACGAATCGTCAGCCGAGTACAGGCATCAGGTGCCGCTGGAGCGCTCACTATCGGCTGTGAGTCGATCGTCGAGATGCTCGAGACCCTCTCGATCGTTGTTCGGCGGGCGGATGCCGATACCCGATACGTCCGCGATCGTACCGACCACCGCCAGGGCGAACTGTTATCGACGATCGAGGACGCGACGACACAGATACGGAGTGACGATAATGCTTAATCTGACCCCAATACTGAAACGAGATCAGCCGACGTCCCGAATCGAGATCGGAGCCAAGAAGGTCGGCCTCGAAACGGACGCCGTCGAGATCCGACACAACGACAGACGGGCGTTCTTCTACGTCGAACCGGTTGACGACTCGATCGTCGACGGGATCGGGAACAAGGTCCGGATGCACCGGAACGTCAAGACGGTGTTCGGGGGGATTGACCGCGGCAAGGACTTCCTCGTGGATCCCGGCGCGTCGAAACATGACGTCGTGGAATGTTCCGCAGCGAAAATCCACACCAGCGAGGTCACGCCGAAGGAACTCGAGCCGTTCCTTCGAGAGAACGATTATCTGTTGCACCCGATGGAGGAGGTCGTCCCGAAAGGCGACGAACGAGCGACGTTCGAGGTCGCCGCGATGGAGCCGACAGGGTACACGACGCTGCGGGTCACACCGGACACGGAAATCGAGTTCATCGGCGCCGGCGAACTCCGGGAACTACGGGCGACGCGGGACGCGGCGAGTCGCGGTGGCCCTGGCCCTGCCGGAGAGGCGGCTGGCGACGAGGTGGGAGTCCAAGTCTCGCTCGAGCCCAAGAAGCCGACCGTCAGCTTCGAGGACGACGTCGCCGGCCTCCCGGAAGTAAAGCGCACAGCGGAGAACTTGCTCGCCCTGTTCGATCCCGACGTTCGCGACGAGGTCGTCGACCGCTACGGCGACGAGTTCGCTTCCCGAGGCAACAGCATGCTGCTGTACGGACCGCCCGGCTGCGGGAAGACCCTCATCTCGGAGGCGATCGCCTACGAGGCGAAGTTCAACTCGAGCATCGAGGACGCCTACGGCGAGGTCAAGTTCCTCGAGATCAAGGGCAGCGACGTCCTCTCGAAGTACTCCGGCGAGTCGGAGAAACGCGTCGAGGCGATTTTCGAGAAGGCGCACGGGATCGCACAGGAGGGGTTCGCGGTCCTGTTTTTCGACGAGGTCGACACCCTGATCCCGGATCGGGGGGACGACTCCCTGCAGCGCCACGAGCGGTCGCTGACCAACGCCTTCCTGCAGGAGATGAACGAAATCGAAGATAACCTGCTCGTCATCGGGGCGACGAACATGCCATTCACGATCGATCCGGCGGCGACCCGCCGGTTCCCGATCCAGCAGTTCATCCCCCAGCCCGACGAGGACGTGATGGCCGAGGTCTGGCGTAAACACCTCTCGGCCATGGACACCGAAGGCATCGACTACGAACGACTCGGGAGGGCCTCGAAAGGGTACACCCCGGCGGAAATCGCCGACCGCGTGCTCGGCAGCGAACTGCAGCGCGAACTCGTTGAGAGCGTTCACCTCCCCGACCGGGAGCCGATAGAGCCGGATACCGACTACTTCTTCGACCGGCTCAACGAGACCGAGCCGAAGACGATCCGGCAGTACGTCGCGAGCGTCCGGACGCAGATTGACGACCTCGAGGGCTACCCCGAACTCAAACGCTACGTCGAGGCCCAGGCCGACCAGCTGGACATGCACATCAGAACGGAGCCATCGTCGCTCGGACAGCTTTTTGGCACCGGAACGGAGCCGCCCGAACAGGCGGCAAACGAACCGACGGCCGGAGCGGCGGAACCGAAGCCGGGGCCGACCGAAGGGAACGAACCAGGGTCGGACATGGCCGAGATAGACATCTCGGATCCGGACTCCGTGGACGAGGGGATCGACTCGAACGGCGGTGAGGACGATGAGTGACGGCTACCGGCAGGTCGGTTCCTTCGAGAGCGATCCCGTCGACGCCGTCGGCGTCGACGACGGAGCGATCGCTGTCGGGATCGGCGACCGTGTCGTCGTCGAGACGGGGAGCGATCGGGTCGAGATCGATCACGGCGACCGCATCGTCGACGTCGCCCTCGCCGATCGCGTGCTCGTCCTCTCGTCGGACGCGTTGACGACCTATTCCCGAACCGGCGAGCGGATCCGAGAGCAGCCGGCCGCAGACAGCCACGCTGTCGCCGCCGTCAGCGACGAGGGACTCGCCGGCGTGCTCGGGCCAGAACGGCTCAGGTCGGTCGATATCGAGACCGGCCGCGAGCGGTTCGACGTCGAGCGCGTCCGTCCCGGCGGACCGGCAGACGACGCCCTCCTAGGCACACCGGCCGGGTTCGCGATTTCGACGTGGTCGTTTCTGACCCGAATCGACCTCGAGGGCGAGGTCGACTTCGATCGCAACCTCGAGGCCGTCGTACGGAGCCTGGGGCGGTGTGACGATGCGATCGTCGCGGCGCTCCAGAACGAGCGCCTCGTCGCCGCCGACCTCGAGAGCGGAACTTCCCGCTGGCGGACGGAGCTCGCAGTCGAACACGTCGCGCCGGTCGGTGAGTCGTCGGTGCTGGTGACGACCGCCGACGGCATCCGCGCGGTCGATCCGTCCGGGGCGACGACGCCGGTCGCCGGACTCTCAAGCGGGGAGGGGTACGCGACGCCCGACAGCTCACTTGTCTGTGCGGTCCGGGACGAGACCGTCTCGACGTACGTCCACAGCCGCGATCAGCTCCGGGTCGCCGTCGCGACCGAGAGCGTCGGCGTCGGCGGTACGATCGACGTCGAGGTGACCAACGTGACCGACCGGGAGCGCCGACTATCGCTGTCAGCGTCGATCGACGAAGCGACACTCTCACCGGCCGATCGGACTGCGGCCGTCGAGGCCGGCGAGACGACGATCGTCGACTTTCCGGTCGAATCGATCCGGGCCGAAGGGAAGACGACGGTCGAACTCACCGTAGACGGATCGGTCCTCGAACAGGCCGTGATCGACCTCGACGACGCAGCGAGCGGCGGGATCGCCGTCGATACCGATATCGAAGTGGCGACGATCGAGCATGGTGTCGCCGAACTCGCGGTCACCGTCGAAAACGTCGGTGGGGTGGGACTCGAAGCCCTTCGGCTACGCGAGACCAACGAGGGAACCGACGCTCTCAAGCCCGGCGAGGAGTGGACTGGAACGGTCTCTCGGCCGTACGAGCCCGATCGGCGGGTCTCAGTCGGACTCGAGGTCGCTCGAGGCGATCGACGCCGGGAGTACGCCCCGACGTGTACGCTGCCACCCGTCCCGACGATCGACGTCGAACCGGACGGCGACGCGGTTCGAGCGACCGTCGAAACCGACGACTCGGTGACCGTCGTCGATCGACTCGTAATCGAACTCCCGGGAGCGGGCCGGGTCCGAACGGAGGTGACGATCGAGCGCGACGAGTTCCTGCTGATCGTCCCGCAGTTCGACGACGGGACCGCACGGATCGGGTTCGAATCCCTCGACGTCGACGAGCGGGTCCGGCTCTCCGGCGGTCCGGGTTCGTTCGGCCGCTCGTCGAGGATCGGGGGATCGGACCGCCGTCGGACCGGTCGAACGGACGGGACGCGATCCGATCATACGACTGCGTCGACAGACAGTGACACAGCCGATTTGTCGGCGCAGAACCGACGCGAGAACCGCGACGATCGCGACGATCGTCACGATGGAACCGCACCGACGGACTCCGCGCCCGACGAAGCGACCGCCGACGCCGCTCCTGCGACACCGTCCCCGTCGGGACCCGACTACGGCGACGACGGATCGGACGATCGGTCGCGAGCCGGGGGCGAACCTTCCGCGACGGCTTCGGCGAGCGACGAGGAGCGAATCGGTGGCGGCTCCGGGGCCGACGCCGACGAAGGGGATGTCGGAGAACCGCAGTTGGTCGCGACCCGGCGGATCGACGAGGATTCGATCCCAGCCGGCCACGCTGTCCGCGACCGGATCGAACTCGAGAACCAGGGCGAGTCAGCAGGCGACGTCACCGTCGAGATCGGCGACTCGACCGTCGACGTCGGTCGTCTCGCGGCCGGCGACCGGACGGCCGTCGAGCGCTCGGTCGCAATCGGCTCCGGCTCGGAAACTGTCCTGTCGCAGGCGTCGGTTGTACTCGACGGAACGGTCTGCGAGCGGTTGCCCAAGCGTGAGCTGGCCGCCAGCGGCGACGGCCTCGCCGTGCGGGCGACCGTCGACGCAACCGACGGGACCGTCGTCGCCGACATCGTAAACCGCAGCGATCGTCTCCGGACCGTTCGCGGCCTCGAGATCGGCGGCCGGTCGGTCCCGATCGAGGCCCGGCTCGAGCACGGCGAGACGACCACCGCTACCGGGGCCCTCGACGAACAGTTCGGAACGGACACGGACGCGCTTGAGGGTGTCCTGGTGGTCGGCGATGGCGACGGCGCGGAGCGGCGTCTCGACATCATCGCGGACGTCTCGTCGGCCACAAAACACGGCCCCAACGATGGCGTGGACGGCGACGGTCCGTTCCAGATCGGGATCGGTCCGGAGACGCAGGTCGCTGGCGAGTACGGAACCGTCGTGCTGGTCTTCGAAAACGAAGGCGACCGACCGCTGACGGACGTCGCGGTGTCGGCCAGCGGCGAACCGATCAACGACCTGTTCTACTCGGAGGCGCGTCGCGAACGCCTCGAGCCAGGCGATCGGATCGAGCACTTCGTCGATATGGAACCAGGCGTGAGGTCGCCGTCGTTCGACGCGACGATTCGGTACGCGGCCGACGGCTCGGAGCGCGAGGTCGCTCTTCGCGCGGCCGGTCCGTCCGCCGAGGACGAAGCTGCCTGGACCGACGACCACCGCGAGCAGTGGTCGATCGATCGCGTCGAGAACGCGAGTGAGGACGCGGACGGTCCGTCGTCGCTGTCGACGCCGTTTCGGCTCGAGTGACGTCGGTCAATTTTCCGTCGAGCAAGTCCGTAACGGTCGGCCACGACAAGACCCGTCTCGATTGTCGAAGAGGATTTCACTATCGAGTGGGCGTTCGACGACGGAAGTCACGAGAATCGGGAAGTTGTACCACCGGAATCGCAAGAGAGAGAAACCTCGCGAGTCACGCCGAAAGTGCAGGGCGCGAACCGGTCACACGAGGAAGTCGCCGCTGACCGACTCCCGCGCGTCTCGGAGGTACCAGTAGGTCCCGCGTGCGGTGCGGACGACGATCCCAAGGACGGCCAGCGCGTAGACGGCGAGAGAGGTGAACAGCGACACGCGGGTTATCTGCAACGTCGCGGTCCGGGACTCGTGTTGGGTCGCGACATCCGCCGCGCGACTCGACTCGCCGGCCGCTTCGAACGTCGCCGTCGCGTTCTCGTAGGCCGTGTTCATCTCGTCGACGTTGTCGGTGTACGCGTCGTACTTGGCCGGATTCAAGAGCAACGGTTGGCCGGCGACCGTCAGGAACTGCTCCGACTCCATCGTCGACCACGTCTCTTCGGCCCGCTGACGCGCTCGCTCGCCCGTCGAGATGGCTGCAGTGTAGTTTTCGAACGAGGATTTGGCGCTCGCCTCGAGCGCCGCGGCCCGCTCATCGTCGCCCTGGAGCGAGACGACGCGAGCGAGCTGTCGCTGAATCGTCGCTTCTTCCACCAGCGAGACGTTGCCGGACTCGAGGCGATCCTTGTAGTACGCCTCCTGCTCCCCGATCGCCGATTCGAGGTCGTCTTCGGCGGCGGAGACCGCCCTGTCGCTGTCCGCTCGGAAGGTCGCGCCGTCGAGTTCGTCCGCGTAAAGCGTCATCGTGTTGTACGCGGCCGCCGCCTGGACGATTTCCGTCTGGGCCGCCTCGTACTCACCGGCAGACTGTCGTTCGCGGACCCTCTCCATGGACTCGAGATACAGCGACGCAGCGCTGCCGTAAGAGAGCACCGTCGTGACGTCCTCGCTGGAGACCTCGCCCGATCGCATCCGGTCGTCCATCGTCTCGATCATCTCGACGGTCCCGTCGGCGACCGGCCCATCATACGCGGAGACGTCCTGACGTATCGGATCGAGATCGAGCGGCACCGGTGAAGCGACGACGATCACCGTCTTCTTGTCGACGCCGTCGCCATCAACCACGTATGTCCACTCGTAGCTGGTTCCCAGTTCCGCATCGGTGTCGAACGCGGCCTGGTACACCACCGGTTGGGATTCACCAGCGTCAAGGTTCCCTGGTGAGTCCTCGATCGTCATCCACCTTTCCGGCCCGTCCTCGAGCGTTATCTCGAGGTTATCGACATCGTTGTAGCCGAGTACCTCGCCCACCGAGGTCGACTGCCGTTCAGATTCACCTATCGGAACGTCGCCAAACTCGATCCGGTTGGGAGCATCGAGTTCAGTCCCGTGTTCAATAGTCACGGTTCCCTCATAGCTCGTATCCGTCGCGCTGAGATTCGTCGAGCTGACCGTACCGCTGATGTCGTATTCCCCTTCTTCGAGTCGGGTATCCGCCGTCACGGCCAGTTCGACGGTCTCCCCAAATTGGCTTCGACCGTCGATCGTATCGGGCTGGTCAGCGACGGAGACGTCGATACCGGAGTTCGAAGAGGACGCCGTGACGTCGTCGAGCACGAGCGGGAGATCCCCTGCGTTCTCGACTTCGAGCTCGACCGTCTTCGTGATCGTCGACGTCGAGTCCCGCGGCTCGTCGAGCGTCATCTCGTCGTCTAGTTCGACCGCGCCGAACTCGGCGGGATAGATGACGCGGCCCTCGACGTCGACGGTTCGGGCCGCCCCCTCATTGCCGTTGGGGACGAGTTCGACCTCCCACGAGAGGTCCTCGTACTGGTCGACGCCGCTGTCTGCGTAGGCGTTCCAGTTCAGCGTGGTATCGCTCGCGCTGACGCCGAGATCTGCATCCTGATCGGTATTGACGACGGTCGCATCGACGTAACTGAGGCTCTCCTCGCCCGTGAGCTCCTGGATATCGATCTCACCGGACGCGCTGTCACCGACGACGACGTCGCCGATATCAAGGGGTTCGTCCTCTAGACCGGCGATAGCAGGGCGAACAACCTGAAAATCGTCCGAGTCACGACCGGCACTCACGGTGATCGTGCCGTCGCCCGCGTCGTCGGCCGCCTCGATCTCGAGGGTGATCTCCTCCGTGGTTTCGGCGGCGACGGTGTACTGATCCGGATCTATGGAGATCCCGGACCCCGACGACGACACATCGACCGAGACGGACTCGTTCCGGTCGTTCTTTATTGTGACGGAGTGCGTTTCGGACTCCGTCCCCACTTCGACCGGTTCGCTCGCTGCATCGACGGTGACGGAGCCGCTCTGTACGGCCGCCCCCGGGACCGCGGCTATCGTCAGTCCGAGTGCGAGGGCGCAGACGACTGCGACGGGCAGGACTCGCTCAGACATCGCTATCACCTACCGACACGACCGAGCCGACCCTCGCAGCATCGTACGTCCGCCGCCAGACGAAGAGTCGTCCGGCTACGATCGTTCCCAGCAGGCCGACGACGACACCGTACCCGATCAGGACGACGACGGAGGCGATCGCGAGCGTCGTTCGCGTCTGACCGACATCGTCACTCATCGCCGCCAGTTGTTCTTCGCGATCGGCGAGTCCGTGGTGTGCCGCACGCTCCCGCGCCTCTCGGATCTGGATATGCGTCGCCTCTGCGTCCTGATACGCCGCGAACGTCTCGAACCCGTTCGCGCTGACAGCCGCCTGCACGTCCGCACAGTCGGCACAGTCCTCGAGGAAGGTAGACGAGGCGTTCTGCACGGTCGCGATCGTTTCGCGATCCCGCTCGAACTCGGCGGACAACTGCTCGGCCTGGACCCGGAACTGCGTCGCTTCTTCGGGCATGTCGGCCCGCTCGTAGGCCGTCGCGGTCATACCGAGGTGCTCAATTCGCTCGGGTGTACTGTTCGTCGCATCGGCTTCCTCGTAGAGGCCATCGCCAAGGCGCTCGTAGAACCGCGTCAGCGCGAGAGTCGCGAGCGTTGCCTGCGTCTGATCGTACTCCTCGAGATCGTCTGCGTAGGCGCTCACGTTTTCGGCGGCCGCGAGACTCGCCTCGTAGTCGCCGCCCTCGGCCAGGACGTAAGCGCGATCGAACTCGGTGAGAACCCCGAGGACGGCCTCGAACTCCGCTTGGTCGGCCGCCGTGAGCTCACCCGTTACTTGCGTTTTGGAGACGGCGAACGTCCGGACTGTCTCCAGTTCGTCGTACTCGTCGTAGGCTTCGGTCCCTTCCATCGAGCGGAAGGTTTCGAAGTAGTCGTTCGCCGTCTCCTCTTGGGCGGCGGCGGTCCCCCCGAAGAGCGGTACCGTCGTGATCGTCGCGACGACAAGTATCGCAGTCAGTATCGTCGCCCGACGGTTGTGTGTGTGCATGTCGTTAGAACACCGTCCGTGAAAGTCTGTCGCGGAGGGAATCGCGCTTGAATACGCCGTCGACGGCGTCGAGCAGGAGCAGGGCGGCGTGGATCGTGACGATCGCGTCGTCACCGCGGCCGACGTCGTTGCCCAGGTCCCAGGCGTGTCGCAACATCTCCTCGGCCGGTGCGGCCTCCGAGACCGATCCCCGTTCGGCCTCGACCCGGTTGGTGACCGTCTCGTACCGATCTTTGAGGACGTTTCGCTGTGTCATTGCGTCCGAAGCGAGGCGCTCGAGAAGCGTCTCAAGATCGCACTCGCCGTCCCATTCGACGGTGGCGTCGGGCATGTCCGCACAGGCCGCGAAGAGGTCGACGTTGCGCTTGGTCGTCATTGCGTCGTTGATCGCGTCGATCGAGTCCGTGGCGGCGGCCAGCAACGCGTCGGCGACGACGTCGGGGTCCGTCTTCCCGTCCGCGAACAGATGGCCGGCTTCGGGGAGAGACTCGACGGCCTCTAGCATCCCTGTGACGACCGTGCCGTAGTACCGTGGGATTGTCGTATCCCTGCCGGCGTGGTCCGACAGCGACCGGATCCGCTGTCGAAGGCGATCGATCTGACTCCGCTGGGCCGACGACAGCGACCAGGTGAAGCTGGCGTCGACCTCGGCCGTCGTCGATCGATCCTCCCGGACAGTCAGGATCGATTTGCCGCCGTCGAAGAGCCCGTTTCGACCGGCCGGCGGGTCGATCTCGGCGCGATACTGCCCGATCAGAAGCGCGTCACGGGTGGCGGCCCCGTCGGAGCCGGTCGTCACAGAAATAGTCCCGTAGCGATCGCGCAGCGACTGCTCTCGCGGCGTGACTCTCAGCGGTGTCGGGCCGACCGGAACACCGTCCACGCGTGATCGAAGTCGTACGCGCCCAGTTCGAGGCGAGAGTGCGACCGTCCGATCGCCGTCCTGCGTGAACACGACGGTCTCCGTCCGGTTCTCGTACTTGTCATGGGTGATCTCCACGTCGACGCTCGAGCCGGGTTCGCCGGGCTCGAGAGAGACAGTCCCGGTCGCGTCCGTCGTCTGGCTGGTCCCGTCGTCCGTTCGCGTGACGGTCGCGCCCGCGATCGGGTCGCCGCCGTCTCGGTCGGTGACCGTGATCGTTGCCGGAAACGCGATCGGAAGCGTCGCGCTCGTTTTTCGGCGGCTGACCGTGACGGCCTCCGAGTCGTGCTCTCCCCGTCTCGCGGCAACGTTCCAGCTCCCCGGTTCGGACACGGAGATTCGTCCCGTTCCGCCAATGATCGTCGTCGATTCCGCTTTCGTGTCGCCGTCATCGATCCGTCTGTAGCCGATCATCGTCCGACCGTCTAGCGGTCGTTCTCCGTCGGTGACGGTCACGTCGAACGTGAAGCCGCTGGCGTCAGCGCCGGTCCGAAAGCCGAGTCGATAGTAGGTCGTCGGCGCCAGCGTCGCCCCGAGTAGCACACCGACGACGGCGAGCGCGTGTGAGGTCAGACCGTCCGGCGGCCACAGGCCGTCGGTTCCGGGCCATAGTCCGCCGCCGACGATCTCGACGAGCACGAGAGCGAGCGCCAGCGCGAACCCAGCGGCGACGACGCTACTGATCTTGAGTCGGTCACCCGTCCACTCGTTGTTGAACCGGTATGCGCCGTAGCCGACTGCAGGTCCGACGAGGGCCGGCAGTAGCACGAGTGCAACGGACTGGAAAGGCTTCACCGGGTCGAAGCCATCTTCGTCACCGCCGTCACCCTGGTTCGAATCAGTCTCCGCAGGAGAGAGTGTCAACGTCCCGATGCCGGCGTTCGTCGCGATCACCAGCGAGTCGTTCGCCGTCACCGTCGCGTTTCCGAGCTCAAGCCGACCATCTTCGACTCGGTGGCCGCCATCGAACGCGTACTGATCGATCGAGCCCGTACTCGATTCGATCACGACACCACGCACACCGAGTCCGTCGACACCCTGATCGAACATGACCGCCGATCCCCCGTCCGCGACCGTCGCGGTGAGCGAGAACCGATCGAATGAGACTAGCCGGCCGTCGAGCAGGGACTCGCCTCCCGATGAAACCGAGACTCTCGCCTCGCTCACCCCCGTCAGCGACGAGAGATCGATCTCGCCGGGTCGTACCGGCTCAGTGCCGGAGTCCACGTATCGCGTCCCATCGTCAGTCCGTTCGGCCGTCACTGAATACGAGGACCCGGTCTCGAGCAGCGGTTGCCAAAGCACGAGACCGCCGGTCGTCTCGCGGAGTTCCGCTTCGAGGGTCCGACTCGTCGAATTCCCGTCGGCGATGGAGATTTCGAGGCCGATGTCGGCGGACGAGCCGACCGCCTCGACGAGTTCTGACTGCAGGATCGACAACTGGGTCCCGTCCGCTCGGACCTCTCCCTCGAGGGCGGCGTCGTCGGCGGTGACTGTGACGGTATCGTTTTCCGTGATACCGACGGTTTCGCTCGCGTTTAGCGGAAGCACGATCCGCGGGTCATCGCCGTCGATCCAGACCGGGACGTCGTCGGCCGCGAACGCGACAGTGTGGAGATCAACCACGTCCTCGTAAGTCTCGTTTCCGGCAGTGACCTGAACGGTCGCGCCGACCAGTGACTTGTCGTCGTCGACCCCTGAGATCAGCGTTCTGATGGATACCTCGGCGGTGCCGCCATTGACGGATTTGGTGGCCTGACTGGTTGAGTTCGGTCCGCTGACAGATATAGTCACGTTTTCCGGCCGGTCCGAGAGATCGGTGACGTCGACCGTGAGCGCGTCGTCGGACCGCGTTACTTGCACGTCATCGGCGTCCTGCGCCGTCGATGCGGCCGTCGCCGGGACGACCATCGCACCGGCGACTGCGACCGCGAGGGCCAGCGCAACGAGGAGGCGGCTCGCAGTCATGCAATCGTCGGGGAAGGGTACTAGTGCAGTCATACTCACTCCGCGTTCCGTTCGACGTACGACTCGAGGTTGTCGACGATGCGGTCAAGCTGGGCGCTCGTAAGGTCGGCCCCGCCGCCGCGGGATTGGCCGGCGAGCGTTTCGCCGAGCATCTCGAAGTCGTCCCACGAGTGATCGAGCAGGGGGTTCAGGTCGAAGCCACCGAGTAACAGCAAGACATCGACGTCGCTCCCGCGGCCGCGCTTGGGCGTGAGACTCGCCTGCCCAGCCACGTTGATGTCGTGTTTGGCGGTCCACTCGCGGAACGCCTGATACACGTCCGGTTCGGTGATCTCGCCGTCGTCGATCATCCGTTCCGGCGTACGGACGATCGCGTAGGCGGCCGTAGTCGTCTCGACGTCCATCGGGACGAACGTCCCGCTAGCCGCCTGATCGAGCATGTATTCGAGCTCGTAGACGGAGCCGTTGAGGTCCGTCGCGACGGCCGGCGTGAAGTGGTAGGCGTCCATCTGGGACGGGATGGTCACGTAGTCTTTGATGTCAATGACGCTCCGCGTCTCGCGGCCGGCACCGATCATCAGGTCGATCGCGGTGATGATCGCGTCGTTGATCGAGTCGTACTGGTCCCCGGCTCCGTCCTCGTCGTCGAGGTGAGAGTTCGACGCGAGCAGTACCATGTCAGCGTTTTGCTCGTCGTCGTCCGTCCGGAGGAGTCGCGATAGTCCGCAGACTGCATTAAAGTGTCGCTGCGGTTGCTCGTAATAGTACGGCCAGACGCCGAACGCGGCGTGAATGACGCTGTCCATCCATTCCTCGGCGGCGTTGTTGTCGTTCAGGTCTCGGAGTCCGTCCCTGAACTGATCGACGACGTAGGGGATCGATCCGTTGCCGGTCCCGCCGCCCAGCGTTGCGACGTGCATGAACGCGTCAGTCGTGCCGAACTCCGTGATCCGGTTGACAATCCGATCGAGGTCCTCACGAGCGCACGCCGCCCCGTTCGGGAAGAAGTTCCCCGCCCCCTGCTGGGAGCCGAACTCGAGGGCGTGCGATTCTATTACGTCCTCATCTTCGGTCGCCCCCAGCTTCGATTTGAGCCGGTCGATCGTGTTCCGAAGGTCTGCCCGGTTCGTGTTCATTACCAGGATTCGGTCGTCGATCCCCGGATTCTCCGTACGGTCGAAAAACTGTGATGCGATCCGTCCGCCACCCTCTCCCGAGGCGATGACGCTCCATCTCGTAAACGTGTCCGTTTGTGCCATGAGTTACTTCATCTCGATCGCGTCGTCGGTAGTCGTCACGCTGTGCTCCCCGCTCAAATCTGCGACGGCGTCCCAGATCACCGACCGCGGAACCGGTGCCGTCAGGAAGTTCCGCTCGAGCTCGTCGAACGGCAACCGGTCGCCCGACTCGAGGTTGTACCTGACCACGTTGGTCAGCTCGCGCTCGAGGCGGTCCTGCTCGAAGACGACGATCTCGCCCTCGGACGTTTCCGTCGCGTCGTAACCGTCGGATTCGGCCCAGACTGCGAGCAAACAGGGGGTGTGCGACGACCGAACGGGAAGGTCCATCGTGGTCGACACGTACCCCTCCGCGTTGTACAGCTCCTCGAGACGCGGGCGAAGCTCCGAGAGGTGATCAGCCATATCCGCGCTTGTGTCCGAACAGACCCGCTCTCGGAGGCTCTGCTCGGTGAACTCGACGCTGATGGTCTTCTTATCGTCAACGCGGACCGATCGTTCGATCGGTGCGAACACCTCGTCGCCGGGGGTACCGCTCAGTTCGTAGCTGCCAGTCGGGACGTCCGTGAACGTTGTCGTCCCGGCGACCCGGGTCTCGACCGTCGCGCTCTCGTTGTAGCCGGCCCCCGATAGCGACAGCGTCGCGGTCCGTTCCGCTCCGCCGCGCTCATAGGCGATCTCGACCGTGAGATCGTGCGTATCGACGTCACCGACGCGGAGCACCGGGACGTCCGGATCGAGTTCGACAGATTCGTTTTGACGGTAGTAGAGCCCGAGAAACTCCTCGGCGTTGCGAACCGGGAGGTCGTCGTCCGTAACTTGCCCCGACGCCTCAAGCTCCGCCGCGATGGTCTCGGCGACGTCCTCGTAGGCATCGACGACGGCGACTTTGGTAGTGGCCGTATCCACGGCGTTGGCGAGCGAACCGGCGACGTCCCGCCAGCGCTCGGTGAACCGGTCGAACTCCTCGATCTGCTCGAGTTCGTCAACGAAGTCCTCGTTGACGATCGCCGGCTCCGTGTAATAGCCCGCCGGAAGGTCCGCCCGCCGAAGCGTCTCCGCCTCGTCCGCGAGGTCGCGCTCCATCGCAGCGACTATCTCGATACAGGTCCGCCGAAGATCCGCGCGGCGTCGGCTTACCTCCGAGAGGTCTAGCGCTGAATCCATCCCCGTAACGGCAGACTCGACGACATCGACCGCGTCGAGGTATTCCGCATCGATGTGTGCGGCCACACCGGCTGCTTCGACGGCGTCGACCAGTGTCAACACCGCGTCCCGCTCGGCTTCAAACGAGCCTGAGAACTGGTCCCGGAGCCGATCTCTCGCCTCAAGGACCGACTCGACGGCCGCCCCGTACTCGTGGTGGTCGAGGGCCTCAGCCGCCGCGTCGAGGTCGCCTTCGATCCTCTTAGCGTCGTCCGGCCGCTGCCCGCCCCGTTTCATTTCGTGGACGGTGTCGATCGACGTCTTGATCATCTCCCCCGCGATCGCTCGTCTGGCGTCGACCGCGTCTCGACAGTCCGGGATCCCCGCATCGTCGGCCGGGTCAGCTATCGCCGCGTCGGGAGTCGCAAGATCCACCGCCTCGAGTCGGTCGATCGCGTCCGCGAGCCGCAACAGTTCCTCGTTCGCGAACGTCCGGAATTCCGTTTCGACGTCGTCGTCGAGCCGATCGACCTCGGCGGAGAGCTCCTCGAAAGCCTGCACGTCAGCGTTCGCGACGCCTTTCGTGAGGTCGAACGCGCCGGATCCTAGGTCGAACTCGACTCCCTGCGCACGGAAATCACCCGCGATCGACTCGAGGCGTGCGTCGGCAGTGAACTCCCAGTCGGCATAGGTATCGGAGAGGTCGTTTACGTCTCGAACAGTTCGCTGGAACTCCTGTGCGACCGCTTGTGCCTGTTTCCGGACGTACTGTTGTTCGCTCGTGCCGTCGCGAGACACGACGCCGCGAACGTACAGCGCGATACCCCCGACGATGATCAGCGGAATGCCGCCGATGACGAACCAGACTGCAAATTCGGAGGTGGTCGTTACGAACACGCCGGCCCCGACCGCGGCACCTAGAACTACGAGGCTACCGATCACGAGCGCGCTCTTGAGGTTGGCATTCATCGAATCACCTCCAGTAGATCGGGCCCGACGACGACCACGAGGAGGGTGGCACCGCCGATTGCCAGGACGATCCCGACGAGGATCGGGACGAGTGCCGTCTTCCGATCATAGGAGACGTTTCGGCTCAGCTTCATGGCCTCCTCGACGCGCCGCGCCGCGGCGAGCGGGACAGCGACGCCCACGAGCCCGCCGACGACCAGTCCCCCGGCGAGCGATCCCAGTGCGGCCAGCCGCACGCTCGAGGCCGCCTCGGATCGTTCGGCCTCAGCAACGTCGGTATAGCGGTCGACCGCGGTCTCGGTCTCGGCGCGCTGTCCGTCCGCATCCGTCCCGACTGCCGTCAACGCACCGTACGATCCGCTCGCGTTCCCGCTCTCGGTCCGCCGCAAGAGATACTCGGTGAGTTCCGCTTCTCGCTCGGTCATGTTCTCGTATGTGTCATTGAGTCTCTCGAGATCCGATTCAGCGGCGTTGAGCCCCGCCTCACCTTTCTCGATCGCTGTCGTCGTCTCGCCGAGTTCGGCCGTCGCGTTCGATAGCGCCGCCCGTGCAGCCAGGTACTCGGCGACTCTCTCGTCGTCGACTCGTTCAAGAGCGTCGGTATCGGAGCCGGCCGTCGCGACCGTCACGGACAGGCCGTCGGTCTGGTCCTCGTTGAGCGTGACGGAGTCGGCGAACGCGATCGAGTCTGTTCCGTTTCCGGTGAGGGTGACGGTGTACGTGCCGTCGTCGTCCGCGGTCGGGGAGTCGCGTTCAAACCCGGCGCCGGCAGCCAACCAGTCGCCCGTATACGTCGTCCCGTCGGTGCAGTAGGCGAGTTCGAACGTCGATCCCTCGTACAGTGCCTCCTCGCCGCCGGTCCACTCACCGTCGATCGATCCAACGACGGTCGAGCCGGTGCTGTCGCAGTTGACGTCGGCCGCA
The DNA here is from genome assembly GCF_023566055.1 of Halosolutus amylolyticus. Taxonomy (NCBI): domain Archaea; kingdom Methanobacteriati; phylum Methanobacteriota; class Halobacteria; order Halobacteriales; family Natrialbaceae; genus Halosolutus; species Halosolutus amylolyticus. The sequence continues at coordinate 79,046 of NZ_JALIQP010000007.1, read as the reverse complement.
GCGGTGGCGGTTCCCAATCCGAGGGCGAGTATCGCCACCAGGGCGACCGTGAACAGCAGGAATCGTCGTCCCGTACTCATTGGAGTTTTCCTCCGATTTCCCGACTCTTGTACCAGTAAGTCGCGCCGCTCACGAGCGCGACGCCTAGACCTGCGCCGAGCAATAGCCCGCCGGCCGCGATCACGAGCGTCTGCTCTGCGACCGACTGCGCCGTGATCGCTTGAGACGTCGTATCGATGGCTGTCTCCGCTGACGACCCGCTGACGCTCCCCGTCGACGCGAGCGCGCAGACAGTCAGGGCGAGTACGAGGACGCCCGATGTGAGTCGCCACCTCATGCGAGTAGCTCCTCCGTCTCCTCTTCGTATGCCTCGGCTGCCGCTTCGATGTCCGCGAGCCGGTCAATGTCCTCCCGACGGTACGTCAGCAGCGTCGTCACCGAAGCGAGGTTCCTGTCACTCATCGCGACGCCGATGTTGACTTCGTTCAGGTTGGACGTTTGCTCCAGATATTCCTTGACGATCCCGATTTCGACGCTGTGAGGCCCGGATCCGAGGTTCGATTCAGGCGCCCTGATCAGCGAGATTGCTTTCTGGGCTCCACTGACATTGGCCTTTGCGAGGGTCTGCTTCGCCGCCGACAACCGCGAGAGTGCGGCGCTGTCGATGTCGCGTTTCCCGACGAACGGTAGCAGATAGCCCGGCAAAGACTGCGTCATCGTCACCGAACGCCCGATCGCGCCGTACCCTGGCGTCGATTCTTCGCCGGCGACGCCAAACGACAGCGACGTCACGATGTCCCGAACGTCGATATCGGGCGTATCGATGCCATCGACCGCGCTCGGATCGACCCCGCTCAAGACCGGACCGGCAACGAGGTCGTAGATTGCCGCCGCGACGTAGTCGTTGTATTCGCCGAACTCGCCGCCCGCCGAGTCGAGGTACGAGATGCGCTGATTGTCGACCAGGATGATGCCGTCGACTTCGTCCTCGAGGCGACCGAGGCCGTATCGCGCGTTCCACGCCTGTCGGCCGGCACTGGCCTTCTCGTTCTCATCCGACCCGCTGACCTCGTCCGCGCCGCGGGTGTTCGGCAAGACGGCGACCGCGACCACCTTGGCTCGCCCGTCAGTGAACGCCTTGATTTCACGGGCGAGATGCGGCCCGATCCCGCAGCCAGTTCCGCCACCGAGGCCGAGAAACAGGAATGCGAACTGGACGCCCGATCCCGTCGGTTCGACCACGGGATTCGGTTCGAATTCGGAGTCGGCATCGGTCGGTACGTCGTCGTCTTGCTCACCGTCGGTCGGCTCTTCCTCATCGACCGGGTCGTCTCCTTCCAGCAGGTCGTCTTCGAACGACTCGTCGGCCGACGTAGACCGGTCGAACCCCGGTTCGAACTTCTCCCCAAGAATGGTCTGGATCTGCGGGGCGTGTTCGGCCATCACCTCGTCCGCGTCGACCGGATTGCGACCGAACCCGCCCGTGACCATCTCCTCGAATCCCGGTTCGGTCCCCTGAACGAGGCCGTGGTGTTCGGCGATTCCGTACTGATCTTCGGGCGGAACATTCGAGAGGTTCTGCAGGTCCCGCATCGTCGAATTGAACACGAGTGGCCGACCGAGCGTCGAAATGTCAGCCGAATCGAACAATCCCAGCAGCGAATCGTCGGTGTAATTGAACACCGAATCGACGATCGCTCCCCCCGCTTGTCCGGCCCCAACGAACAGGTACGTCATTTGGGTATCAAAGACTCTCTCGTTCGGTTTCAAATGTAGTTACAAAACCACACATATCCTATCAACTGAACCACTAGAGCAACATACAATAAAGGTGATGGCTCTCACACAATTCTGTTCTCTTATTCGTTGTTATCCAACAATACTATTTTTCGTCCGATGTACCGATGAACTATCCTATACACTATTCTTACGTTGTCCTTTTCCCTACAATGTCAAAATTACAATTATAAATGATGTGTAGTAAATCGAGTATATCATCGGTCGAGAATCAAACAGACGTTCTGTGGCGAGATCCGAACACGGAACGACATCCTCAGAACGGCATAGCTGACCAATTCGGGGCGGTTGCCCTATCCGCGCAGCCGCCGAAGCATGACGCTGTATTCGTTTCGTTCGTAGAGCGCCTCAACGTGTTCGAGCACCTTATCGGCCGCCGTACATAGGCTGGCCGCCCGCATCGGACTCTCACCTTCGACGCTCTGGGCCTCCACTCGGAGGTCGTCGGCAAGTGAAAGGAAATGGCGGGGGATGGTGTGGTTGTGGTCAGCGCGGACGTCGATATATTCACGCTCGATGCGATCGATTCGATCCCCAATATTGGCGATCAGTCGCCCGGTTTCGACGGCGCTATCGCTGTCAAGCGATCGGGACAGTCGTGGTAGCAGCGTTCGATCGTAGAACGTACACTCCTGATAGATCGCGTACAGCTGCACGTCGGTGATATCATCCCGGTCGAGCATGGTCTCGAGTTCCCGGGTCCGGTCGGAGAGATGCCGGTAGACGTCGCCGTTCTTGCGCTGTAGTTCGTTGTCGATCGCGTTAAGCCGGCGCTCGACATCACGTCTGCCGATATCCGCAATGGAAGACCGGAGCTCCGCGTAGGCGTCCAACGAGTTAACCGTCGATCGTAACACCGATTCCGAGTCCTCCGCTTCCGGCTCGCTCAGCGTCTCGAGCAACTCCCTCGACTGGGCCGACTGCGGTCGAACGGATCGCTCGACATCGTCGGCGATCGATGGGAGTTCCGTCGCCGGCTCCTGTGTCGCGTCTGGCCGCTTGAGCACGACCGTGTCGCTCTCGAGGGTGTCCGCGAGTTCCGTCGTCTGCTCGACGACGTCGCTCGATCGGAGCGTGAGGACGCCGCTCCGCGTGACTTCCCGACAAACCGTCTCGGCCGCAGTCCGTAGCCGATCGTATTGTCGCTCGGACCGTTCGAGTTCGGCCTCGGTCGCGGAGAGGTCGGCTTCAATCGCCTCCGTTCTGGTCGACTCGACCGCTCGCTCGAACACCTGTTCGAGACCGTCAGCAATCGGCCCGTCCCGAACGGTGAGCGTCCGTTTCGCCGACTCGACCTGTGCGTCGGCTGTCGGATCATCGATTCTCTCGACGGCGGCGGCGACCGCTCCAGCCTCCTCGAGCCTGTCGACTGCGTCCTCGAGTGCCTCCTCGAGTCGTTGTTCGTCCGGAGAGGGATCCGAAAGGACGCGACACAACTCATTGGCAACGGGATCGGAAGGGCGTGTTCCTGAGGCCACGGTGTCCGCGACCGACGCGATCGGTTGCGGCGTCACATCTTCTGAGTCGGACTTCCTCTCTTCCTCTCCGATGGGGACGGTCGTATCCTCGGGTGATTGATCCGTGGACGTCAATGATTCCGTGTTCCGCTCCCGTGCCGGTGTCTCGGGAGCCGTCGTCGATGGCGTAGAGCGCTGGTCCGCATTCCGGTCGGTGCGCTGTCCTCGACTCGAACCTGGGTTTTTGATCTCCCGAACCCGCTGTCGGACCTCGGAGACCACTTCGTCGACGGTGTCCGTCGCAATCGAGCTGATTCTGGTGGACTTCCCGCCAGCGGTCTGGATTTCGAGTTCAGTAAACGTCCCGTCCTGATGGGAACGGACACCGGTCACCTGATCGTAATAAATTTCTTTGTTGGTGCCGCCGCCGACCCCCGATCGGGCTTCCATATCGTACTCCGCTCCCTTGTTCAGGTTGATAGATGTATCAGTCACGACTATCGTCGTGATATAATATGTATCCGACGGACTGACAAGCGGTGGGGAATTTCCAGAGTTGTACGTCAAATTGTATAGCTTCGCGCTGTCGACTTCGATACCGCGTCTCGCGTTTCGTTCGGATTCCCCGATGAATTTTTGAACGAATGGTTGATACTTGTTGTTTATTTCTCTGACACCCCAGTACCAGATCACGATTCCCCCGAAAAGGCCGAGTCCGACGAACGGGCCGGCCGCGTCTATCATCGCGCCGATGAGAGTAAACACGACCGTCACACCGATCAGTACAAGCCACGGCGACCACCCTATCTTCCACCGGAGATTGTTGACGTCCGCTGCCATTATACAGCGAACGAATGTATTCAGGTCGTGATTAAGCTTCTGCCCTGATATGTCTCTTTCAGATATGTTATTAGCAAAGAAAGGGGTCGACCCGTTAGAAGTGACTCGAAGGATAATTGAGGCACCGGCAGAGTACGAAAACGCCATGGGGCCGTAGCAGGGAGGAGCTATTACCCCCTGTCGTTATGCCATGTTCTCCCGTCCGAGCGACGAAAACAGCGCCTTGACGGCGTCCCACTCTTCACGGACGTTCTCCGCCTGCTCGCTACTGCCTTCCTGTTTGAGCCGCTGGGCCCGATCGTACATGTCGGCCAGCGACGGCATCTCCGGGTTCCACAGCGTTCCCCAGAGGTGGACATCGTCGAGGTCCGGCGTAACGAGCTGTTTGACGTGAACGTCGACGGTTTCAATCCCGGCAACGTCTCCCGCATCGAGAAACTCTTTGTCGGAGATGATTTCGGTTAGCGTTCCGTCGGCGACGAACTCGGAGATTTCGTCCATCTTTTCGCTGGGTCCGTACACCAGGAACGTCCCGCCCCAGGCAGTTGTCGGATCGAATTCGGCCAGTTTGTTCTGGAAGAGCGCGTTCCGGACGAGTATCTCGAGTTTCGACCGGTCGAACGAACTCGCACGCGATCGTCCCAGCACCGGCGCAAGGATCACCGCCGGCGTAAACGAGACATCCGGATTCAGCTGGTACTTGTCCTCAACTGGCCGGAAACTGTCGGCTGGATCGAACACGTCACCCATGATCGACATCGTCGCGTCCCGATCGAGAAACTGTGGCACCGACGACATCGTAAACGCCTCGAGAAACGCAACGAGCGGCCGATTCACGTCCGTGAACTGTGGCGGATTGTACTCTTCTAGTCCGTCGATCCGCGGCCGGATATCTGCCTGTACGTTCTCGAGGCGGGTATTGTCGAACGGAATGATCGCGTCCACCGCTCGGGAGGTACGGGCTAGCCCGACGACGCCGTTTACCTTCGCACGGCCACCGTACTCCGAATATTCGGTCCCTTCCGACGGGATGACGACGCTGCTAAAGAGCGGCTTTGGAACGATCGTATTGTCCGCGAGGACGTCACTCCTGAGACGATCTGCCACGACCGGCGTCGCACCACAACCGGTCCCCTTCGTGACGCTATGGATGAACATCACTGCCTGAGAGTCCTGAATCCGCTCCGCCTTCATGTCCCAGCGCTCTCGAAACGGATCGGAGTCGCCCTCGAAATCGGCCTCCATCAGCTGTTTCCCGATGTCCCACCTGTAGCCTGCCCCCGCGTAATCGTGGCGACCGAACCCAATGATACAATTCGGTAGTAGGTCGTTGCGGCTGTATCCCTTCTCCTCCTGTGCGTAGTACGTCTGCTCGAGTTCGCTGATATTCGTGTTCAGCGGACCGTAGCCGGCGAGCCCGCCCTCCCAGATCCGAGCGCGTCGCTCGTTGTTCTCCGCCAGAGTCTCGCGGCGCAACAGGATCGCATCGAGAATGTTGTTCCCCGCACCCCCGACACCGATGAGGAACCACTTCTTGCCGTAGGAATCGTCGAGCAAATCGTCGCTCGGAGTCTCGGTCGATTCCTCCGGCGTCGGTCGGGACCGGTCGTCAGTCGACCCCTTGTCGGACGCATCCGCGGCGAACACCTCCTCGCACAGTTCCGGATACACCTGTTCGACGGACTCTGGTTCGTCGCCGTGTGCGTCTCGAACGTGTTCGACGAGGGTCCGCCGGTCCCACTCTCTCTCTTGCGCCATACAGATTTTACAGAGACTCGTCATTCTCGGTGATATCCCATCCGTACGTCGGAACTATCTAAAGTATTACGTGTGAACTCGCCATGGTTCGATACGCAATATCCGACACGGGCAGTGATCACAGCCTCGTAATAAAACATCACATATATTGTGGTTTATTTATATGAAAGACGACTGTTTCACGATTGAGACTGCCGACGCGCCGATGAGAGACTACTCGGCGGATTATTCACCCGCCGTGGCGATCGAGGAACCGATTTCGTAACGTCTCGAGTCCGGATTGGGCCGCCGTTCGATCGGTGAATTCGATTTCGAGAAAGCCCGGCGGTGCTCCCTCCTGCAGATCGATGGCGGCGACGATATCCGTTTGTCGACGACAGAACACGACCAGTTCCTCAAGGATATCCGATCGAGCGACGCTATTCGGTAGGCGTTCGGTCTGATACTGGACCGCTTCACTGTTCGTCCCGCCATCTAGTTCCCGGAGGACGAACAGGATCTCGTCGGCAACATCCCCAGTCGCGACGCCGCTACGGGAACCCATCGATGCTGTGGTGCCGGCGGTCACGTCGCCGGCTGCCGATCCCTCCTCCGTGCGTCTCGAACCAGTCCTACTCGTCGAGTGGCTGTCTTCGGTATCCGGCGTATTCCGGTCATTTATGGCGATCGCGGTACCGGTAACCTTCGCGTCGACGTCGTACTGTCGCTCGATGATCGGTGTGAGGTCGCTCACGAGTGCCTTCGGAACTGCATCCGGGAGTTCGACCGTGCCACTTCCGTGTTCGATCGTCCCGACCAACCCGCCGAGGAAGTCCACGGTGACGAGCAGATCGTCGGCAGCCTCGGCTGCGTCTCGAAGTTCCCGTTGTGAATCATTGAACGAACAGCGATGTAGCAGATAAGTCGCGTCTGAGATGTCGCGTTCGATCTCGGCGATGCCCTCGAACTCGTCGTGGCGACCCGCCAGAACGAAGTCGTCGACGCGGTCGGCCAGTGCTCCGTCTAGTCGTTCGACCAGTTCTCGGACATCCGTTAGCGTCGCGGTGACTTCGCGTCGCAGTTCGACGATCTGCCGCTCGTTGCGGCAAACGTGATTGGTGATCTCCTCACGATGTTCGTCGACCGCCTCGGCAGCCATGGCTGCCTCCCGAAGCGTACCGTTTTCAAGTCGGTCCTGGACGGCCTGCTCGGCGTCTCCGAGGTAGACTGTCCGGTCCGACGGTGGTATGGAAAGCTCGCGATAGCGGCTTGGAAGGTTCACGATCTCGTACGGTTCGCCATCTGGCGCAGTCGGTTTCATTTTGAGGCGACCGTCGGCGAGCGCGTCCTCGAGTCCGCGGCGGAGTTCTCTGACAGCGCGGTCGATCTGCTCCCGATCGAATTCGTGACCCTCTCGCCTGTCAGACCTGAGGTCGCGAACGTGTTCGACAGCGTCGGGAACGATCGGTTCGAGCCGCTCAAGCGTCGTTTCTCCGATTCGCTCCTCGAACGTGGCTGACGCGGGTTCCCCCTGAATTTCGTTCCCGCTCGAGTCAGCACCTGTTCGATCGGTGGGATCGTCAGTGGGCCCCGTCGATCGGAACCAAGCGACAAACACAACGCCTGCGGCGACCAGTGCCGTTCCAACCAGTACGAGCGGGAGTGGATCATCAACCAGCGATAGGACTGCATCGAATCGATTGATCCACACCACCGAATTCGCTCCCGCATCGACGGGCAGGTCCCGTCCCTGTATTACGGACGCCATCCCACCACCCGTAACTCTATCTGCATATCGGGAGTGTCGACAGTAGAAGTGCAAAGAAGTATCGGCTATCGGACTGATGCCGATCGACACCTGCAAGTTATTTTGATATGCCCCAGCCGAGCAACTACCGATCAGAAAGCCTCTGAATAGTACTTCCTCAGCTAGTGGTGCAACGATGACACCCCCGAAAATGACAGAAGCCATAACATGGGTATCGGATAGAGTGTATTCGTACCCTCCTATAGATGGAGTTCCGACTATCTCAACAAGCCCAACAGTCACCTCAACAAGCGAGGGGCGAATAGCCCCGAGCGCGGTAGGACAGGGTAGTTCACAGTGCACTACCGCCCCCGAGATGCCAGAATTCATACGATACCTGACACCTGATTGAAGATATGACCAAGGAGTCAGACCTTGATCGAGATCCAGCCGACATTACAAATTTCCTGTATCGTCTTCGCCCAGGAGATCAAATCTCGGTCACCACGAACAAGTCTTGGAGTGATGGAAGGCAGATGAGAGTCTGGAAAATAGTGATCGAAGAGCAAGGCGATAGAAAAAAACTATCAGATTTACGGACGGGGCCCACAACAGGACAACGGAAGTTACGAGTTGATGCCAGAAACACCAAAAGAAAAGGGGAACCACCCTGCACCAGAAGGGTTTCACCGAACGCCGAACACTGACGCGACGTACCGAGAGACCACCGGCGGAGCCATCGTGAACCTCAGACTCGTTCAGTGACCGTGCTACCGTGGTAGTATACAAGTCGAAATTCACCGTGTCGCCTCTGCAAAGCGCCCTGAATCCTCATCGTCCCATAGCCCTCTTGCCCATCGCCCTCGAATCCATTCTTCAGGCTTGTTTAGTCTTATAATTGTATCCGATACGAAGAGCCCAGTGACGACTGGCTTGATGGCGTTTAAAGCCATTGCGTCAATTATCAGAATGTATAATATGTATCAAAAGTAGTAAGCGTGTGGACAGATTACTCATCGAAGTCGCGTCGAAGTCGAATGGACTCACGATCGAGTAACGACTTGAGATGACGTATCACGATGGCTCACACCACTGCTTCAGCCTGTTCGTATCGATACCAGACACTGAGCCACACGCAGCCTGCAGATACTGTCGACGTCCCCCGCACAGATCCAGACGGCTGTCCGCATCCTGCAGCTGACGGTGAGGACGATCGCTGTCTCTTCCACGCAACTGAACGAGAGTTTCCACCCGCTGCGCTGACAGAGTCGTTCATTGACTCGGTCAAATCCCCAGAGCGTGACGCGACCTTTGCGGGCGGTCGCCTCGGCGATCTCGATCTGTCCAATCGCGTCCTTGACACATCCGACGGCGAACCGATCGATCTCAGAGGTGTGACGATCGACGGGTCCATCGATCTCACCGGGGCGATCGTGAATGTCCCGTTACTGCTCGGCAACGCGGCGCTCACCGGCGCGCTGGAAGGCGAACGTTCCACGTTCGAAGCTCCGGTGGATCTGGCCGGCACCAGCGTCGAGAAAGGTGTGTACCTCCACAACGCAACGTTCGAAAGCGGCATCGCCGCAAACGGATTCGAGGTGGCTTCGTTGATGCGCGTGCGCTCGAGGCCGCTGGTCCGGTAATCTTCGACGACGCCGAGTTCTCTGCGAACATCCGATTCGCCCGATCGCAGTTCGACGGACCCCTCTCCTTCGAGAACGCCCACTGGAACAATCTCGCGGACTTCACCGCGATCGACGGCCGATCAACCGCGTCGTTTGACGATATAACCGTCGGCGTCGAAGTGCGGTTCGTCGCGGCTACGTTTCACGAACTCTGGTCGCTTGTTCGCTGTCAGATCGCCGGAGATGCCGACTTCGAACACGCTGTCGTAGAGGGAGAACTGGACGCAACAAGCACATCGTTCGGCGGCCGCGCCGTCTTCGTGCTGGCCTCGTTCACGGGAACGACCGTATCGATGTCGAACGCAACTTTCCGAGACGAGGCGTGGTTCTACACGGGACGTTCAATGGGCCGGTCGATCTGTCTCAGGTGCGATTCGAAGACTTCGCCCACCTTCGCGACGCCGAGTTCGGCTCGGACGTCTGCCTCAGGGACGCCGCCTTCGAGTTTCAGGCATTCCTGCACGAATCAACGATCGAGGGTGCCATCGACGCCAGGAACGCGACGTTCGAACACTTCCAGTTCGCCGCGACCGTCTCAGGTGACGTCGACTTCAGCGGTGCTCGATTCGGCATGCGTGGACTCTTCGCTCGGACCGAGATTGACGGTACGGCGTTGTTCGACGATGCGTCCTTTGCGGGGAACCCCGACTTCAGCGACAGTCGATTCAAAGACCGCGTCTTGTTCGCGAACACGGAATTCCTCGTCGAACCGTCGTTCGACGGAACACAGTTTGCGGTCGATCCTGATCTGGATGCTGCTACCTATCCACAGTACAGTTCTACGGATCTGTCCTATCGGCGCCAGAATATCGTCGTAGTCAGAGAGAAACTCCAGAACGCCGGTGAGACGCTGTCCGTGGACGTGCTTACTGGCGACGTCGTCATCCCGGTCAGCGCGACTGGGTTACTCAATCCCAGCACAGACCTCCAAAAGCAGTCACGGAGGCACTTCGAGAGATTGTCCACTCTGACTGGTACAGCCTATTCGATCGATCGGTCGAACTCGCTCGTACGGCAGCGTCCGAACTCGGAGACGACTTGTACGCGGGATTCGTGTTTGGGCTCTCGGTCGATCAATCCACGTACGATGCCGCCTCGTTTATTGACACCTCGAGACTCATTGGTGCGCTTCGATTGATCAAGTCCGACGGGAAGGTACGGTTCGGACATCTGGACCCAGTCGTGTCCGATCTCGACTACGTGATCTCCGTTCCAAGAACGACGCGTTCGAATCGGGCGTTTCCGTCGGGACACATAATGAGTTCCGGAAGGCGAGTTTTAGATGACAGGTTCTCCAGACGGTGCTACTCGAACGCGACAAAACATTCGATCGCGGCGTTCGTGATTATCTGCCAGCACTTGTCGCGGCGGGACGAATCGATCGATCCGATGAACATCTGCAAGCTGGCTACTCATCCCGATTTACAGGACTTTTGTACTTCGAACGGATCTTCTCCCCGTCGCGCCACTGCCAGTAGTAGTACCGGTTGTCGTTTATTTCTTTGATCGTGATCGTCGCTTTCGAGGGGACGTCATCCGGAAGCTCCTCGGATCGACCTTGGGTTCGATCGTTCTGTTCGTCTTGTTCTTCGAGGCGTGCTTCGCGTTCGCGATGCTCCGCGAGTTTCTCCGCGTACTGCGTAACGTCCCGAAGAAGGTCTGGGGAATAGGTATCCAACGTTTCAACCGCGTCATCAGGGAGCGTCTCGGGCGGAGATGGTGAGGCGTAGGACATCGATCTGCCGTATTAACCAACATGTACGCCGATCGCATAGCTCTGTTGGTTAACAGACTAGAGTTGGCTTGGTTCGATCGGTCTCGAGGAATCCACTATTCAATCATTCTTCACTATGGTCCAACGATTCTCTGACCATTCACGATGCTGATCGTCAGGGTCGCCGTGTCCAATCTGTGAATTAACCAACAAGCGTAGGAAAAAGGCACTGCGTTGGTTAATGATGAAGAGGGTTAGTTCGGGATCAGCTTGAGATTACCGAGGGTCTGATTCGAACACCCCTCTATCGATGTGTTTCCGAAAGCCGCGAGAGATCCTTCCGAAACGATCGTTCGAGAGGACGGTGCCGGCGTTTCTCATCTTTTTTCGATGGAAGAACACAGACACCCCTCTATCGATGTGTTCGATGTCTTTGGAGGGTGGGGGGAGAATCGGGTGTAGTCGAGATAGGATAACTCCACAAGAACGACTCAAACATCGAAAATCACGGATCAGACTCAGAACCCTCAATTATCGATTGATTCAAGATATCCCTATCTTCATTCTTCTTCTAGCTTTCTAGCTAGAACACTCACACACCCCTCTATCGATGTGTTCGATGTGTTCAGTAGTTGGAGAAATCGTGTCCGTCTGGAACCAACAATATCCCGCTGTTCTGGTCGACGTCTGATCGATAGAAATCATCTCCAAAACTTCTTTTGAGCCCCTTCTCTGCACTGTTTCTACTGTCTGAGCGACTCGTCTGTCTCCCCGATCGGTCTCGCGGTACCCTACTCAAACACATCGAACACTTCGATAAAGGGGTGTCTGGGTGTTGATCAACCCACTCGCGATGGACTATCCTCAAATGGATATTGGCGACTGTTTGTTCGATGTGTTTGTATCGGCTCACCTCGGTCGGCAGTTCGTCACCATTTCCCCATTGATGCCGCTCAACACTTCGTCGCTACTTAACGACTGAATAGCTTTCGTCGATTGAACTCGCCACTTGGAGGCGAATCATTGATTGAAACGCCGATTCTCACTTCGATACAGGTAGGTACTTTTTTGACCCCTCCCTGAGTGTCGGTCTAGCATGGGTACCGATGACTCCGAGTCTTCACGCTCCGATCGGGAGCCCTCGGAGGACGAGAGTGCGACACAACCGAGATTCTCATCGAGTTCTTCCGATTCGGAGCGACCGTCGGATCGATCTTCCGACGTAGATCGGTCAGATATCGCTGATCGAGTGGACACTGACGACCGATCGAACGTCGTTAACCAATCAGACGACACTCGATCAAACGATACTCGGCCGATCGACGACGGCGAGTCGATCGATGACGACCAGTCGGATACAGGGGAGCGAAGTGACACTCAGACGGAGACTGGTGGATCTGAAGATCCTATCGATGAACCGTCCACGGCCGCTTCTGCGAACGAGTCGTCGACGAATTCGATACCCCCTACGGACGGGTCCAGTGACGATTCCCGATCGATCGAGGACATGCTTCTGGAGTTCGACGATCAGAAGGGACTCATTCGCGATCGGTCGCTTCTCGATCCGAACTATATCGTCGAGGAGGATCGAATCGTCGGCCGTGACAGACAGCTCCAGGAAGTCACGAAAATGCTCCGGGTTGCACTCGGCGACAACCGACCGCCGAACCTGTTCCTCTACGGCCCGTCCGGAACCGGGAAATCGCTCATCACGAAAGCCGTCTGCAAGAACATCAGCCGTATCTGCGAGTCTCGTAATATCCGCTTCGGGACGATCGAAGTCAACTGCCAGGACCTGGACACGCTCGGCGTCGCAGTCTACGAACTCGCCAGCCGCGCAGCCGACGAAGCTGGTGTCAGCGTCGAGGTCCCGAAACACGGCGTCGCGACGAAGGAGAAGTGGGACGAACTCTATCGGATCGTCAACGAGAACTTCGATTCGGTCGTGTTCGTCCTCGACGAACTCGACATGCTCGTGGGTCGGCGGGACAAACAGGAACCGGCGTTCTCCCGGCTGCTCTACCAGCTGTCGCGAGCCGGGGCGAACGACGACCTGACCGCGTACATCTCGGTCGTCGCTATCTCGAACGACACGAAGATGATGGAGTCGGTCGGCAGTCGAGCGCTGAGTTCTTTCACGCCGGAGGACGTCCACTTCGACGACTACGATGCGAACCAGTTGCAAGCCATCCTCCGTCGACGGCAGGACGCTTTCTACGAAGGGGTGCTAAACGACGACGTCATCCCGTTGGCCGCCGCGTTCGCCGCCCAGACTCACGGCGACGCGCGGAAAGCGATCGACCTGATTCGCGTCGCCGGCGAACTCGCCGAGCGGGAGGGCGACGAGTACGTTCGCGAAGAACATGTCCGGAGCGCGCAGGAGAAGGTCGAAAAAAACCGCGTCCTCGAGGTCGTCCGCGGGATCAGCACGCAAAAGAAGCTCTGCCTTTACGCCACGGGTGCGGTCGCCGCGGAAACAGACGACGGTACGGCTCGCAGCACGACCGGCTACCGCGTCTACGAGTTCCTGACCGATGCGATCGGTGCCGACCAGTATCATCAGGAGACCTACGTCAACAAGATGAAGGAGCTGACGACGTACTCGCTGGTCGATTTCGAACGCCGGAGCCACGGTCCGAGTTCAGGGATGTTCCTCGAGTTCCAGTTCGGCGAACGCCCGGAAACGATCCTCGAGACTCTCCGCGAGGATTCGCGTATTGACTCCGTTAGTCCCGACGAAGTCCAGTCGGTGGTAAGAGCACAACTTCGAAACACGTAGTGACGATTGAATCACCCTCAATTTCGAGAGCGATCGTGGCTGCCCCATCCTGAAGCCATTCGTCGTCCTTTGCCAGCGCGATAAAGAAGTCCGTGTCGGCGTAGATGATTATTTTTCACTCGGTGACCTCATCCACAGTATCTTCCCGGGCAGGTTCACGCGACTCTCGCTTGATCTCCTCGATCGATTTGTCGTCGAAGGCGTCGCCGACAGCATCGCGGAGCCCTTCGATCGGGTTTTCTTTGAGTGGTATCAGTTCGATCCGATCTTTGAGGTCGACAACACGGTATCGGTCCCCGTGTTTTTCCCGGATTTCATGTGGAATGACGATTCGACCTCGATCGTCTGCTTTAGCCGTTTTGCTCATTGTAATCTCTACTATTGAGGAACAAACAAAAAGCTACCACGAATAGTGCTAGCTTCCCCACCGTAGTCCCACAACGATCATAGAGTGAGATGAACAGCCATGACAGTGAGCATTATCTGTGGCTAGAACGAATATTCTATCTATGGATTTCATGGAACAGGCACCGATCCCGACACCGTTCGGGGTCGGCCGGGTGAACTGTTATCTGTTTCCCGAGAACGATCTGACCGTTCTCGATCCAGGTCCAGCGACCAAAGAAGCCTACGAAGAGCTAGGCCGGTCTCTCGATCGTATTGGTTGCAGTATCGACGATATCGATCGAGTGCTTATCACACATCCGCACATCGATCATTTCGGTCTCGCCGGACGAATCGTCGAGGAATCGGGTGCACGCGTATTCGCTCACAAAGATGCCGCCGATCGATTGTCCGATCCCATCGGGTACTTCGCGCAGGAGCAAGAGTATTTCCGACCGTTCTTGCTGTCGATGGGGATGCCTGCGGACACGGTCGATACGGTCCTTGAGCTACCGGAACCGTATGTCGATTACCAGAAACCGGTTACCGTCACTCACGAACTAACTGACGGAGACAGTATCGACGTCGGCGTCGATTTGGAGTGTATTTCCACTCCGGGTCACGCTCCTGGCTCGCTTTGTTTCCTCGCAACGTCCGAAGATGCCATGTTTACGGGTGATCACGTCCTGTCTGATATCACCCCGAATCCGCTACTTACGCTCGCTCCTGACTCGGATACGCGAACTCGAAGCTTACCGACCTATCTCGAGTCGCTCCGGTACGTTCTCGAAATCTCAGCGACGGTCGGGTACGGTGGCCACGGCGATCAGATCCCAACTCTTCACGACCGGGTTCAAGAGACGATCGCTCATCATCAGGAGCGAAAGGAACGAATTGCCGATCTCGTCGCCGAAAGCCAGCCGACGACGGCGTATCAGATCATGAAAGAGATGTTCCCGGATCTTCCGGCGACCGAAATGTTCCCTGGTATGTCGGAGGTGATCGGCCACCTCGACCTGTTAGAGGACGAGAACCGCGTCGTGATTAGCGAGGTAGACGATGTAACGCGGTACGAACTCGATACACAACAGCGTAGGTAAGTCTCCATAGCGGATTCCGCCTCTACTACCCTATTTTGCTTTTTCAACACATTATAAATTAGAGGTCCAAAGTAGGATAGGTGCTCTAACGAGCGATTTGATCCCAATTCTTGGCTCGAGAGACGTTCCGATCGCATCGAAGACACCCCTCTATCGATGTGTCCTGTTCGAGTGGTATCGTTTCACGTTCGATCGGAGTAGTGGTGAGGATCGATCGCTTTCGTTCGCCCTAATATATTTCGGTCCTTTTCACTTTCTGACGTAGCACCCTCCTCTATCGAAGTGTATTTGCCCGTCTCAGAGTGGGTACTGCCTTATCTAACCTATCGGAACACCATTATTCTTGAATCACTTATGGATTAAATAGGTCCGTGATGGGGTTTGTGGCTCTACACACCCCTCTATCGATGTGTTTCGAGATATCTGCGATTACGACCCACCCCTCTATCGAAGTGTTCCAATTCGGTAGCATGGCAGATACCCTCTATCGAAGTATCGTACCCCAGATATCCTGAGTAGTTGTGACGGTGCAATCAGCCACTCCGCTATTTTGATTTAGGGCCAAAAATACCAATAGTGGCCAGCGTATTTGTAGGGATACCACTGATGGAGCGAGATGACTTCGACGAGACGGCTCCCGGTGAAATCGTTCCCACGACGACACCGAAGGGGACGTATTCGGCGTTCCGGCCTGACCCGCTTTCCCCTTCAATCAGCACTGAGCAACTCATTACACCGCTGGCGGAGGCGACACAGGCACTTGGTCGACTCCACGGTATCGGCCCACGTGTCGGCTCAAGAGAAATCCTAATCAAGCCGTTCATTCGAAAAGAAGCGCTAGAATCCTCGCAAATCGAAGGGACACATGCTACCCTTTCAGATATTTACGCCTATGAGGCTGGACAAGAAGCCCTCATCGACGAAGATAGGCAGCAGGGAACCCAGGAAGTCGTGAACTATCTGCACGCGCTAACGCACGGATTGGATGCGATCACAGCTGGCGATCCAATTACTGTCGAATTGCTGTGCGAAATGCACGACCGGTTGCTTTCGGGTGTCCGTGGGGACGAAGCTGACCCAGGTAAACTCCGCACGACTCAGAACTTCATCGGCAGTACGCCATACATCCAGGACGCTAGGTACGTTCCGCCACCGCCGAACGACATTCCCGACCTTCTCGAAGACTTGCTTGAGTATGCGAACCGGGATACTGATCTTCATCCGCTTCTTCGAATCGGGCTGATTCACTACCAATTCGAGACGATTCACCCGTTTCTCGATGGGAATGGACGGCTCGGGCGACTATTGATCAGTCTTCTCCTGCAACGTGACGGTCTCTTGCCCGAGCCGTATCTCTACCTGAGTTCGTATTTCAATGCACGACGTTCAGAGTACGTCGATCATCTCTTGGCAGTCAGTCAGCGCGGCGAATGGGAAGAGTGGCTACTGTTCTTCTTACGTGGCGTGCAGTCGCAGGCAGATGAGGCCCACCAGCGTGCAAACTTGCTGGTTGACCTCCGTGAGGACTATCAACAGCACTACCAGAGCGAACGGTCTGAGAATATCCTTGAATTGGTCATGCGGCTCTTCGAAGATCCGTACCTTGACGTGAATACGGCGGCCGAGTGGCTGAATGTCGAGTACAGTACGGCCAACCGACTGATCGGACAGCTTGAAGATGACGGGATACTCGAAGAACTCACCGGGAAAGATCGGAATCGGTTCTACCGAGCGAGCGAAGTCTTCAAGATGATCAACAAGCCGATCGACCAACTCTGAAGTACTGAGCAGACGGGGGCTTGAGGCGTATGCATTGAGACGACCGGTCTCAACTACTGCGATCGTATTTCGATCTAGCCTGGTCAGGTGTCGAACGTCATCCCGTAACCCCACTCTTCCAGTTGTTCTTCGACGTCATCGAGTTGGTCGAGACCAGCTATTACGAGTGCTTCTCGAAGGTCGGTTAACGAGACATCGTCGTCGAATCGGTCCTCAAGTTCTCGAAGGGCATCGCGTTCGGCTCGTTTCGTTTCCGGTTGGAGGAACAGCGGAACTCGATCGCGTCCGTCCTGAACGCCATCGCGTCGAAACTTGTAGGGGATCTGCATCGACTGACGCTGTTGTGACTGCGGGGATTTCGAGGTCGATCCGCTAGTTGACTCGTTTTCGGCGTTTGCTATCGGCTCGGGCTCAACTGAACCCGTCTCCTCGCTGGTATCCGACGATGTCGTCGATGAATCCTCGGCGAATGGATCCTCGCCGGCGCCTTCTTTCATGCCGGTCATACCGATAGCACCTCGTGGGTCAGGTCACCCGGTTCGGGTGGGTTGGGTGCTTCCAGTCCGACATCCTGTTCTAGATGCCGCGCGATTCGATCGAACTGGGCGAGCGTTTCGACCTCATATTCGCGCTGGCGGTCTCGGAACTCGCGGACGTATTCGAACGCAGAACACTGTTCCATCCAGCACCCTTCCATCAGCGACGCTCGTTCGCCGATGATCTCTGGGACCGGATACTCGATCTCGTCGAGGATCTGGCGTTGATCCTTCGTGTTCTTGAATCCGATCGGAACGGCGGCAAGTACGCCAACCTCGACGTCGAGTTGATCCTCGAGACCTCCGACGAGCGCTTCGAGCCCTTCGACCGCAGCGCGACCCTTTGCGGTTGGTTCGACGGGAATCGCCAGCGATCGGGTCGCGTGGATTGCGTTGTAGAGGTGCGGTCCTTCGGTCGCAGGGGGGTCACAGATGAGAACGTCGTACTTCTCGGGTACACCCGCGTCTCGCAGGACACGAAGGAGTTGTGCGTGCATCCCGAACGCTTCGCCCATCGCTTCTGCCTGTTCTTTCTCCCGTCGGAGGTACTCCGCGAGGTCCGAGAGCATATTATGTTCGGGAACGATATCCACGCCTTCTGCGGTCCGGACCAGGTCCTCGAAGTCACCTTTTGGACGGCGAATCATGTGGCGGACGAGGTTGTCGACGGGCTCCGTCCGCTCGTCGTCTACTCCGAACAGTCGAGAGAGATTCCCGTCTTGCGGATCGAGCGGGACAACAAGTGGTTTGAGTCCCGCGCGCGCGTGCGCGACCGCTAGATTTGCGGCTGTGCTGGTCTTTCCGACCCCTCCGGCCTCGCTATACGTCGAGTACGCTAACATATTCTCTCCATGAAAGCCATTCATCTTGAAAGTTCGCCATCCTCATTCATGTCTTTATATCATTTTTTGACCTAGTGAACAACACTACTGAACATCATGAATGAACACCACTCATGAACACAATTCATGAACGCTGTTCAGCAATCTTTTTCATGGATGGTTTCCGTGGTAGTTGTCCATGAACGGGGGGAGTAGATGATAATAATGATCTCCACTACATGACTCAACGGACGGTTTGGCCACGGAAGCTCATTCGATGTATAGGACACAACTCATGAACACAATTCAAGAATGAATGTAGTGAATGAACACCACTGGTGAACAATACGAATGAACATCACTGATGAGAGTAATGGCGGTTTCGAAGTACAATAGTCGCAAGGATGGTCCAATCACCATCACCGGTAAAGACGGGGATGATGACTCTGGGCCCACCTACCGGTGCCAACCAATGGCAGATATCGAGTTCGATCGGTACACTGCCATACCAGAACTGAACGACTACGACACCGCCGGCGATTGGATCCGAGCATTCGGTATCTCGTCGGGACGATACGCAATATGTTCCTCGACGAACTCGAGGAGATCCTTCGAACAGGGTTTCCAGATATGCGGGACTTCTTGCCGTTCAGGGCGGAGAATGACAATAGCCCGAATAGAGTGTAGTGGATTGCCGGAACGGTAGTCTCCGGACACCTCAAATAGCTACGCGATCCGATCGCCTGGACGAGAGCTCCTGGTGACTACGAGGCAGTCGATAAAGTGCCTGAGAAAACCTGATCGAGATCGTCGAGGTCGAAAAGCGACCAGTTGTCGTCGAGATGTCGGTAAGGTTGTCGGTGATCCTACTTTTCGAAAAGAGAGCAAACCGTTCAGATCGATCTGTAGGGCCCCACCGGACGCTGTCGGCCTTCGTTCGAAGATCCTTGACGAGTCCGCGACCGACCGGATCACTGGTCCATTTGCATTCGGCGAGGAGGAGGCGATCGCAGAAGGTCATACTCTACCTAATGATTACTGCGATAATGACTTGTGTTTTGGTACGGTGACCGGAATGTGACTGAGAGAGCACACTTCAAAGGAGACTACCGAAGATTGACGGTTCCCTCTCGGTGGTGGCTGAACCTATGTCTACGATTTATTCTCGCGTTCTCTACCATCCCAGCACCGGAATCATTGAGTGTGCCAGAGGTCCACGTTGATTACGGTACACATGCCAGAAACAACAGCAACTGACTGGCGATAGAGTGCTTGAATGTTACAGTAGATTAGTCAGCGACGCAAATACAGGGATATCATCGAATTTCTCGGAAGTCTGCACCTGTGCTCCTGCTGATCTGTCCTATCATCGTCTGAACTAGATCTGTCGGGTCGTCATCACCAACTCTCGAAGAGTGATCCAGAACTTCAACATCAAGGATGCGTGCGTTCTCTAAACTACCATCTTCCACTTCGATATTGAGGATAGACTGGGTATAGATCGCAATCACACGGCTCTCAGAGACGGTCAGATATTCAATTTCGAACGACGAGAACGCGGCAGTGAGATCGATACTCGAAGCAAATTGATATCGCTTCGGTTTTTTACCGGCTGCCATTATATTGTCACTCTACACACCCTGTGAAAACTCTATGGGGAATGGAATCGCACGGGCATTCGACGGGAACCTGCCGAGATTTGGGAAATGAGTCGACGGCCCCTCCTGGAAGTTAGAATTAACCAACAGATTGTGGGTATAGAGCGACGTGTTGGTTAATTCCTGATCCTGGTCGAGGCGGCGCTGTCCAGATTAGAGTTTGAGGGAGTGAGGCGATAGGATTCGGGGTGGATATATAAGAATTCGATTACCTAGTCGGAGCTAGCATTGGGTTTGAGTTAGACTTTGTATAGCGCAAGCAGACACTGCACCAGCTGATAAAGTTCAGTATCCAGCTCCAGTTGCGAGAATCATCACTTTTAGTTACTGTGCTTTTCTTGGAGTATTTCGATATCAAGCGGGCGCGCTCGACTGTTTACAACTGGGTCCAGAAAGCTGACTACAGCCGACAGACGGAGCCCAGCCGGATCACGTTACGCTCGACGAAACCGTGATTCAACTGGACGAGAAATGCTACTGGCTGTATGCGGCTGTCGATCCCGAAACAAACGAACTCATCCATATCTGGCTCTCTTCGACGCGCAATGAGGGTGTCACCTCGATCTTCCTCTCCGAGTTGTCCGAGAAACCCGACGTCAACGATACAGTATTTCTTGTCGATTTTGGTCCTTGGCTGAAAGTAACTCCCCACGGATACGGACTCCGATTCGACATGAGATACACGGAAATCGGAACGCTGCCGAATATTTCTTTTAGATAGTAAAACAGCATATCTACCATTCTAAAAACTATTCTAGGAACGCCAATTCAGCAACCGCGGAGACATGGTTGCAGAGCTACGCATACTGCTGGAACCAGCTAATCTGAACAATGCCTAGACGCGCCGGTAATAAGACGAGATGGGCGGTCGCGTGCGGTGCTGAGGGCTCTTCTTGTGTGACCGAGTGGTCCTTAGTCCAGATGCATCGAATCAAGCTTTCTTGGTTGAGTAATAGTCGAAAGGTTTGAGTAATAAGTGAAGAAGTATCCAATCACTATTCTAAACCATTTCATTCAGTAATAGAGTTTCATTTTAGTTTGACAGGAAAACTATGGAGTATTCAGTTAGTTATACTGTACTCTGGTGGATGTGAACTAGATACACGAATCTGTCCATCAGTAGGGAGACATGAGCGAGTCAACAAAGAATCCAGCAGGCAAACCATCACAGAACCCGGCGTCCGTTCCACGTGCAACTATCCATAAACAAATCCTCGATACTGCAGAATCGCAACCAAATGCATCGATGGAAGCACTCGCAAGCGACGTGTCTGGGGCAACACCCGGGCTTGTCGAGAGAGTTCTTGAAGAATATGGCGATCCCGTTGACGATGATCCGTCGATGACTGAAACTGCGTCCAGCACATCCGATGATCAGCTTGACACACCGTCAGAGAACGATGAAACCGAATCAAAAGAGGATCAGGAACTGTCCGCACCACCGGATCCAGCCAAGGTGAGCAAGAAACAATGGGGGGTTTTACAAGCGATTTATGAGAATCCAGATGCGACCCAGCGGGATCTCGCTGAACGCTTTGACGTGACAGCCGCAACGATTTCGCGACGGGTCAACGCTATCGATGGGTTCGAATGGGGGTCTCGAGAGAAGTACGCCAACCAGATATTTGACAACGGAAATACAGAACCAATGATGCAGGACCACACGGACACCGCAGTCGAAGACCACGGAAGCCGTCTCGATGATCTTGAACAACAGGTACACCGACTCGAAACCCAGGTGAATGACTCCACATCACAATTCAGCAGTGACGATTCTGAACTCGTGGCGAAAGTGATGCATGCGTGTCTTCACTCGGACCAGATCACCGAAGACGAAGAGGTACAGATACTGACCGAATTTCTCTCCTGACCGAATTTCTCACTTGACGCGCCCGTCCCGCGCCTCGTACGATCGCGGCTGGCGAGCCAGTGACCCTGGCCGACCGGTGGTCGACGGTGCCGGCCAAGGGTGCGCACGCGTGCGTGTCTTGTGGAGTAGTGCTGCGTCGCCTATAGTAGCCACTGAAAGTCAATGCTCACTCGATCGAACAGCTGTCGTGCGATCGGTGTGTGAATTGTTCAGTTATCACTATAGCTCGTCACGCACTCGGTCGCACTCGCTCCCCGCACCGAGGCGGATGGCTCTCGGCACCTCTAGTGATCGCCAACGGAGCGTGCGCCGACACAATCGGTGACCCAATCGACCGGCGCCGGACAAGAACAAGACTGAAGAGCGCAACCGACGACCATCGAGAGGGAGACGTTCACCGACTGTGCGCTATATTGCGGCGACAAAACACGCGATCGGCGATCTCCGAAGCGACGGCCGTGGGAAGATCCTGCTCGCTGTCGCTTTCGGCTGGTTTCTGTCGATCAGCGTGCGGATGATCTTTCCGGCGGTGTTACCGCAGATCCGCGGGACGTACGGCCTCTCGCTCACGACGGCCGGCTTCCTGTTGACGGTACTCTGGATCGCGTACGCGAGCGGACAGCTCCCCGGTGGCATCCTCGCTGACTGGGCCGGGGAGCGTCGACTGTTGATCGCCAGTTCCCTCCTGGCGGCGACGATGCTCACACTCGTCATCGTCGCAGACTCGCCGCTCATCTTGTTTCTAGCAACGGCCCTGTTCGGCCTGGGGACGGCGCTGTACGGCGTCTCGCGCTTTACGATCCTGGAGAAGATTTACCCCGAGCAACTCGGGACGGCCACGGGCGTGACGATGGCCGCCGGCGACTTCGGGAACGCCGTGATGCCGCCCACGGCCGGGTTCCTCGCGGCGGCGCTGGCCTGGCAGTACGGTTTCGGGGTCGCCGTGCCGCTCTTCTTGGTCGCCGCGGGCGGGCTCTGGGCGACGCTTCCGCGCCAGCCGGCAGCACCGACACCACTGCGCGAGTCCCTCGCGCTCGACGATATCGCCCCGACGCTGTCGCAGCCGATCGTGATGCGCGGCACCCTGTTGCTCGTGCTGTGGGGGATCATTATCCAGGCGTTCATGGGGTTTTACCCGACCTACCTGATGGACGTCAAGGACCTCTCGGCACAGAGTGCGACCGTGCTGTTCGGCTTCTTCTTCGCCCTCGGAATCCTGCTGAAGCCGATGGCAGGCCGGGCCTACGACCGAATGGGCGTCCGGGTCCCGCTGTTAGTGCTGATGAGCACGGCCGGGCTCGCGCTTCTCGCGCTGCCGTTCGCCGAAACGGTGTGGCTGTTCGTCCTCCTGACCATCGGTGCGAGTAGCCTCCTGGGATTCGAGACGATCGTGATCGCCGATCTCACCCGGCGCCTACCGGACGGGACCCAGGGAACGAATTTGGGCGCCCTCCGGACGGTCTACATCGCACTGGGGGCGGTGAGTCCAGTCGTCTTCGGCGCGATCGCCGACCGCGGGTACTTCGACGAAGCGTTCCTCGGAATCGCTGGGCTCGCGGGGGTAGTTGTCCTCATCGTAGCCGGTTCGATCGAGTACTAAGCCGGCGAGAGTTACGGAAGTGTGAGGTATGCCCTCAACAAGTGGACTAGGTATCGTGTTCGGCGAAAGCGTCGCCGGCATCTCTGGCCATCTCCTTTGCCTCAATATGGGAATACGATTTTCGAACTACCTCCTCACTGTTATCCAAAAGACGAGCAGCAGCAGTGAATCCGCGCTGGCGAACCATTACTTCACCAGCGCCGCGACGCCCTCCATGTGGCGCGAGATAGCCGTGCTTGTCATCGAGGGAAATCTCAGCATCTTCGCAGAGACGCTGCATGATCCGGCGAGCACCGTCTGTATTGATCGAGGGCGGTATCAACTTGTATTCACGAAGTACCTCGAAAACATCGTGTTGACCGGTAAGCTCGTCGACTGTAGTTTCAATTTTCTCTGGCGTCCAACCATGCTCATCCCGTAATCCTGTTCGAAGCGTCTTATAGAGTGTCGGAAGATGAAACGTCGGAAATACCGGCCAGTCTCCACTCGCAGGATCTAGGATTTTTTTGTATCGCGACATGGGATTTACAGACTGTTTCGTCAGTGATCGATCGGACCAGTTCTGTTTCTTCGCGAGTACGGTCATTTTTCTATCTTCGAGTGAGACGTCCGCCCATCTGAGGCCGTTCCGCCGATCGTCTTTCGGATCCGCGAAAATCTCGCCACCGCGTACGCCGGAATAACAGAGGACGTAGACGATCGCTCGGTCACGGAACTCTCTGATTGCGTCGAACCCCTTTTCGTCGACTGCATTATGCGCTCGTTCGTCGACGTAACGCGTGATTCGCGTTCTGTCTTTGTCAGTCCAAGCCTGTTGATCGCCTGATCGGCGACCGTCATTCTCGGGAAGCGGTTCTTTTGCGACGTTTCGCTGTGCGTAGTTCGCCTCAAGGAGTCCTTCGCGAACACACCAACCAATGTACGCACTGACGTTCGCGTAGTACGTCCGGATGGTTCCGGGCTTGAGTTCTCGTCCCGTGAGGTCCCGAGCATATCGTCGGAACGTTCGCTCGTTTACCTCGTCGAACGTCCCATCTGAGTGCGGATCCGCTTCGAGCCATTCGAGAAAGTCGTCCACGGAGCGTTCGAGATTCCGTCGATAATTTCCACTTCCGTCGCCTCCTTTCGACTTCGATTGGAGGAACTGCTCGAGGGGGGCCGCAACGGAAGTCGACTCAGAATTCATGCGCGATCACCCTGGAGAGCCTGTGGCCAACTGAATCCCATCGTTCGTGATTGGTAGAGGGGATGGAGTCTCATAAAACCACACTTGATTATTGAGCTAATCAAGTGTGATCTACTAACAGCAGGAAGTGCAGTTTTTCGATAGTAGAACCCTCGTCGGACAGAAACAGATGTTAATGAACCAAACACTGCTATATAAAAATGTGGTGCTTGGGAGTTGAGACTACAGCGGGTTTAACGGGGGTGTATGTGTGGTTTCGGCCGAACTGACGAGCGGAAACTGCATCAGTTTGCTCTTCAAATGGCCATTCTTATTGTACTACCAGCTATTTGGCCGAATATCTTCGACTTCCGGAAGCGTTACCAATCAGACGGTGCGCTAACCCGAACAGAGCCCCTCACTATCCGATTCCAGTATCCTTCTTCAACAGCGTCAGCGTGTTGTCGTCTGTCACGATCGGCGAATTCTCATACTCACCAGTTAACGCAACCTGCACAAGTAGATCCACTGCTCACCAAATCGAGTACAGCAGACACGCGAACGCGAAGTAGACGAACCGTAGTCCGAAATTCTTCGACGTAGTGGCGGCCATGAATCGTTTGATCGACTTGTATCCGCTCTCGATTTCCCACCGATAGCCGTACTCAGTAAGGTGTCCACTCTCCCGATTCGTCATGAACACCGAGTACTGGCGGTGATCATCATGTCTAGAGTTATCTTTCCGGCGGTAGATCAGCGTCGTGCGATGCCACTCGTTGTCGCCGAGATGCGACTTCTGATCGGTTTCATACCTGTCCTCTCCGTTCGAGGAGTCGCTTGGCCTGGGCTTTTTCCCTGGTCTGCATCCGTTTCGGGACGACGTAGGAGAGGCCGTAGTGGTTGAGCATCTCCAGGATTGCTGGCTGTCGAACTCGCGGTCCATTAGTACGACGTGAACGGGTGCTTCAGTGGAGTCCAAGAGGTTCTCGACGATCTCCTTGCGTGACTCGCCTTTCTTACGGGCGGGCATCAAGGACGAGCGGGACTGCGTTACCGACCAGCTGGACTGTTGCCCACTGGTACGCGCACTCGTCGGTCTGTTCTTTCATCCCGATTATCTCTTCCTCGTGTCGGCACTGTCTAGTTGAGAACCTCCTCGGCTAGCGTTCGACCATCGAGCGCCTGATCCGGTCGATCGTGGTTATGTGGTGTCTGAAGCGTCTGAGCCAGCGGTGTGCGCTGGTTGGATTGGCCCTCCAGAAGGAGTAGAAGTGGTCAGTCCGCATTGAGACGGTCTGAAACAACTTTTCGACGTGGTTTCGCTCGCTGTAGTTGAGCTGACCGCTCAATTCGTGGCGAGCAAGGGCAGTCAGATAGCCGCCGGCATCGACGAGAAACTCTGTCTCGTCAAGATCATGTTTCTCGGTGAGTCGGTACAGGAACGCCGTTGCGAGGTCAGCCCACGGCGGCTGAACACGTCGATTTCCAGCGGCAGCTTCGATTCCGTGTTGATCGCGGCGTACATCCATTTTTTCTCGTCGTCGACTTCGATCTGTTTCTCGTCGACCGCGACCCGCCGACGGCATAGCCGTCGCGGGTCGCTCTGAGCCTCCGGCAGTTTGTGCGTCCAGTTCCAAATTGCGTTCTGAGACGGTTAACACCGAGTGATTCGAGCACTGCGACGACCTCTCGAACCGACAATCTCATCGATGCAGTCGCACCCCGAACACCCTGATAGGTGTCGGGGTGCGATCGTTCTCCCAAACCTCATTACAGTCAACGTCTAAGGTCTCTCTGAGTAGGTTGGCGAGTTGCATGGACACTTCTTGCCACCAACTGCTCATTCCTCAAACTCACATCTATAGAGTGCCATGCTGTTGTTCAGACTACCAAAAGATATAATAAATATGAGTGAATATTATAATCGTAATGTCATCAACAGCAACTATAGTGAGTTTGTTATTGAACGGGTTGGCATTCGGTATGTTGTACTTTCTGTTCGCCTCCGGACTATCGCTCGTGTTCGGACTGATGGGAGTAGTCAACTTTGCTCACGGTGCGCTGTACATGATGGGTGCATACATTGGTCTTCTCATATATCAACAAACCTTTGGAACAGGACTTTTTATCGTCGCATTCCTCATAGCGCCGTTTGCAGTCATGGGAATTAGCATGCTTATCGAACGGTTCACCCTCAGGCATCTGTACGACGTCGACATCCTCTATCAAGTACTCTTGACATTCGGGTTAGCTGTAATACTCGAAGGTGCATTTCGATTGGTTTTCGGACCAGTCACGCTCTCTTTCCCGACACCGGGGTTACTCAAAGGCTCCATATCGTTTGGTGGAGTCATCTTCCCGTACTATCGTCTCTTCGTTATCATCGTCGGTGCAATCGTTGCTGTTGCGTTGTACCTGTTTCTGGAGCGAACTCGATACGGTCTCATCGCCCGCGCAGGCATGATGAATCGAGACATGGTAGAGGCAAACGGGATAAACATCGATCGAGCGTATACTTTCATGTTTGGGATCGGTGGATTTCTCGCAGGTTTGAGTGGCATCATGGCTGCTCCAATGTTCGGAGTCTTCCCAACAATGGGACACGACCTCATCCTTCTGGGCTTCGTGATCGTGGTAATTGGTGGACTCGGTAGTTACAAGGGTTCAATCGTCGGTGCACTGGTCGTCGCACTCGCAGAGACGTATGGAAACTTCTTTGCACCCGAGATCGCATCCGTCACACTGTTCGCACTGATGGTCCTCGTACTATTGTTTAAACCAAGTGGGATGTTCGGTAAACCGGGGGTGCTAGCTCACTGATGAGTACTTCGCTCACCAAAATGTACATCGACACCTCGTCACGAGAGATACAGGTCTTGAGTATTGGGGTTCTGATTGCGCTATTACTTTTGCCACAATTTTTGACCTCCTACCAGACTCGTCTCGCAACGGCCTTTTTGATATTGCTTCTGTTTGTAGTGAGTTACGATTTGTTGATCGGATACGCCGGTGTGCTCTCGTTCGGTCACGCACTCCCGTATGGTATCGGAGCGTACTTTCTTGGTCTGAGTCTCCAGGGGAGACTGCCGTTTCTGGCTGAAGGGCAACTCTCCTTCTTGGCTGCAGTCGTCATTGCACTAATTGCCGTGTTACTAGTGATGTTGGTAACTGGGGCGCTGGCGCTTCGAACAAATGGCATCTATTTCGCCATGGTGACTCTAGCGTTCGCACAGATTGGGTACATCATGATGGTTGAACTGGACAGCGTAACCGATGGTGAGAACGGATTGTTCATCTCATTCCCCGACGTATTCGGTTACTCGTTAGCGAATGTAGGAAATGTGTACTATCTATCCCTCGTCTGTGTAGTGATATCCTATCTTCTGATTCGCCATCTGGTCAAAACCCCGTTCGGCCTCGTGTTACGCAGTATTCGGCAGAACGAAGAACGAGCACAGTTCATTGGTCTCGATGCATACCGGTTTCAGCTTGCTGCCTACACGATCAGTGGGTTGTTCGCTGGTATTGCGGGAATGCTCTTTGCAATTTCAAACACGTTCATCACACCGGACATGCTCTACTGGGAAACGTCGGGAGATGCCATTATGATGGCGATTATTGGCGGTATTGGAACACTATGGGGACCAGCACTCGGAGTCGCGGTTACGTTTGTGCTCGAAGAGGTGCTGAGCGGAATGTTCCTTACAGCGTGGCCAGTCTTCATAGGAATCTTCTTCGTACTGGTCGTAATGTTCATTCCAGGTGGACTGGCAGGTATCATTCAAAACTGGCGACGTACTATCTCGATCGACGATCTCAAGCGCCGGATCGAACGGTAACGCTCTGAATAGAGTTTGATCTGTGGACGTTCAGTACCAATTACAAGGTAGACGGGGCCAGTTCGGATATTGTTTGTTCAATTACACCATCGCTCGCAGTCCGTGGCGTCGTTAGCACAACGCTGTCGATATACTCACGATCGAAAACTGCCCGTACCTGTTCGCGTGCCGATTTTGGTTCGCCTGCAATGGCGAACGTTGCAACCATTTCATCGGTGATATGTGCAATAGCGTCGCTGTCGTTGCCAGCCGCTATCGCAGTGGTGAGGTCGTCGATTACTTCGGGATACTGCTGGGCAAACGCTCGTCGATACGCGTCGAATCGACTGACGAAGGTTGTAATGTGCTGTCGGACGGCATCGTACGCAGTTTTTCGATCGTCGCTTACGGCAGCAGTTATCCACGGCACTATCTCGATCGAATCGGGACACCGACCAATAGATTCTCGGCCTGATTCGATCTCTGTAGTAGCCGATTCCAGTGCCGGTAGTGGAATTCCATAGGGGATCCAGCCGTCGAAGAGTTGTCCTGTGAGCCGTCGGTTCGCGGGACCAATTGCTGCATTGTACAGCGGAACCTGTACCTCTCGACAGGGGAGGTCACACACGGAAAAGATATCCCCATCGTACTCCGTCGAATCGTCATCGGAAGTTAACGCCTTGATGATATCGACTGTCTCTTCTAGTCGCTGAAGCGGCCGGTCAAATGCCAATCCGTGATAGTCTTCGACGATAGGGGGGTGGCTGGCCCCCAGTCCGAGAATGAATCGTCCGCCGGATTGTCGCTGGAGAGACATTGCCGACATCGCGAGCAAGGTCGGTGTACGTGTGTAGACGTTTGCGATACCGCTCCCAAGCGTAATGGAACTGGTTTGAGTAGCGATTTCAGAGAGTTTCACGAACAGATTATGTTCGACTCCCTCCCCAATCCAGACCGATGTGTATCCTAGCGCCTCGGCACGGACTGCAAAATCGACAAGTGATGTGTGTGTAGTCGATCGAGGGAACAAACCTACTGATGGTGCCATAACTCCCGTTACTGGTCAGCGGAGAAGTACTTTGTGCTAGCTGGTTTGCGACGATACTGTCTGCCGGTAGTGATACAGGAGTTATGTTGTTGGAATCGATCAAGTCGGATACCCGCTGTCGTTTCGGCCACATACTGTGATGAAACTAGACCGGTCGAGATCAACTGCGGCAATCTAAACAGCATCCGTGGTTGAATCGGCAGGTTCAGGGGGTGAACAGCGAAGTTCACTGGCCGATTTGCGTCGCTCAGATCGAATTCGGAGATTCACCTGCAATTGCCATCGAAACAGTCCAAATCAATTGCGAGAGAACTGGTAGACCAGGTATCATTTGCTTCCAGCGGCATCAATAGCCATACGACCGGCGAAGTTGCCTCCCCAACGGTGGAATGTGGTACGCATGATCTGGTGCGTGAATGACAGACGGTCACGGATGGAACAAAGACCGTTCGCTATTAATGTACGGTAGTCCGTAACAAGCAGCTGATTTGTGTCTGTACTTGTTCAGATGGGCCCCATTCTACCGAAGTATATCGGCCACGTTCAGACCATTATGCAGAAGATCCTCTGTTCAAGACCAGCCGAACAAACGTACTATAATACCGAACGTACATGTCCCATGTTATCGTGTACCTCGTGCGAGAATTCACAACACAGTCGAGAGAACAGGATAGCCGATCACCAGCTTGAACAGGACGGATATTACACCAGTACGGGTGTCAACAACGTATGGATACGAGCCAGTCCCCGGTAGACGAATCAGATGTCGCAGCTCGCAATTGATGGTCGGGACCTGGACACAGGAAGACCGGTATGAAAGTGCATTGCCGACATCTATTACAACAGTACCGGTGTAATATATGGGTGGCGTGTTCAACGACTTATCATCCGACGTACCGAACGTATTGTCAACTGACAAAATACGTTGTACGTCAATGTCGTACGCACTACGAGATATAATCTCGTGCAAACGTCTGGGTCAGTTGAACGCGAGTCTCAAACCCTGCTACAAAAGATAGCGAGAGCGTGAGGGAGGGGACAGACCATACAGGACCGAACAGGGCGAACAAATTAGCGTTCGCCATTGGCGAAAGTTTGTATGGTCTTCGAGAGGGCAGTAGCAAACAAGTCGGCGACCCGGTATCGGCCGATCGCACCAGCGGAGCGTCGGTGTATACCCGATTAATCGACGGCTTTGTGATCGGCGTGGAAACCCGTTTCAGTGGCCAGAAAACGCGTGATCGGTTCTCGGGGCTAGCGAGACGGCTGCCAAGAGATGGGAGTTCCGACCACAGCTGCATGGCCCCGGCAGTAAAGAACCGGTTTTGAGATTGCAGGTTCATCGATGACTGTCCGGATCTAGCAGTCGGAATCGACGGTTATGGTCGTCGGTGAGGTGACAACGTCATTCACCGGAGCTAGGTTCTCGAATGGAAGATCCCAGTCACAACCTTTAGACTACTGAATTGACTCGAAGGTTACCCACTGTCCTTCATCCCCACAGTACGGCGCGCTAACTTTGTGTCCTCACATAAATACAACCACAACAACTATTACGAAGCTCCGTAATTGGTTGATTATGGTTCAGATAGCAGCTATTCATAATGGCTCGACCAACTTGCCAACCAAGCGGACTGAGGATGGATCACTCATTACGGACGCCTCGTTACGTGAAGTTCATCAGGATTGCCAGCAGCTTGTCAAAGATCAAATCGAGCACGGTGTGAAAGCGGAACAACACGGATTCGATCGCATCTTCTTTACCGAGCACCACTTCGAACTGACTGCTGCTGAATTCAGTCCGAATCCGATGATGTCGCAAATGGCGATCGCGAGCCAAACTGAAGACATCAAGCTCTGCCAGGGAACGAATATCATTACGTGGCACGATCCGGTCCGGTTTGCCGAGCAGGCGGCGATGCTTGACATTCTAAGCGACGGCCGGGCAGAAATCGGAGTTGGACGTGGCTATCAACCACGCGAGAACGAAGTACTCGGAGGCCAATACTGGGGCGGTACGATCCAGGACCAGGAGAAGAACCGGGCATCGTTCGAAGAAAAGTTCGAGATTATCAAGAAAGCCTGGACGGAAGATCTGTTCTCCCATCAAGGAGAGTTTCATACGATCCCGCCGAGCTATACCAAGTGGCACCACGACCACGAAAAAGCGTTTCTCGAAAGCGACGTAACGGAGTACGAGGTCGATGATGTCATGGACTGGAAGAATGCGGATTACTATTCGAGCGACCTCTGGAACAGTGTCGTTTCCGGCGGTTCGACGCTCAAATCGCTCTCTGTCTTCCCACAACCGATGCAGGAGCCGTATCCACAGCTCTGGCAGCCGGTCTCTACGTATCGGTCGTGTGACTGGGCAGCACAGAATGGCGTCAACGGAATGACGTTTGCTCACACCGAAGGTGTGAGAAAGAACCTCGAACGGTACTACTCCG
This sequence comes from Halosolutus amylolyticus, assembly GCF_023566055.1. Taxonomy (NCBI): domain Archaea; kingdom Methanobacteriati; phylum Methanobacteriota; class Halobacteria; order Halobacteriales; family Natrialbaceae; genus Halosolutus; species Halosolutus amylolyticus. Next base: position 47,061 of record NZ_JALIQP010000007.1, on the reverse strand, counting down.
CCGCAGAGGAGGCCGGGTGGCCGGACCGTCGGCCTGAGTATGATGGCGAACCCTTCCGACACGGGTGGGACGAAGAACGGGAGCGTGGATTCATCACGGGACGATGGATATTCAACACCGAAGTCGGTGACGATGAAACATTCGAAAAGTGGAAACAGGGCGTCGAACACACCTGGGATTTCTTCGGTCCATTTGGGTTTACGGCACCGATCACTGGCGATCCGGAGCAGGTCCCAACGGCGGAAGAACTGGAAGAAAAGGGAGTCATTATCGCCGGGGATACCGACCACATCGTGGACAGAGTCCTGACCCAGGCCGAGATGCTGGGCTACGAGGAGCACTTCAATTTCGCTATCTTCTTCGAAACCTCGGGTGTTTCCAACGAAAAGACCAACAAACAGCTCGAGGCGTTCGGAGAAAAGGTCCTGCCCCACCTGGAAGAGGAGTATCCGAGTCCGTAACGGCCCAAACCTAGTTGGTGATCAGCGACAGTCTCGAGAGTGACTTTTCACGTCACTATGACTTCGTAACGGAGCCGTGCTGGCCAGGATAAACGAACGGCAGTGAGGGTACTGGGGAAACGAATCGAGCGCTGCCAACTTTCATAGCTTCTGAACGTCATTTCACACGATGACAACGATCGTTGTGTGAGCCGTGTTGTGTGGTGAGTAGAGAAGACGCAGATCCAGCCAGGGCGTGCCGGCTGTCTCCTGTCTGCCGAAGAAATCCGCGTTTGGCGAAGGCCGGGATAGCTACAAACTTCGTCTGGAGTACGAGCTTCGGGTCGGAACATCGGAGTGTGAGGTAATTATGTTCCCAGAACGGGAACTCGCGGCGTCAGAACGCGGATAGAAAAATAGCAACCTGCTGGCGTTAGGAATTGGCATCCGACCGGAGCGAGTCGCGGTCGAGCTTGCCGGTATTAGACCGAGGTAATTCGTCCCGGAAGATGAATTCACGTGGTCGCTGATAATCGCCGAGGTCGTCATTGTCACGGCACCATTGTTCTAGTTCATTTTCGGTCAGTGACCCGTCGTCTGAAATGACGTACGCTGTGACTCGCTCACCCCACTTTTCGTCCGGCATGCCGATAACTGCAACTTCGTGGATCGCCGGATGATTATCGAGAACCGTTTCGACTGCTTCAGCGTAGACGTTGACACCACCGGAAATAATCATGTTGTCGACGCGACCCTCGAGATAGATATTGCCGTCAGTTCCGATCCTGGCGAGATCGCCGCCGTACCACCATCCATCGTCGTCAAAGAGTTCCTCGGTCTTCTCGGGTCGGTTGTAGACGCGGTTCGCGGTACTCGGTCCCCGGGCGATGATCTCGCCGATCTCCCCCGGTTCAACTGTTGCCGTAGGATCCTTCGATTCCGGTTCGATAATGCGAACGTTGTGGTTCATAACCGGCCGGCCGACGCTCTCGAGTGCCTGCTCCGTAACTTCTTCGGGGAAAAGAACCGTGACAAACCCAGGGTCGGTACCACCGTACACCGTCAGGACGTTTTCCGTATACTGGTCCTGAAGTCGCTTGTACACATCTGTACTTATTGCTTCACCGGCATAGCCAACTCTATCGAGTGAAGACAGATCGTAGTCGTCGGCGTCACCGTGTTGAAGAATCATTTTCCACATCGTTGGCGTAATGATTGTGAACGTGATCCCCTCCGATTCGATCAGTTCGGGAACCCGGGCCGGAGCAAACTCGTCCATACAGACCACGGTCGCACCCATAGACGAACAGGACAACATGAACAGTGGCCAGCCGATGAATCCCGTTCCAAACGGATTGAGATATACGTCAGTCCGGTCGGACTGATAGATATACGTCGCCGTCTGGATAAACTCAATCGCTTCTTCGTGGGAACGGACCATCCCCTTTGGCTTTCCTGTGGTACCGGATGTAAAATTGATGAAGGCGTCGTCGGACGGCTGGAGATTGACGTCTGGTTCGGTTTCGGGAGCGCCCTCGACGAATTCGCTGACGTTCGATGCAAACGATGGTGATTCGGCGTCGGAGTCGAGAGCGATCAACCGTTTTACGTCGTCGGTCTCGAACGCTTCGACGTCGTCAGTGTATTTCGGTTGGAAGACGATCGTTTCCGGTTCCAACTCATCGATCAGCGACTTGTTCACGTTGACTGCGGCCCGCGTATGAAGATTCGCTGGAATTGCACCTACTTTCAGAGCCGCAAAATACGCGACAGCATGCTCGACGGTGGTGTCACTAACAAATACGATCCTGTCACCTTTTTCGATACCATCCTCGAGATACGCGTTTGCCATTTTACGGCAGTCGTCGTTGAACTCTACATAGGTATTGCGTCGATCATCGGAAAATGCCTGAACGAAAACCTCCTTTTCTGGATACCATTCAGTTGCTTGGTTCAACGCTGCTTTGAGTGTGTGAGTGTTGCTGTCTATCATTGTTCTATCGTGCTAGAGGAGTGACTCTGCTATTATTTAAAATTGACTCACATCAACTATCGCTGCGCGTGATCAACGGTTTGAGCTACTCGTTATATGGGTCAGATCCCATGAGAACGCTGACGTCACTGTGACGTAAACGCGACTGTTACTATAGTAGCTCTTGAAACGATTTACATACCGACCGCAACGTCGTCCTGCGATCGAGTGTGAATTGAATTCAAGAGCTACTCTAGCGAAGACGGTTTGGAGTTTGGAAGTGAATCGCATCAGACTCCCCGTGTGGATCTCGGGTCTTGCCGTTTGATCGACCTGCTGAACGACGAGTCTCCTCGGCGATAGAATTATACTTCATCCCTCGAGAGACTAGGCCGTGAGTAAGGAGAAAATCCAATCAGTGACCGTCGTCGGAGCTGGAAACATGGGCCACGGGATTGCAGAGGTCATCGCACTGGCTGGTTACGAAGTCACGTTGCACGATATAGACGAAGATGCGCTACAGACAGGATACGAGCAGATCACACAGAGTTTACAGGACCTTTCCACGTCAGGCCGTATTGACGAATCCCCCTCCGAAATTGTCGCACGTATCGACACCGAACCGAATTCGGCGAACGCAATCGAGAATGTCGACCTGGTTATCGAAGCGGTATCCGAGGACATGGGACTCAAGCGGAACGTGTTCAGTGAACTCGACGAACACGCACCCGCTGACGCGATCCTTGCAACGAACACCTCCAGCCTGAGTATTACGGACATCGGTGAAGGAACCAACCGGTCATCAAAGGTCGTCGGGATGCACTTTTTCAACCCGCCCGTCTTGATGCAACTCGTCGAAGTGATATACGGAGAAGAGACGAGTGAGAGGACGGTCGAAACAGTCGCTGATTTCGCCAGAGCACTAGGGAAAACACCGATCTCTGTGGAAAAAGACGTTCATGGGTTCGTCGTCAACAATGTGTTGGCGCCGTTTTCTGTCGAGGCCGACCACATGGTTTCGGACGGCGAGTCAAGTATCCGAGCAATCGACTCCGCGATGGTTCACCGACGCGGTTATCCAATGGGGCCATTCGAGCTCGGAGACATGAGTGGGATCGACGTAACGTACGAGGCCCAGGACGCGGGTGACAAACCCGTCCCACCATTAATGGAAGAAAAGTACGAGGCGGGTGAGTACGGCCGCAAAACCGGCAAAGGGTATTACGATTATGACCTAGGTGACGGTGCCGAATACAGCATAGCGGACGGCTCAGAGGTCGACACGTTTCGCATCGAGGCATGTCTCATCAACGAAGCAGCGTCACTCATCGAACGCGAAATTGCCACTGCAGCGGATATAGATAAGGGTGTGAAGCTTGGAGCAGGGTTTCCCGAGGGGATATGTGAACGTGCAGACGCGATCGGGATCGGTGTCGTATACAACAAACTCAGAACCCTCTACGAGGCGAGTGGTCACGAGCGTCACAAGCCATCTCCACGTTTGAAAACGATGGTAGAGGAAGGAAGGACCGGAAAGACCGCTGGGGAGGGCTTTCACACGTACGACAACGACGAGCAGTAGTCTGAACGTCGAGAGATGACTGGACGGAAAACTATTTTTCTATCGAACATGACGTACACCTGTATGGAAGAGACACTGGATACTGTTCTAGTCGAGATGGACGAAGAGACCGGACTCGGCCACATCACGTTGAACCGACCGGACAAACTCAACACGATCAATCAGCAACTAAAAAGCGATCTTACAACGGCACTCAAGTCCCTCCGTGAGCACGACAAGGAAGCGTCTGGTGTGTCAGTACGTGCCGTCGTTCTGGAGGGAGCAGGTGAACGCGCATTCTGTGCAGGTGCTGATGTCTCCGGATTCGGCGATCGAACGCCCGGACAGTTCGAACAGCGAACAATTTTCGACCGGCTTGCTGATTTTCCGGCACCGGTTATCGCCAAGATAGAGGGGTACTGTCTCGGAGGGGGGCTAGAACTGGCCCTTGCCTGTGACCTCCGTCTCGCGAGTGCCGAAAGCGAGTTCGGGTTGCCCGAAGTCGAACTCGGTCTACTTCCCGGCGGTGGCGGCGTGCAGTACATTTCACGGCTTGCTGGCCCTGCCGTCGCGATGGAGATAGCGATGACCGGAAAGCGGTACTCCACCGAATTTGCCGAGGAAACAGGAATCGTTTCTGCGTCGTATCCAAACAGTGAGTTCGACGAAGCTGTCGATGAGTTCGTCCACGAACTCGCTCGGAAACCACCACTGGCACTTCGAGCTATCAAAGATGCAGCACACCGTTCGGTCGAGACTGGACTGGCAGAAGGACGTCGATACGATCGTCGAGTGTTCTCGACACTCCTCGAGACAGCTGACCACGAGGCTGCTGCTGCCGCGTTTAAATCGGACGATCAACCCGAATTCGAGGGTCGATAACGTAATTTCTCGGCGAGGCCAGTGACAAGCCGCCTGTCTCGTTCATCAAGAGGCGTTCGGTCCGACGGTAACGAACGAACCAACTCCGAACCGTGGTGACACACCGTTCCGAGGTGGATCGATCGAAGCAGTCCGACGCTGCCGAACGCCTGCCGGGAAACTGCTGAACGGGATGGTGCCTTCCCAGGGCAATCGCCATCACCAGCATACGCTATCGGTGCTGGGATTCAGTTACGTGTCCCGGACCTCGTGGGACGTACGTGTTCACGGAACCGTCTGGCACCTTGGACGGCTATCCTAGTCAACAAACTAATATAGGATTGGAACATTGCTTGCCGCATGACAGATGTGCCAGCGCTAGATTCGTACCGGCTACACGAACAGGACTGGGAGAGCTATGAAGAACTCCAGGACTCATTCGAGTTCGAGATTCCAGACGAATTCAACATGGTAAATTACGTCTGTGACCGCTGGGCAGACGACGACGAAGAACACATCGCTCTCTACAGCGAGACTGTAGATGGGGAGGAGACGATATACACGTTCTCGGAACTCCGAACGATGGCGAACCAGATCGCGAACTTCCTCGGCGATCAGGAGATCGGACGAGACGCGAGAATTGCCGTAAGCGGATCTCAGCGGGTCGAAACGATCGTCGGTCATCTTGCTGCGTGGAAGCTCGGTGCCGTCTCCGTACCACTGAGTAATCTGATTGGACCGGATGGTCTCGAGTACCGGCTGAACGATTGTGAGCCAACTGCATTCATCGTCGATGGGGGCGCAGTCGAAACCCTCCGGTCGGTCAAAGATGACATCGATTCTCTCGAAACGGTGATCGTCGCCGAAGGGGAGGAAGCTACCGGCGACGAGTATGCGTTTGAGGAGGTTGTTAGGTCCCAACCGGCGACATTCGAAAACGCCACAACCGATCCCGAAGACGAAGCGATGATAATCTATACGAGCGGCACGACAGGGAATCCTAAAGGGGTCGTACACGCACACAGAGGATTGCTCGGCCTGATACCGCCACAGTTGATGAAACATGATATGCAAATCCGGGACGACGAGGTGGAGCGAATCGTTGCCGAGTGGTCGTGGGTTGCCTCGATCAACGATACGATCCTTCCGGCCTGGTATTTCGGAAAATCGATGGTTGCACACAACCGGCAGGGGTTCAATCCCGAGAAGGAGTTCGAACTAATCGACAAGTACGATATTACGATTCTCGCTGCCCCGCCAACGGGTGTGCGAATGATGATGCAAATCGAGGACGCCACCGAACGATACGATCTCGACAGTCTCAGGGTCTTCGCATGTGGCGGCGAGGCCGTCGGTGAGACGATTGAGGAGTGGGTCGACGAAACGTTCGATGGCGCACATCTCGTCGATGGGCTCGGTCAGACAGAAGCGCCAGCACTGACGGGCGACTGTCCGTCGCTTGGGTGCGGGCACAAAGATGGAAAGATGGGGCGCCCAGGTATCGGTGTCGAAGTGAAGGTCGTCGACGTTCGCGGAGACCGAGAAGAGGTCGACAGAGGTGGGGTCGGTGAGTTGGCGATAAAATACGACAACCCGCAGTGTTTCAAACGCTATCTGAACAAGCCGGAAAAGACAGCAAAGAAAGTACAAGATGGGTGGCTGTACACTGAAGACCTCGTATCGATGGACGAAGAAGGGTATCTCGAATTCGAGAGTCGAGCTGACGACGTAATCATTAGTTCGGGTTACCGGATTGGGCCTGAAGAGATCGAAGACTGTCTCACGGGACACGAGGCGGTCGTCGACGCAGGTGTGATCGGTGTTCCACACGATATCCGAGGAGAGATTCCAAAAGCCTTCGTTACCCTGGTAGATGACGCGACACCCACTGATTCGCTGAAGTCGGAACTACAGGAGTATGTCAAGAGTCGGCTCGCGAAATACGAATATCCACGAGAGCTAGAGTTCATCGAAACGCTCCCGACGACGTCCTCGGGGAAACTCCGTCGTGTCGATCTCCGGAAGCGCGAAGGAATCGCTGACGACTAGGCAACCTCTCTTCGTGTTTTCGACGCGAAGGTCCAACAGTCCATCTGCCTACAGAGCGATCACACGCACTTCGTCGATCACGTCACGCGTGTTGATGTCGGTTGGGACTGCCGACAGGTCCTGTATTTCGACCCATCAGAGTACTGTACATCGGTGTCCGTTCGATCGTCTGCCAGTATCGTCGAATAACAGAGCCAATAGCGACGGCGTTCCGCTCGACATCACTTGTGAGACAGAGTCACAACCAAAACCCTATTTTTAAATACAATCCGCAGTATCTATAGAGTGGATATGGAGTTTAGCGTACCCGAAGAAGCGAGACATATCAACCGCGCACTGGATGACTTCATCGAGCAAGAAGTCAAACCACTCGAAGATGAACATCCGAAGTTCTTTGGCGAGGATAGAGAACGCCACATTGTCGACGACGAGAACCTGCAGTGTGAGGAGTATCGAGAACTGGTTCACCGAGTCAAAAAGAAGGCTGCAGAAGCTGGATTTTACGGGATGGAGATGCCCGAGGAGGTCGGTGGCGGCGGCGTCGACATTCTGACGCGTTCTATCGTTGGGGAACACGTCGCCAATCGAGAACCAGGTCTTCACGAATACGGCGTATTGGGAACGGAAGGGGGTCCTACACCGATTTTACTGGCTTGTAACGAATCCCAGCGAGAGAAATATTTGTATCCACTAATGGACGCAGAAATCTCGTCGGCGTTTGCTATTTCCGAACCGGAATGTGGAAGTGACCCGCAGTATATGAACACAACGGCCGAAAAGGACGGTGACGAGTGGGTCATCAACGGCAAAAAGTACTGGATCAGTAACGGTCCGTACGCAGACTTCGCGATGGTCTTTGCGCGTACGAGCGGTGAGGACGGCGATATCGACGGTATAACCTGTTTTCTCGTCGACGCAGAGAATCCCGGGTACAAAGTTGGAAAGATCCACCGAACGATGGGGTTGACCCCCGGCATGCAAAGCGAGTTGATCTTCGACGATTGTCGGGTGGGTAAAGATCAAATCCTCGGTGAAGTCGGCGAAGGATTCCAGACAGCGATGAGCTGGATCGGCGGGGGTCGTCTCAATATCGCGGCCTATACCGTTGGAAAGGCCCAGTATCTGTTGGATCTCGCTGTCGATTATGCGAATCAACGAGAAACGTTCGGGACGGAGATCCGAAATCGTCAGGGAGTTTCGTTCCCGTTGGCAGACCTCGCAACAGACATCGAGCAAACCCGACTCCTCTATCGGTATGCCGCGTGGAAGATGGACCAGGACGAGCACGCCCGAAAAGAGGAGTCGATGGCAAAACTCAGAGGGGCAGAGCTCTACAACAAGGCTGCCGACGTTGCGATGCAGGTTCACGGTGGTGCCGGCTTCATGAAGAGTCTTCCAATCGAGCACGAGTATCGCGCAGCACGAGTCTACCGTATTTTCGAAGGGACCGACGAGATTCAAAGGCGAACGATCGCAAACGAACTCTTCTAGGTGATTACACCGGGTAAAACACGGGCAAGGCTGCGTCATCGTCGACTTGCCACAATCGCATCTCTACTGGAGTTCCGATCGTTATCTCGTCCGGATCGGCTGGAACAAGAGCGGTCAACTGCGGACCGTCCTCTAGTTCGACGATCGCCACGACATACGGTGTTAGCTTCTGGAACGCTTCCTCCCTGGCGGTATAACAGATCGTGAACGAGTAGATCTCACCGTCTCCGGACGTGTCCGTCCAGTCAGGCTCTTCACGACCGCAGTTCGTACAGACGATCCGGGGATAGAACTGCTGATGATCACAGTTTGGACACTGTTGGACGAGGAACCTCCCGTTTGCCGTTTCGCTCCAGAACTCGGCAGTGAGACCAGTCGGCTCTGGAACGGGCCCGTCCCACTCTTCACACTTGTCGACCACCGGGATAGGACCGTCGGTCATGGTTGGCCCCTCCGTTCCAGCACGACGGTACTACTACTCGAAAGAACGCCGCCTGTTCCGTGGGCAACAGCCGTGGTAGCATCTGGAACCTGTCGTTTTCCGTCGTACTCTCCTCGAAGTTGGCGAACAGCTTCGATCAGGAGGAAGATCCCGAAATGGCCGGGGTGACAGTACGAGAGCCCGCCTCCGTGAGTATTGGTCGGTAACGACCCATCTGGCCCGAGGGTCCCGCCTTCTACGAATTCACCGCCGGCACCCTGGTCACAGAAGCCAAGATCCTCGAGCGTCGTAAGGACCGTATACGTGAACGAATCGTATATCTCGGCAACGTCGACGTCGTCTACGTCGATTCCAGCCTGCTCAAACGCTCGTGGACCAGTCTCTGTGGCACCAGTCGAAGTCAGATCTGGCATCTGACTCATATCCTTTCGGTGGGTCTGGGTCGACGCAGCGCCACTAATAGCAACGTTCGTCGAGTCTAGTTCGGCGGCTTTCTCCGGTGAGACGAGAACGAGAGCACCACCGCCGTCAGAGACCAGACAACAGTCGAGCTGTTTCAGCGGGGCGGATACCGGTGGCGAACTGAGAACATCGTCGACTGTGAGCGGATCGCGCCTCGCTGCTTTGGGATTCATCGAGGCCCACTCTCGCGTCGAAACTGCGATTTCTGCTAACTGGGCTTCCGTCGTTCCGTGCTCGTGCATATGTCGCTGTGTTGCCAGCGCATACTGACTAACGGGCGTGAACGTCCCAGCCAGTTCAGCGAACTGGTCGACGGGATGTGAGCTTTCGATTTCCGGTGTTCCTTCCCCGGCAGTCCGCTGGGTCGACCCGTACGCAATTACGACGACGTCTACATTTCCGGATTCCATCGATCTCGCTGCTGTTTCGACGAATCGTTCGAACGCTGATCCGCCAATTTCAGTCCCATCCATGTACTGTGGGTGATCGATCCCCAGATACTCTCCGAGAAGAAGCGTCGGGAGATCGTCATTCGCACCGGCGACTGCAACGCCATCTACGGCATCGAGATCGAGACCTGCGTCGTTAAGCGCTCTCACAGACGCCACCGCAGCATTATCTATCCAAGTCCGGTCCGGCGTCTTTCCCAGTTCGCTCTCGCCAACTCCTGCGATAATCGGATCTGTCGACATTACTCGATCCCCTGTCGTCGATTTCTGGTCATCGTTGCCACTACCTGTGGCGTTGTATCTATCCATTGCATACTGTTACCACATCATAACGGTGTCAGGAGAGAACGATAATAATAGTGGTTGCTCGTAATTTTACCGGTTTTCCCAGCAACGCCCCTTCTCAGTTGGGGAGTACCACTCAAGCGTCAGTGTCTCCTATCCAGGCAAGCCTGGAGCAGCCAGCCCTACCTACGGCGTCCGTCGATCACTTGTACCTGGGCGGTGACCGATTCGTGGTTGCGTTGTCGTCAATGCATTTCCCCGGACTACCGATGAGCGAAAGACTTGGGAAACAGGGTCAGTCGTACACGACAGTATTTATTATTTATAGATTTTTGGCACAACGAAACGGATGGTTCAGAGATGAATGATTGTGTCACTCAGCATAATACCGATCCCAATCTTTATGCACTATTAGATACCTCTACACATAATATGGCAGTAATACCATTCGCAGAAGGATTTATGGAAGACATTTCCGCAAATCCTTACGATGCGAACTTGATGAAATCTGTCTGTAATGATTGTGGCACGGGTTTTTTCGGTACCAAGGACCGATGTGAAAACTGTGCAAGTCAGGACGTAGAACAGGGAGTCCTCGACAGGGACGGGGAGATTTACACGTACACTATCCAGCGATACCCGCCACCAGAGCCATACAAACTGGGCTCGACGGACAGAGACGAGTGGACGCCACGACCAGTGGCGTACGGGGAGTTCGATGGCGTTCGTTTTCTCGGCCTTGTCGACGGTGACCGACAACAACTAGAGGTCGGCGCACCGATCGAACTCGTCGTCGAGCCTGGCTGGGAAACGGATGACGGTGACGAGGTACTGATATACAAATTCGCACTTCAGGAGAACGAAACATGAACTCGACACAAACACATTCCCGTGATACCTACGTTGCTGGGGTCGGGATACACGAGTTCGGTCGCTTCGAGAAAACATTCGAGGAAATCGGAAAAGAGGCGGTTGTGGAGGCACTGGACGACGCTCAAATGTCTATCCACGACATGGAGGCCGGTTTCTGTGGGAAAACATATCTCCCGACATCGACTGGGGTACGTGTTCTGAAAGAGATCGGTCTGACTGGTATTCCAGTTCCGGACATCGATGCCGCGTGTGCTGCCGGTGCAAGCGGCCTCTCGACAGCCACGGCAATGGTTGAAGCGGGAGCGATCGACGTTGCGCTGGCGTTCGGAGTCGAGAAAATGCCCCGTGGGTTCATGGATCCGACGAACATCTATCCGGACTGGATGTGCCACATGGGCCTCTCCCAGAATCCACAGTACTGGGCTATGTCAGCTAAGCGTCATATGTATGACCACGGGACGACGAAAGAGCAGATAGCCGACGTGGCTGCCAAAAACCACCAGCACAGTGAACTGAACCCGAACGCCTACTACACTGATCCGATGGACCGCGAGGAAGTCCTGGACTCGCCACTCGTCTGTGATCCACTCAATCAGTTCTCGATCTGTGCTCCCAACGACGGTGCTGCGGCAGCAGTCATCTGTAGTGGTGAGGTCGTCGAAGAACGTGGCATCGACGGCGCAGTCGAACTGCTCACAGCAACTCACCGGACCGCGACGTTCCCCTTCCCGCGGGGGGGAACGTTCTGTGCGTCACCGACAGGGAACAGATCGACGACAAAGATGGCGGCCGATGCAGCATACGAAGAGGCAGGAATCGGACCGGACGACGTGAGCCTTGCAGAAGTTCAGGATACGAATGCGTTCGGCGAGCTTCTCTGTTACGAGCAACTGGGCTTCTGTGATCCGGGCAAAGGCGGTGAGTTTATCGACTCCGGTGCGCCGTGGAGAGATGGCGAGCTCCCCGTTAACGTCAGCGGCGGTCTCATCAGCAAAGGTGAACCCCCGGGGGCGTCCCACATTGGCCAGGTCCACGAACTGGTGTTACAACTTCGTGGAGACGCTGGCGATCGACAGATCGACGATCCGTCTGTCGGTCTCGCCCACGTCCTCGGTGCCATGGGACAGTGTGGTATCACAATCCTCCGCGGGTAGTGGTGCCGTAACGGGTATCGGTACGCCAGGGTACCGCCGACTAGAGAGTCGAACTTCTGGTGTTGTTCGGGTCGGCCGGTCTGGTCGTCCAGAAACACATCTATTATAGACCATTTGCCGCGTTCGCCCTCTATCGTTCTAATAGTTGATTTCACCACCATAAGCTATCCAATAAGTCCGCACGGACGGAATCGAAAATCGGTGTGTGTCGTGTTTACCCAAATCATTAAATACTAGCCCTACTGGATTTAAAAAGAGGTATGATCACCCTGTCCGACGAACAGCAAATGGTAGTAAAGGCAGCCAGAGAGTTGGCAGAGAGCGAATTTACAGACAAAGCCTTCGAGTGGAACGGTGATGTCCCGTGGGAAAACGTCGAACTTCTCGCTGAACAGGGATATCTCGGTATCAGTTTTGGGACGGAGTACGGTGGCGAGGGGATGAGCGAACTGGAGTCTCTACTGGTCATCGAAGCCGTCGCTCGAGTCTGTCCGGATACTGCGTTGTTCATGAACGGCCACAACGTCGCACCACGAGCCATCGATATGTTTGGTTCGGACATGATAAAAGAAAAGTATCTCCCGGGGATCATCGACGGGACAGACTACGTTGCAGTCGCGATGTCCGAACCCGAGGCCGGTTCGGACCTCAACGCGATGGAGACGACTATCGAACGGGATGGCGACGAAGTAGTGATAAACGGTGAGAAAATCTGGGTGAGCGAGTATCCAGACGCGACCGCTGTCGTGGTTTGGGGAAAGTTTGCTGATGGTCTTGGCACAGTCGTCGTCGACCTGGACGAACCCGGAATCGAAGTGGCAAATCACTTCGAAAACATGGCAGGGAACGTCCAAACACAGTTTTTTCTCGACAACGCCCGGGTGTCTGACGACCACGTCCTAACCAGTGGTTCGGATGGGTTCCGGAAGCACATGCAGGCCTTGAACTGGGAGCGACTGTCGACAGCAGCGATGACGAACGGAATCGCCCTGTGTGCGCTCGACAAAGCCCTCGAGTACGGAACGCAACGCGAGCAGTTCGGCCAACCAGTTCTCGACTTTCAGGGTATCGAGTGGAAAATCGCGGAGATGGCGAAACAGGTCGAGACCTCGCGAGCGATCGTCCACCAGTCAGCCCTCAACGCAGTCGAGAACGGCAGTATTCCCAATCCGCTCGAATCCACCATCGCCTTCCTCCACTCTGGTGAAGCAGCAGACCATATCGTAGACGAGTCACTCCAGATCCACGGAGCCAACGGCTACATGAACGGTCATCCACTCGAGTATCTCTATCGCATGGTACGAGGGCTTCGAATCGGAGGGGGAACGGACGAAATACAGCGAAACACGATCGCACGGATAGTGAAACGGGACGGAATGCCACACCTCGCGTAATCGACACCGACTTCCGCGTACCGGCAGTTCGATCTCCTGGCCGACCATCAGCGACAAACTCAACAGCGCTTTTGATGGACGGCCTCGCCAGTGGACGACACGAAACACGACTCCAAACTGGGTGCCGTGTCGACCGGGACCGAGAAAATCATCGCCGGTGGGGATGCGGTTACGATACTGTTATCACTTTGTGCAGTAATAACTGAGACCATGGTAATACGATCATCACGTCGGGGGCAGTAACTATGGTTACACCGACGAACGCGACGCGAGCGGCAGCACAGATACGGCCAGGCGACGAAATCGTTGTCGACACGTCGCGACCCACGGCTACGCTCGAATCCGCGTTGGAACGTGACGACTTGAGAGACGTGGTCGTCACGGTTTTTGGCTACCCCTATGCTGACTCGTCACTGCTCAGGGCGCTCGCGAATCACGATGGAATTTCGGTACAGCTCTCGATGGTGCCATCAGGTGTGCGCGACCTTGTAACCGACGGCGACATTTCCTACGTTCCACGCACGGTCTACCAGACAGCGCAGAGTCCCGCCCTTAGACCGAACCGGCGCACGGTGGGAATCGTCCAGACACCACCAGGAACGGACGACGAGGATCATCCGATCGGCTGTTTGTCCACGTTCGGAAGATCGCTCGTCGAGACCGGTGACGTAACGATCGTCGAAACGAATCCGCGAGTTCCATCGCCGACGCAATCTGGACGGATCGAGCGTTCGAAAATCGATCATCTCCTGAGTTCGGAATCGGGCCTTCCCACGCTCGATCTGACCACCAGTGATGTCGCAGCCGATATCGCCGAGAATCTGCGCCCGCTCGTGCCGGAAACCGCGACGGTCCAGCTCGGGGTAGGTGGTCTCATGGAGTCGATTGGCGAGAGACTCGCTACCGGAGGCCCCTACTCGTTGTGGACCGGTCTCGTCGGAGAGAGCGTCCGACCAATGGTCGAAAACGAGTGCGTCACTCGTGCTACTGGCTGCGTAGCGATCGGTAGCACCGAATCGTTTTACGACTGGGTACAGAGTGTGGAGGATATTAGATTCGTGAGTGGGTCAGTCTCACATGCACCCGCAAAGCTCACCGAGCAGACAAATCTCGTCGCGATTAATTCAGCACTTCAGGTAGATCTCACTGGACAAATCAACGCCGAGACGCTCGGTGGACGGCAGGTTGCAGGCGTCGGTGGACAGTCCGCGTTCATGACGGCAGCGAGTAACGATCCGGAAGGGCGTGCGATCATCGCGCTCGAATCGCGTGCGTCGAACGGAATCTCAAAAATTATCGGTGCACTTCCTGACAGGGAGATTGTAACGACACCGCGGTATGCTATCGACGCGGTCGTCACTGAATACGGCGTTGCGAGGCTGACGGGACGGACGACCCGCGAACGAGCGAGCGACCTCGTTGCAGTCGCCCACCCGGACGACCGAACAGAGCTCCGAGAAGCGGCACGCGAGTACGGGCTGCGCTAATCATAAATATATTTGTTCGTCGGTCGAGACTAGTGCGCTATGCACGACTTCCTCGAAAACATCCGTATCTTGGACCTATCCCGGCTGTTACCCGGCCAGTATACAACCTCGTTGCTTGCGGACCTCGGGGCAGAAATAGTTATGGTCGAACATCCAGCCCACGGGAACCCAAGCCGACACCGACCCCCAAAAATCGACGGACGGGGTGCCGCACAATTACTTCGTGACCGGGGCAAACGCAGTGTCGCGATCGATCTAAAAGACGATCGAGGACGAGAGGCGTGCCTGTCCCTGGCCGCCAGCGCCGACGTGGTACTCGAAGGGTTTCGTCCGGGAACGGCCGACCGCCTCGGTGTGGGATACGATGACGTCCGGGAAGCCAACGAAGAGGTCGTCTACTGCTCGTTAACTGGCTACGGCCAGGATGGCCCGTACTCCGAACGACCCGGGCACGATATCAACTACATCGGGATCGGAGGACTACTGTCGCTCACGGGAGAGCAAGACGGCCAACCGACCGTACCCGGCTATCCGATCGCCGATCTCGCCGGTGCGCTGTACGCGAGTACGGCGATCACGGCTGCTCTGGCAGGTCGCGCTGGAGAGCCAGTACACCTTGATGTAAGTATGGCCGACGTCGTCGCGTCATTTTCGATGACCTACGCAGATCGGTTGCTCGGAGGCAGCGAATCACCGAAACGAGGGGAAACGGTACTAACTGGGTATCATCCTGGATACCGTGTGTATCAAGCAGCAGATGGCAAGCTTCTGACCATTGGTGCTCTCGAAGATCGGTTCTGGAAGAATCTCTGCACCGCAACGGACCTCGAATCGATCAGCGACGAGAACGTCGATTTTTCGAGCGACGTCGATGAATCGAAACAAGAGGCACTCGTAGAGATGCTAGCAGCCACGATCGCAGAACGGCCGCGTGACGAGTGGTTGCAAATCTTCGACGAGCACGACGTACCCGCCGGGCCGGTAAACGATTTCGAGGAGATATTTTCTGATCCGCATCTGCGTAAACGGGGCCTGTTTGAGGAGACAGGGAGTGAAGAGTCCGAAGATCATTGGTCCGCCAAAGAACTCGCGTTCAAACACACATTCGGTGATCGAGGAGATAGGACAAAAAAAGACGCACCGTCGTGTGGTGAAGACACCGAAACGTTGCTGTCTTCGATCGGGTACGATCCAGAGACAATTGAGGCGCTAGCCGCACATGGAGTGATTAAAACAGCAACGGACCGGTAGCGATAGTAGCTACCGACAGCCAATTGGCACCCGATCACACGACAGCTATCCGATCGACGTGTGAATGGTTTCAGTGACTACTGGTGGAAGTACGTATCCCGATTCGGATGGTGATGCGCAATCTCCAGAGCTGTTCGGTGTAGTAGTATGGTACTACGGCTAGCCAGGTATTGCAACTGTGAGGCGGCGAGATCAAGTGGCTGTAATAGCCACTGACTTTGGTAGCCTCAGCTGTGGACCGCATTTTCAAGCACTCGGAGTGCGGTTTCCAGTAGGTTGCTGTTGGTAGAGAGGGAATCGATAATCACGTGAAACAGGAAAGAGCGTTCGATAATAACAGATGGGTTTCATCACCGGAAAAACGCCAGTACGAAGTGATAAGAGACGTTTTCTTCCACCTAGTGCCACTATCGAGTACCATTTCTTGTCAGGAAGGTATCCGGCGTTAACGTATACCATAAGTTGTTACAGCCACATGGGTCTCACATGGCAGAAAAACTTCCCGTCGAATCGACTCGAAAGACCTTCGATATAATTGAGGAATTGGTCAAAGAAGGAGAATTGAGCGTACAAGAGATTACCGAGAAACTCGATGCGCCAAAAACGACGGTCCATGGGCATCTTCGCAGTCTCGAACAGCTCGGATACGTTATCAACGATGGGCAAAAATACCAGACGAGCACCCGTTTCATTGCGCTGGGTGAACTAACGAGAAACCGGATGGAGCTGTTTAACGTTGCAAAACATAAAATAGACGACCTAGCCAATGCGACAGGAGAGCAGGCTTCAATCGTCATCGAAGAGCGTTTCAAAGCAGTAACATTGTACACGTCAAAAGGCGAAAAAGCGATTGAACTTGAGCCGTTTGCGGGGCAGTGGTTCCCGATGCACACTATTGCCGCCGGAAAAGCCATTCTCGCGCACTTCCCTGACGAGGAAAAGGAGAAGTATATCGAAACGCACGGGCTAGAACAGCGGACGGAAAATACCTATACCGACCGCGAAGCATTGTATGAAGAGTTCGACCGAATTGTCGAACAGGGATACGCCACCGACGCTGAAGAACACAAAGAAGGACTCAGTGGGATTGCCGTTCCAATCCTCGATGGGGAAACGGTAAAAGGTGCAATCAATCTTTTCGGACCGTCGAGTCGAATGCGAGTCGATGAGTTTGAAAAAAATAATTCATTAGGACAAGAATTATTCCAGATTTCGAACATTGTTGAAGTTAACCTTGGGTATATGTACGGATAAACAGGGCGTTCTTGGAAATGAATCGGCCATCATCGGATGGCATCACGAGTAATAGATACGCGATTCCCATGACGTCTGCACTATAGTCGGTACTGAAATAATTCATACACCGATCGCAACGTTATCCTGGCTTAGGTGTGCAGTGATGTTCAGTAGCTACTATAGTTGGGACAGAAACCCGAGTCAGGCGAAGTCGTCCCTGAGGAGACGGCGAGTATGACGATACCCTCTATACGTAAAGTGTTCTCTTGATATCTTCCTGTCCAGGAGCGAGGATAGAAAGGTATTGTTCGAATGCGATGAACAGGTCCGTAAACAGCACAGGTATCCGCTAGTAGGGCTCGTCCCTTCTGGAAAGAAAGGCCGGAACGACGAGGGACAACGCGTTCTTCAGCGGGAAAAATTGTCCCGGGTATCGTGGACTATTAAGCAAACGCGGACCGTAGCAGAATCGGTGTTGTCAAATACAGCGTACTGGTAGTGGGTAATAGACCGTGAAATACTTCGAGGATGTCAAAGTGGGTGAATCGTATGAATCGAGGGCGGTTGCCGTTACCGAGGAGGACATCGTCGACTTCGCTACGCAGTTCGACCCGCAACCATTCCATACGGAACCCAGTGCAGCGAAGGATACGATGTTCGGAGACCTCGTTGCCAGCGGCTGGCATACAGCGGCGTTGTGCCACCGGTTAAGTCTCGAAATCCTGAACGAAGCCGGGTGGGGAGCCGGCATCGGTAGGGGCATTGAAGAATTGAAGTGGATTGACCCACTATACGTAGGAGACACGCTTCGAATCGAGTACGAAATTGTCGATAAGTCACGGGATTCCAGTCCTGATGCATACGGGAATATCAGGAGTCGGATCTCAGGATACAACCAGCACGACGAATGTATCATAACCTATCGGGGGAACGGAATGCTCCAATGTCGAAATTCGAATGTGGGGTAATACTGCCGGGCAGAAGTCTCTGAAGAGAATTCGCCTGACAGGAGCGGCGAATTCTCATAACAGTTCTGTCCGACAGTATAACACCCACGACTGCGCTCTGGTGTCCAGTACCCGTGACGAGTCGTCAGGTCGAAGCCGGTAGGTGGTCACACTGTAGAGACCATGGCTATCAGATCGGTTCATTATATAATGTCTAGCTTGGTTCCCAGCCGATTAGAAGTATGTTCACATATGAACAGCTGACGGAGGAAGTTCCAGTTGTCCTATGATTGAGACCGAAGAGCGAATGAGGGGCATAGAAATGGGAAAGGATGAAATAGACGACTTTCTCTACGAACAGGGACACGGGATATTGTCGCTAATGGGGTGTGGTGAAGCGTATGGTGTTCCGATGTCGTTTGGATACGATGGTGATCGCATTTTCATGAATCTGATCACGTTCGGAGACGAGAGCAAGAAAGTAGATTACATAACTGACACCGAGCATGTGTCGCTGACCGCATATCACGTCGAAACCCGCCTAAAGTGGAAAAGCACCGTTGTAAACGGCATGCTGGAGGAAGTGACGGATGACAAATACGCAAAAGAGGTACTGGACGATAATGCGTTGTTTCCGACGCTCTACCCGCCCACTGAACCGATGTCGGACGTAACGCGCGTTGCAATCCAGATAGAAGAGATGACAGGACGAAAAGGAGAGGAATACCAGAGTTGAATACGGACGGACCGGGTTGTGACTGAACCACGCCGATGATATTGATCGTTGACTAAAACCGAAGCCACGGAACACCCAAAAAAATTTAATCTCTTACCACCTATTACTGATGGCATGGAGCCCGTACTCGTAAGTTTGTGCCGGACGCCACAGGGAAAAAAGAATGGTATCTTCGCCGATATCCGTAGTGAACAGCTTTCGATTCCCGTCGTGAACGCCCTTTTGAACGACACTGGCCTCTCGGGCGAGCAGGTCGACGATCTACAGTGGGGGTGTGTCAAGCAAGAAGGTGAACAGGGGAACAATATTGCACGAACGATCACACTCCTCTCCGACCTCGGGGAATCGGTTCCCGCTGCAACTATTGACCGCCAGTGTGCTTCGTCTGCGCATGCGATTATGAGTGCTGCCGACGCCATTCGTGCAGGCCAGCGTCAATGCATCATCGCAGGCGGTGTCGAAAGCATGACTCGCGTCGAGCGGGCAGAAGACCGGAGCCAAATTCCAGGGTTGGATAACGCGTACGATCTCGACGAGCTGGCCATGGGTCAGACTGCAGAAACCGTCGCCGAACAGTACGGCGTCTCGAGAGAAACACAGGACGAATATGCAGCGACCAGCCAGAAACGAGCCGTCGACGCGACCAGAGAGGGTCGATTCGACGACGAAATCGTTCCGATCGACAACGGTGAGGAAATCATTACAGAAGACGAAGGGCTTCGACCAGGGACAACCGCAGAGAAACTGGCATCCCTGCCACCCGTATTCGAAGAGAACGGTACAGTCACCGCAGGTAACTCTTCACAGATGAGCGACGGTGCAGCGGCCGTGATGGTCACCAGTCAGTCCTTCGCTGATGACTATAGCCTGGATATTCTCGCTCACGTCGGCCAACACTCTGTCGTTGGCGTCGATCCGCACGTGATGGGGATCGGGCCAGTGCCCGCGGTCCGGGAAATTCTCGATCGGACTGACCGTTCGATGTCGGATTACGGGCTCGTAGAACTCAACGAAGCGTTTGCCAGCCAGACGGTCTACTGCAAGCGCCAACTGGGTATCGATGACGACTCGTTCAATGTCAACGGCGGTGCTATTGCGATCGGACATCCGCTTGGCGCTTCCGGTGCCCGGCTTCCAGTTACGCTAGTCCACGAGATGCAACGACGAGGAACCGACCGTGGTATTGCGACGGCCTGCGTCGGATTCGGACAGGGGGTGGCGATCGAGTTTACACACCCGTAATTCTGGTTGGCTTCCCGGTTACGAAGTAGGTCAACCGAGTCAACCGGTAACAGCTCCTGTCTACAGTGCCAACATTGATTGTGGCTATACATTCCGGTAGTGTCAAACAGTGATGACAATTTTGAAAGCCTGCCACCTCAATGGGCCAGCATGGACAACGACGATTCAGGCAACATGAGGGAAGATGAAATAAAAGCAACAGACAACTGTATAGCGATCGGCGATACCGACGGATGTACGCATGAATCACTGACCCGGGTTGGGAGCGACAACGGGAAGAACACATATTTCACCTGTTTGGAGTGTGAGGCGATGATCGTCGAGCCAACAGATTCGCCCGGTGACTCGTCGATGCATCCGGATACGACCACCGAAACGAACTCAAATGCGATTCTGGATCTGGTGCGAACGCTATCGGACAATCACCGGGGGGAGACTCACAGATCACCGACAGCAGATATCGGGACGACGCTTCAGACTGCTCGCGACAGGCTCGGAAAGATCGTCCGTCGCGATTAGAGTGACTGAAAGTGAAAATAGCGATCCGTCGATAACGCCCGTCAGGGGGCAGGCGAATTCCCTATCCAGAAAGAGGATACTCAGGTGGCAGACGAACGCCTGACACGATCGGTCAAGCGTATGTAAAATCACGTTGACCAATATAAGAAAATGATTGGTGAGTAATCGATACCATTTTGGTTGCGCATGAATTATTTTGACCGACATGTGTGAGAGAACACCACGCACCAGCCGTGGTAGCTTCCAATGGTCCGGCACGACTTCGTCTCGATCCGTTCGTTCACCACAGCCCGTACAGATCGGGGGGAGGGATACAGATGAGTGAATCCAATACCGTCTCGTTCGAACTTTCAGAGGGGATTGCGCGCATTGAATTGAATCGGCCAGAGAAATACAACGCGTACGTCCCGTCGATGGGGGACGAAATTCTCACAGCTCTCGACGAAGTACAGGAACGTGACGACGTACGGTGTATTGTCCTCGAAGGGCGCGGAGAGGCGTTCTCGGCCGGTGGTGATATCGACGGGATGAAAGAGCGAGTCGGTACTGATGTGCAAGTAATGGAGCAAGCAGAACGGCTCTCGAGTGGTGCGAACAGAGTCGTTACGAGACTCTTTCGGGCGTCAGTTCCAACTGTAGCGAAGATCGATGGGCTGGCAGTCGGTGCCGGTGCGAGCCTCGCTTTGGCGTGTGACCTATTGCTCGCCAGCGAAACAGCCCGAATTGGGTTCGGGTTCAGACAGGTCGGGCTCACGGTCGATACGGGTGTATCCTACTTCCTGCCACGGCTGGTCGGCTCGAACGTTGCGAAAGAGCTGGTGTATACAGGAGAGCTGGTCGACGCCGACCGAGGGGCAGACATCGGCATATTCAACCACGTCTTCGCGGATGAGGAGTTCGACGAGAACGCAGAGGAGATCATCGAAACGATCGCTGACGGTCCAACTCGTGCCCTTCGTCAGTCAAAGCGGCTGATCGACGATGCACAACACTTGCCGTTCGAGTCAGTACTCGACAACGAAGCGATCGCACAGGGTGCAATGATGGGAACACCCGAGCACGAAGAGGGCGTTCGTTCGTTCCTCGAAGATCGCGAGCCGCAGTTCAGAGATCTATAACCGATTCGTATCGGCGAGATCGGTCACGTAGTGATCAATCGTTCGACGCGCGTAAAGACCACTGCGAAGATCACAGCGATGAGTGAGATAACGATGAACAACACGCTGATGACGTTTACCTCCGGTGATGCGCCGAACTGGATTTCGTTCCAGATATAAATCGGGAGCGTCTGCGTCGCCGTGTCACGGACGAAGAGTGTATAGACAAATTCGTTGAACGAAATGGCAAATGCCAGCAACGTCCCAGCGATAATGCCGGGCAGGACGTTAGGAAGCGTCACTCTTATAAACGTTTGAACGCGCGACGCGCCCAGGTCCATCGAAGCCTCTTCGAGCGACTTATCGAGACTCAAGAACGACGGGATGATTACGATCGCAGCAAAGGGGACCGCTCGCACGATGTGAGCAATTACGACACTAGTAAATCCGGACCCGATGCCGACCGTGTTGAGGAAGGTAAACAGGGCTGCTGCCGTCACGACGAGGGGGACGATGATCGGGAGGATCAAGAGAAGATTGAACCCATCTTTCCCTCGGAACTTATAATTTGTCAGCCCGTAGGCAGCCAGCGTACTGAGGATGACGGCAATCGGCACAGAAACGAGACTTACCTTTACCGAGGTAATCGTGGCGTCTCTCGCAGTGCTGTCCCCGAAGAACGTATGATACCAGTCGAGTGTGAACCTATCGGGTGGGAACGCGAGGACACCGGAGTCGGAAAAGGACATGATCGTAACGATAAGCAACGGGACCCAGAGGAAGAGCATTATGGCAAGAAGCGCAACCTGCGCCATTCGTTTCGCGTGTCGTTCCACAGCACGCTCGACGTACGCTGCCGCGTTGGAACGGAGACTCATTTGTCACTACCTCCGATTCCACCAGCCACGTCATCTGAAAAGTACGATCCGACCACTAATAGAGCCACCACGATAACCGTTAGAACCGTTCCCATCGCTGCAGCAAGCGGCCAGTTTCCGACCTGGTTGAACTGGGTTTCGATCACCATTCCAACCATCAGATGATCCGTCCCACCCAACATGCTTGGGGTAATGAACGCTCCAAACGTTGGGATGAACACGAGAATTGTACCTGCAATGACACCACTCTTTGTCTGTGGAAGCGTCACGGTGAAGAACGTCCTGATCGGTCCCGCCCCCAAATCTTTCGCTGCTTCTTTCAGGTTATCGTCCAGTCCTTGTATCGAAGCATAGATCGGGAGTGTCGAAAGCGGAAGCCAGATGTACACGAAACCGATCAGCACTGCAGTGGTCGTGAACATATACCCGCTGGGATCGGACGAGAATAGCAACGACTCGATCCAGTTAATCAGCCCGTCGGTCTGTAAGATGTTGATCCAGGCATACATCCGAACGATGTAATTCACCCAGAAGGGCAGAATCACCATCAGTAATAAAAATGTTGTTTTCCGGGAGAAATAGATGATCGAATATGCGAGTACGTAGCCGAGAGTGATAACGACTGCTGTAGTTATGACTGTGACGTACAATGTGAACAGGATAACGTCGACGTACACACCTTCGGTGAAAATTGCAACGTAGTTTTCGAGCGTATACGCCGCAGGTGGCATGTCTTCCAGAAAAGACAGTCTAACCATCAAGAAGAGGGGAATGATGAAGAATAGTAAGAGAACGGTAAACGGAATCCCCACGACGAATAGCAGTCCAGTCCTGTCGTCCGATCGTTTGAACTGCTTCAGTCGATCGATCCAGTGTGAATATTGCTTCATGCTTCGACCTCGCGTTTCTGTTTCGTCGTCTCGAACGTGTGGATGGCCGAGTGATCGCAACCGACGTAGATCGAGTCACCAATGTTGTACTCGCCGCTCGTATCACTGATCGTGATAGTGTTATTTTCGATATCGACGAGATACTGGTACTTTTCGCCAGCATACGTTTTGCCGGTCACTGTCCCGCCAAAGCTGAGTCTCTCAGGCAACTTTTTACTCGACAGTGTCGCATCGTGTGGTCGGAACCCGACCTCAAACTCGCTTCCCACAGAACGAGTGGCAATCAGCTCCCGGCTGATGGTATCCTCAACCGGGATCTGCAGAGTCTCACCCTCGATATCGACAGTGACGTAATCTTCACCGATTTCGCCGATCGATCCTGTGACGATGTTTGCATCACCAATGAAATCGGCGACGAACGCAGAGGTCGGCTGATCGTAGATCTCTTTCGGTTCACCTCGCTGTGCGATCTCGCCGTCTTTCATTACGATCATCTGGTCAGAAACGGAAAGTGCTACTTCTTGATCGTGCGTCACATATAGAAATGTGATTCCAGTCTCGGATTGAATTCGTTGGAGTTCGACCTTCATTTCTTGCCTCAGTTTTCGGTCTAGCGAGGCCAGTGGCTCGTCAAAGAGTAGAATTTCTGGTTCCTTGACAACAGCCCTTGCCAACGCGATTCGTTGTTGCTCCCCGCCACTTAATTCGGAAATGTCTCGGTCTCCATAGCCAGGGAGATTAACCATCTCTAGCATCGTCTCGACTTTCCGATCAATTTCTTCGGTCAAGTAGGATTCCCCACCGTATTTGAGACCATATTTGATGTTTTCCGCAACGGTCAGATGTGGAAAGAGTGCCAGATTTTGAAACACCATATTGACGTCGCGTTCGAATGGCGGGTCGTCCGTGATATCACGACCATTAATCTCAATGCCTCCATTTGTGGGGTCTTCAAACCCGGCAATCATGCGGAGTGCTGTAGTCTTGCCGGAACCACTTGGTCCGACAATACTTGCGAAACTTCCTTTCTCGACCGAAAAAGAAATATCGTCAATAGCGATGAGCGAACCATAGCGCTTTGTGAGGTTATTTATCTCGATATGGTGTGACATGAGATACCATTTCTACACCTCATATTATATAATTTTTGGTATAGTTATTTCCCTAGTTTTGCTGATAGAACGCAACCAGGGTTTCGTGATTCTCTGTCCGGAATTCGGTTCGCAATCGATCGTGGTCTCGGCCAGCAGAACAGTGGACAAGTGAGCCGCATACTCAATAACTCCGAGTTCACAACGTTCGGAAGGTGACAAACGGGTCTGACGATGACGACGGTCGCTTATGCGCCCATCACACGCGTCCAGAGATCGGCGTATTCTGCGTTTACCTCGGCGCTTTCTTCGATATTATTATAATCAGGTATGTCGTCTGGGACTCGGTCGCTGTCGTCGATGAAGTCGATTTGTTCCTGTGAAAGATCCAGTTCTTCAGCGTAGTCATCGAACGCAGAAATAGTCGGAGCAGTTGCGTGTTCAGTGAACAGTCGAACCTGGTTTTCGGGGCGAAGAGCCCAGTCGAGGAATGCTAACGCACCTCTTGGGTTGGGTGCCCCTGTCGGGATAAACATCTGTCCGTAATCCAGAACGCTTCCTTCCTGAGGAATCGTCCAATCGACTGGCGCGTCGTCCTGGAATCGAGAGAGCGATGCCCGGCCAGGCGTATTGACGGTCGCGACGATATCTTCACGGGACATCATCTCCTGTGCCATCGAAAAATCACCCCAGTACGTCTGATTGAGGTCCCGTTGTTGGACGAGTACCTCTTCAATTTCTTCGAAATCATCGGGATCGGTCGGATCCTGACCCGTGTATAGCGCAGCGATTCGGCATGGATAGGTGTGGAGTTGGCTGAGTGCGATGTCGCCTGCTAGATCCTCTTCCCAGAAGATGTCCCACGAATCCGGTGGTTCGTCGAAGTAGTCGGTATTGTATACTAGTGCTGGAGCCCAGTCACTAGAGTAACTAATTGCGACGACATCGCCGTCGTCGTTTGTGAAGTGTTCTTCGTCCAGTTCTTTCACTTCCTCGAGATTCGACTCCCACCCATCCATAATTTCTGTTGGAAGTGGCTCGAACCAATTGTTGTCGTCTTGGAGTCCTTCCTGGAGGATATTCGGTAGTCCGAATGAGACGTCAATCTCACTGTTGCCCTGGTTTAGTTCTGCTCGGACAGGTTGCGGGCTGGCGTGAAATGCATGATTGACGGACAAGCCGTATTCATCTTCGAACGAATCGGTAATCGCTTCCATCCAGCCGTTGAAGATGTGCCAGCTGTTTACAGAGCCTTCCGTCCCGTCCGGCGGAATTTCGGATGCTTCGATCGGACGGAATCCGTCGTTAGGGCCGTTGTTATCTCCGCCGAGACAGCCCGCGAGCCCCCCAGCTGCGCCAGCAGCCGTCATTGCCAAGATTTTTCGCCTATTCGGCTTGTCAGTAGTGAGCATACACCACTACCAATTCTGTCCCATATATTTAATTCTTTATCTGAACAGAGGGGAGAACACCGACAAATAACCCATCACACCTCCATGGATTATATTCGCCACCATGCTGTTATAATAAAATGCCACTGTCGATTTCGTGGACATGGAGTGTCACGAGAGCAAACGGGCTGTTACGATCCCAGACGTTGGCGGGTCGTTGGAACCTCAGAAAGTGGTCAGTCATCACACCGCGAGCGGATACCGATAAATCGATTTCGTTTGTGCAGGAAAAAGACAACGCTTATTTCCCAGATACGAAAACAATCATTGGTATGCGATACCAAGCACGTGGCAAGTACTACGAAGAGCTAGAAGTGGGTGATATCTACGAGCACCGGCCAGGACGAACGATGACCGAGTTCGACAATACGCTCTGGACGTTGTCATCACTGAATATGCAACCACTCCACCTTGACCGCCATTTTGCTGAGGAGACGGAGTTCGGCGAACGATTGATGAACAGTATGTTTACCCTTTCAGTGGTGGTCGGTGCGCAGGTAACTGACCTGACGATGGGAACGACGGTGGCCAATCTCGGGTTCGAAGAAATCTCGTTTCCACGTCCGGTTTTCGTCGGCGATACGGTATATTCTGAAACGGAAATTATCGACAAGCGAACTAGCGAGTCCCGCGATGACAGCGGCATCGTGACATTCGAGCACCGCGGTATCAATCAGGACGGCGAAACCGTCTGTTCGTGCACGCGGGTCGCGTTGATGAAGCACGCACCTGACGCCGCTGATCTCCAGACATGAAACCGGTTCGATCGCTGTTGTACGTACCTGCGAACAACTCGGAGTGGGTCGCTTCAGCCCCTACGAAGTACGAGGCTGACGCAATCATCTACGACCTCGAAGATGCTGTTCCACCCGAGGAAAAAGCGCACGCTCGAAACGTGCTTTCGGAAGCGTTGCCGGACGCCGCGTCCGAAGACACGGTATTCGCTGTTCGAGTGAATCCGCCGGATACCACCGAGTTCGACGCCGATATCGACGCTATTGTTCGAGAAGAGGTCGATGTGATCGTCGTACCGAAACTGTCTACCGTAGAAAACGTCGATCGGATAGCCCACGTTATCGACTATCTCGAGACGATCCGTGGTCTGGAGACGCCGATACAGATCGCGCTGCTTCCGGAGACAGCGTGGGGTTTTACCCGAACTGAAGAGTTGTGCGAGGCAACCGATAGAGTCAGCGCCCTGATTGGGGCCTCGAGTCGAGGCGGAGATATCGAACGAGCACTGGGTTTCGAATGGACGAAAGGAGCCGACGAACGTCGATTTTTCCTCTCGAAACTGCTGATGGAAGGACGAGCAGCAGGACTCAACCAGTTTATTGCCGGGCCGTGGCTCGACGTAGCGGATACCGACGGACTCACTGCCGAAGCCGAAATGGTCAAACAATACGGGTATACAGGCTTCCAGGTGGTCCATCCGGATCACGTTCCGATCGTAAACAACGTCTTCACACCCAGCGTGACTGAAGCCGAGGAGGCAAGGGAATTACTGTACGCATTCGACGAAAGCGATGACGACGGTGTCTTCCAGTTCGACGGTCAGATGGTAGATATCGCACACCGGAAGCGAGCGGCCCAAATAGTCGAACAGGCCAAAGCGTTCGACGTGTTGTAGCTGTTTACTCCCATTACCTATCGACGGAATTATGATGGATGAGCTAGGATTATCTCTCATGACGGTCGAAAGCATCCAGAACGTCACAGTCATTGGTGCCGGGACAATGGGCCACGGTATCGCGGAGATCACCGCGATGGCTGGATACTCGGTCACACTCCAGGACGTTGATTCGGACGCGCTCGCCGAAGGGTACCGACGTATCGAATGGAGTCTCGACAAGTTGGCGGAAAATGGAGTTATCGAGTCAGTAGATACGGTTGCCGGTCGTATCGACACGGAGACCGAAACAGCATCCGCAGTAAAAAACGCGGACGTCGTCATCGAAGCAGTCTCTGAGGATCTGGAGCTGAAGCGAACAATCTTCGAGGATATTGACGGCCACGCATCGACAGATGCCATTCTCGCGTCGAACACCTCGAGTCTCTCCGTGTCGAAGATAGCGAGCGAAATATCGCGACCGGAACGAGCGGTCGGTCTCCACTTCTTCAATCCGCCAGTGAAGATGGATCTCGTCGAGGTCATCTACGGTGCGAAAACGAGTGACCAGACAGTCGACAGGGCACTTTCGTTCGTCAACTCGCTCGACAAGAAGCCGATCGAGGTTCAAAAGGACGTATTCGGGTTCGTCGTAAACAACATACTGCACGGGTTCATCGACGAACCTGCGTGGATGGTTTCGCGTGGTGAGGCCACGATACCTGAAGCTGATGCTGCAATGGTACACTGTCGGAACTACCCGATGGGACCGTTCGAACTCGCCGATCTGTCCGGCATCGACATTGCATACGATGTTCGACAGGCGGGAGACATCCCGATACCACCAGTTATGCAAGAACGGGTTGACGCCGGCGAGTACGGCCGCAAGGCAGGCGTCGGGTACTACGATTACGAGAACGGTGACGGCCCGATGTATGAGCAGGGCGATGGCGTCACGTTCGATACGCTCCATGTCGAAGCCTGTATGGCCAACAAAGCTGCCGAACTACTTGAACAGGACGTCACCACTGTCGAAGATATAGATACAGGGATGCAACTGGGCGCAGGCTTTCCGGTTGGAATCTGTGAACGTGCTGATGAAATCGGCTTGGGGACGATCGTACAGAAGCTCTCTACGTTCCACGAAAAATACGGTGAAAGCCGCTACGAACCCGCCGAATACCTCGTCCAGTTGGTTGAGGAGGGTCATGCGGGGGTAGCAGCTGGAGCCGGATTCTACGAATACGATACCGAGTAATGTCGACCTTCCTAACTGATAACCAGGTATCTCACCCACCAAATATCAGAACTGACGATCAGGGAAAAGATACAACAGAACGATCGTAGCGGAGAAGAAAGGTGTTCGATTACCGCAGACACCCTGTGTCTGGATCACCTTCCTAAATCCGGCAGTTCATCGAAAAGCGACTGGAGTGATCGACTCGTTCGGCCGTACACTCGTCGGCGTAGGAAAGCTTATATAATTCGGCTAAGTCTATTATGATACCACACTATGCGTTTCGAACTAACGGAAGAACAGCGGCAAGTGCGAGATGCTATTCAGGTATTTGTCGAAGAGGAAGTCGAACCGGTCGCCAGGGAACTCGATCGCGGCCACGAGTATCCAGCGGAATTGCTCCAACAACTCGCAGACCAGGGGATCATGGGAACGACGTTGCCCCAGGAGTATGGTGGTCTGGGATACGGAATGGTCGAATATGCACTGATCATCGAGGAGCTTTCGAAAGGACTGATGGCGCTTGGAAGCGCGATCAATGTTCACGTTATCACCGCCTCGCTCATCCAGAAATACGGGAACGACTACCTCAAAGAGACCTATCTCCCCGAGATGGCGACGTACGATACGGTCGGAGCCTTCGGCCTGACCGAGCCAAACGCGGGAAGTGACAATGCAGCGATGGAGTGTCAGGCAGAGCGTGACGGTGACGAGTGGGTCATCAACGGTCAAAAACGCTGGATTACGAACTCACCGAATGCCGACGTCATTTCCGTGCTTGCGAAGACAGGCCCCGAAAGTGATCGGTACCACAACATAAGCGCGTTTCTCGTTCCAACCGATGCCGATGGTTTCGAAATCGGGAAAGAATGGGATACGCTCGGGCTCAATAGCGTCCAGTCCTGTGATCTCCATTTGAACGGCGTTTGCGTCCCGGAAGAACACCTGATCGGCGAGGAGAACGAAGGATTCATGCATGTGGTACAGGGCCTCAACGTCGGGCGCGTCAACGTCGCTGCACGGTGTTCGGGAATGGCACGTGCGGCCGTCGAAGACGCAACAGCGTATGCGAAAGAGCGAGAACAGTTCGGACAGCCGATCGGTGACTTTCAGGGGATTCGCTGGAAAATTGCAGAGATGGAAGTCAAGGCAGACATCGCTAACCTCCTTACCCTGCGAGCCGCGGACTTTGCTGACCGCGGCCATGGGGACAAGGGCCGGGAAGAGAGCATCGCCAAGCTGTATTCCAGCGAAGCAGCCGTCGAAAATGCCCATGAGGCGATTCAGATTCTTGGTGGGAACGGGTACACGAAAGAGTACAATCCCGAACGATATCTTCGCGATGCGCAGCTGTTGACGATCGGTGAAGGGACAAACGAAATTCACCGAAAGATCATCGCCGATCGCGTGCTCGGCCCGTCGAGTACGTGAGTAGGTCGCGACGATCCAATCGAGATTCTCGGCTCTTACACTCGACCTCCATACGATCCCGAGATTTTAATACGTTGATGGGAATACTAGGTAATGTATGAGCGAAACACAGCTGCATGCGTTAAACACGGCGAACTTGACGTTTCCATATACACCCGTTGTAGGTCTCGATACTGGATCATTCACGTGTTCGATTCCAGTCTACCTCATCGACCATCCCGAGGGTACCGTGCTGGTCGACACTGGACTCAACCACGAGCTCGTCGAGGATCCAGAAACGTACGGAGCTTCACATCTCGAGGGAATGGTTGCGGGAACAGATATAAAAAATACCCAGCCGCCGACCGCTCAGTTCGCGGATCTCGGGTACGAACCATCCGAGATCGATTACGTAATCCTCACCCACCTCCATTTCGACCACACCGGTTATATCGATGCGTTTCCCGAGGCCGAATTCGTCGTCCAGCGCGACGAACTTCAATACGCCTGGTGGCCGGAGAAAGAGCAACATCCGTTTTACCTCGTCGACGACTTTGCCCCGCTTCGGGAATACGACGTGAGCGCCATTAGCGGTGAGTACGATCTATTCGGCGACGGTAGTGTACGTTGCGTTCCTACACCTGGACACACACCCGGCCATCAGTCGGTGGCCGTGACTCTCGGTCCCAACGAAACGGTGATCTTGGCTGCTGACGTCGCCTACTGTCGCGAAGCGTACGAACAGGAGCTGTGGATGACGTTCGATTGGTCAGTCGAGAAGACACTCGAATCAATTCGATCGGTCAGACATATGGCCGCGACGGAGGGGGCAACCGTGAGCATCCTCCATGATCCGGCGGATTTAGAGCGGCTTACCGAGCACTGATGGGGGACCCGCCGCGGCGATTTCATCGGAGATTTTGAACGCAAAGACTTAATAGAACCGCTGTACGTCACTCTGTATGAAAATCGGCATATCCTTCCCATCGTTTGCCAGAGACGAGTTCGCAGTTCCGCCGGAGCGGCTGAAACAGTTCGCACAAACTGTAGAAGAAAATGGGTTCGGTGGTCTCTGGATGCCCGAACATCTCGTGCGTCCACCAACTTACAAAACGTCGTTTATGGATCCGCTGACGACAGTTGCGGAGATGGCCGGTGCGACCGAACGCTTACCGCTCGGGACCGGGATCCTCATTCTTCCACTTCGGAATCCAGTACTACTCGCAAAACGCGTCGCAACGGTCCAGTATCTTTCATCATGTCGAGTGACACTCGGTGTCGGGCTCGGTTACAATGAGGCGGAGTTCGATAGCGCAAACGTACCGTTCGAGGAGCGGTCGTCACGATTCACTGAAGGAATCGAACTGTTGTATCGCCTCCTCCACGAAGAGGAAGTCACCTTTGACGGCGACTATTATCAAGTGGAGAATCTAACGATCACGCCACGACTGAACCGCCCTCCAGAAATTCTGCTCGCAGGGAGTGGAGTCGATCGCGAGGATGGATCGCGATTCGTTCCTATGGCGATCAAAGAGCGAATGCGGTTCGCAGATGGGTGGCTAGCACCCGGGTTGACGGCAGACGAACTGGAACACGACTGGAAGGCGTTCGCGTCGTACCTGAAATCCGAAAACGAGGACCCGGCAGCATACGCCAAACTCGCCGTCAGTTACACTCATCTCGTTCCGAATGCGGATACCGAGCTGGCAAAAGAACGCCAGCTCAAGGTCTACCAGCAACATACGACGTGGCCGAAGGAACACTACGAAGAAAACTATATCATCGGAAGTATCGAAGACGTACGAGACGGGCTCAAGGAATACGAAAAACAGGGTTTTGACCAGGTCATTGCACTCACGTCAGCACACGACCTCGATGGTTTGGACAGGCAGCTAGATCTGTGGCCAAGACACTATCCGGAGTATTTCTGATCCCCGAAGGAGCAGTGAAACGCCTGCGTCCCCTTTTATTTTTATCTATATCTGAGGTTTAATTCCAAGTAATAGTGTATCGTTCCGTCCGTGTCGATACATCGGGGTTTGAGTTACGGAACCATCACGACTTTTCCGACGAAGCTCTCATTCGAGACGGTTCGCTGGGCGTCGGCCACTTCCTTTAGTTGAAACGTTTTCCAGACATCTACTGAGAGTCTGTTCTCCCGTAGTAGTGCAGCTATTCGCTCGAGTATCGTCCCAATGTTCCGGGTCAGGGAAACCGTATAGGGAACGATGGTGACGTTTTTCAGGAGTGCCGTCGAAATATCTATCCGTGGACTGTCCTCGTAGCCACCAATAATAGCAATCGTCCCGTGCTGATCGATTACGTCTACATCTAGCTGTAAATAGTCACCAACCCGATGGTCCAGAATGACGGCTGGACGGTTCGAACACTCCTCGAGAATGCCGTCGGCTAGATCCGGGCGACTGTAATCGAGCACTCGATCGGCACCTAGCTCACTGACTCGTTGTCGCTTCTCACGGTCACCAGCAGTGGCAACGACGTTCGCTCCCATCGTGGAGGCCAGTTGGACGGCAACGTGACCAACGCCACCACTTCCGCCATGAATCAGACAGGTCTCGCTTGGTTGCAACCCACCGTATCGGACCAGTGCCTCCCAAGCGGTCACCGCGACTGCAGGGATCGCTGCACCCGACTCGAAAGATACCGGCAACGGAAGGTGAGCTAGTCGGTCAGTGAGTGCGACGACGTTTTCAGCGTACGTTCCCTGCCGATCGGTGCCCGATCCAGGGACGTTCGAGTGAGGGATGTACCCGAACACTCGGTCGCCGGGCTCGAACCGATCGACGTCGTCACCGGTTCCTGTAACGATTCCGGCGACGTCTTTCCCGGGTATCAGGGGGAGTTCGTTGCGAAATGCCCCCGTTCGTCGGAGGATATCCGACGGGTTAATACCGATGCCTCGCACGTCGATCGAGACCTCCTGTTCGCGGGGGGTTAGGGGTTCAATCTCATCGACGCTACTGACTGATGGACCACCAAAATCGTGGTAGCGAACTGCCTTCATCATCAGCTCTTCCGCCTCAGTCGTCGTACTTGCCAGCTCTCCGTGCTTCCTCTGCCAGGACTGGGAGAGCGAACCGCATCGTATCGTACCCCTGGTGGTTAACAAACTCGAGAAGTTCGATGAGTTCGTCCCGGGTCGCGCCATGTTCGATGGCCGACTCGATATGAACTCGTGCACCCTTTGTGTACAGTTGGGTTGTGGACATATCTATCGCAATATAGATGAACTGTTTCAGCTTCGGGTCAAGTGACCAGTTTTTGCTGTGATGGCCCGAAACATCGGTGTGTTTTTCCAGGAATTCGTGATCGAGAGCGAGGAGGGGCTCCCAAAGTTCATGCCACCATCCACGACTCTCCTTGAAGTACTCGCGGACTCTGTCCTGTTCGGCACGTTCCTCATCCAACACGTCGTCCGGGAGACCGACTTCGTCTTCAAGCAGCGGCAACCCGTCGATTATGGTGTGCATCGATACGAACGTGATACTTTCAATTACGTCTACAATTTCGTCAACAGTGGCTCCTTCCTCGAACGCAAGCCGAATACTATCTCTGAGCCCCCCCTCGTAGAGATGTGTGACTGAAGCGTCGATCGCTACTCTGATGAGTGCTTTATTTTTTCGTGGGATCGCGTTATTTTCCCACGGGTGTGCAGCCAGTTCCAGATACTCCTCGAAGAGATCTGGGTCTAACCGAACCCACTCATCGTACGCTTCGGGCCAGTATCCGACACGCTCTACGTATTTGTTCTTGAGTTCTTGCTCTTTTTTACCGAGATCATCCGATGCCATGGTTCCAGTTAACAGTTGGGTAGAACCTTATAAATAATTAACCCACAGATCGTGTGCGAATTGAAGACCGTAGAGTCAAAGGAAGGTAACGGAACTGATAAGTGTTCTTCGGACGGAGGGTAAGCAATTTTGTTCGATAATACCGGATAACTACGAACGAATGTCTCCCTCACCGGCTCTAAATAACGATAGTTGCGCTACTCTCGTTAGCAATGACCCCCGAATCAGCGCCCGAACGGGATATATACGGCATTTCACCCGTGTGACGACACAAGTACGGTAATAGCGAACGTATACTGTGGTATGTTACCGAACAGCTGTTCAAACAAGGATCCAGGACACGCGATTGGTCGCCGCCGAATTACCTGATCTTCCCCGAGAATCACCCAGTCGACCGGCCACACCATCTCTTTACACTGGTGCTCTGCCCTTCAGAGACCAGCAACGAGATTTCTGTCGATGAGGCAATCATTCGCTGTTCTGTGGCCGGAGACTCTACTATTGATGCGACACAAAGTGTCCGGGCCGCTATCGGCGCCCCAAATTCACAATAGTACATTTGTAATATCTCACCTGCCCCAAAGATATTTACATTCGTACTTGTGTAAATATTCCTGGTCAGGTTGAATCATCTCCGGATACCTGTCGATAAGACAATCATTCGCTGTTCCGTGGCCGGAGACTCTACTATTGATGCGACACAAATTGTCCGAGTCGCTATCGGCGACTCCGAAGTTTACAATAGTACAT
The DNA here is from genome assembly GCF_023566055.1 of Halosolutus amylolyticus. Taxonomy (NCBI): domain Archaea; kingdom Methanobacteriati; phylum Methanobacteriota; class Halobacteria; order Halobacteriales; family Natrialbaceae; genus Halosolutus; species Halosolutus amylolyticus. The sequence goes on along the minus strand of NZ_JALIQP010000007.1, from coordinate 11,985 downwards.
TTGTAATGTCTTGCCTAACCCAGGTTTTTACATCCATACCTATGTAAATAAGGTCCCGGTCAGGTTGAATCTGCTCCGGTTGCCCGCCGGAGACGAGATCGACACTGACGAGACGACATTCACCAGACCGCAAGCGGGGGGACCGAGCCATAGGTAACAAAGCGAGACCAACACGACATTGGTATCCTTGCAGACCGAGTCAGGTACGACGGGACAGCCGTTCTGTAATGTCGTATATAGTCCGTATCGGGTGTTTAATAGGCTCTGTAATGGTCTTGTGGATTCTATCGGAAGCGATCGGAAGGCTTGCCACGTGTGAGACGGCGTCCTCGTCTCGAGTGTCGGATGTGACCACACGACGAGGAATTCGTTATTACAGAACGATTTGGTCGTGGACGGAGAGAGCGGTCGTAGCATGGAAAGAGCAACAGCTCGGTTCTAACTGTTGCCCGAGTAATAGTTCGATCGATCCGTGAGATACAGTGGCGACGAGGCAGTCACTGTGGACGTGAACCGACACCCTAGTACGGTTCTGCGATTGTAGAGGTGTGTCAGACAGGAGTGACGAACTCGGAAGAGCAACGAGAGTTCGAAGCGTGAATCCGATCGAATCCCTGGGATAATGATGGATAAATTTCATGACTTCGGACTGATTGCGTTATAGCGGGACGACAACTCGCTCACCATCTGGTCTGGAACCGTCACAACGCGCCGGAGTGGTAGGCGACCCAAAGTTTTATTGCGCCTGCTTCCCAAAATGATTACGGACGACAGAAATGATACGGCTGCCGTATCGGCCGTATCGTATACGCATCACAACCATGATTACGTTACACAGCCAGTCATACGAGATCGATTGTAACGAGTTGGCAACACTCAAACATCTTGCCATCGAAGGTGCATTAGACGCTCCGATAACCGTTTCAACTCGAAATCTTTCGAAGGCGCTCTCCGTATCGACCCAGACAATTTCCCGGCGACTGCGTGAACTCGAGTCTGCGGGCCTCATCTCACGCGAGATCGTTGCAGACGGACAGCGGTTAACACTCACGTCAGCGGGAACGGACGTTCTCATGCGCGAGTTTGAACAATACCAACAGATCTTCAATTCGAAATCACCGCTCATCTTCAAGGGAACGGTCACCGACGGATTGAACGAGGCGAGACACTACATCAGTCTCGACGGTTACAAGGAGCAATTCAAAAATCGTCTCGGCTACGAGCCATATCCGGGAACACTCAACGTTACACTCTCTCGGAGGGACGTTCCTGAACGATCGGTTCTCGAAGTCAAATCGGGGATCGATATCGATAGCTGGAGTGACGACGAGCGAACGTACGGTGCTGCAACGTGCTACGCTGCTCGGGTTGAGGCCGATTCCGAGGACGTTTTCGAGCCCGCACACGTGCTCGTTCCAGATCGGACACATCACGGTGAAGACGCTATCGAAATCATCGGTCCCGTCAGCTTTCGAGACGAACTCGAACTAACGAACGGAGATCACATAACGATCCATGTCACGGAGTAATTCCACTCATCACACCTGGGAGACATCGAACGTCACGGTTGACAGAGCCATTTCTGCATTTCGGGCTGGAAACCCCATCCTCATCCACGATCATGGTGATCGTGAGGGAGAGACCGATTTAGTGTATCCCGCAGGTGACGTTACGCCCGAATCCGTCGCTCGACTTCGGAACGACGCTGGCGGTCTTATTTGTGTGGCTCTCAGTGACCGGATCGCAGACGCCTGGGAGCTTCCATTCCTCGCTGACGAACTGACTCACTCTGCTACTGATTGTGATCACCGTGGATACGACGAACGGTCGTCATTTTCGCTGACCGTGAACCATCGGGACACCTACACAGGGATCACAGACGAAGACAGGGCACTGACCATCAGCGAGCTCGGGGCTGCAGCTCTCAAGCCGGTGCAGGTTAGCTTCGAAACGACGTTCCAAGTGCCTGGTCACGTTCACCTCCTACGAGGTGCCCCGGATAATCTTGACGATCGGCAGGGACACACGGAACTGGCAATTGCAGTGGCCACGGCGGCAAACCGCGCCCCTGCTGCAGTCGTCTGTGAAATGCTTGACGACGAAACGGGTGACGCACTGTCACCCGAAGACGCCAAAGTATATGGAAAGAAGAACGGTATTCCGTATGTTGAGGGAGCTGATATCATCCGAACAGTCACTCAAAGTTCCCAGTGACTGCTCCACTCGTATACCGTCGATGCTCCGTAGCGATCCGCGAGAGACAGTTTCAAGTATCGGTATCTGGGATAGCACGACGTTCACACCCAAATCTATAAGTAAACTCTCACAAAACGTAGCCCGTATCAATGATCGACGGCAGCAGTTTTCGAGAAACGCTTGGTTCATTCGCGACCGGCGTAACGGTAGTCACGATGAACCACGACGGCGTCGACCACGCGATGACGGTGAACTCGTTCACTTCTGTGTCCCTCGATCCGCCATTAGTTCAGTACAACGCAGACAAAGGGACAACCTCACACGATTTCACACGGAAAGCGAAGAACTTCGCGGTGAATATTCTAGCGGAGGACCAACAGGAGATTTCTGATCGGTTTGCTGGTGCACACAAGGAGATGGACGATCCGTTCGAAGATCTAGCGACCCGAAGAGAGGAAACTGGAGCACTAGTCTTCGAAAACACCCTGGGATACGTCGATTGTGAACTCTTCGAGAGTTATGACGGAGGCGATCACACGATTTACGTTGGTGAGGTGCAGTCAGCGGACACGAACCGATCCGGGGCGAAACCGCTGACGTTTTTCCGCGGAGAGTACGGGACGATCGAGTAGTCGGCTAACGTTCCCTGCAACGCCGCTGAAACGACGTCGTTGCAATCGAATGGACACTGATGTACACGATCGAGTCGAAGACACACCTGCCCGCACGGGCATTGCCTCCTGTCTGCTTTTGGTAACATCTCACGATCCAATTGTCACTCGGATCCTCACTCTGACAACAGCAAGTCGGTTCGGGTTTCATAACTATCGGCGATCGACCTTCGACTCCGTTTCTATCGGCGCAGTTGAGATGCGTCGAACCCACGATCAACTTTCGATGGCGATGAAAGTGTTTCACGTCGCTATGGCTTCGAGAGAGCACCTACGAACACAGTTATGTGATCCAATCGTCGAACAGCCGTCTGCTGCGATCGTGTTACCGTTGGCACGTTTGGCAGTACCGTCGGCACGTTTGGCAGTCGAGTTTCGATCGAACGCTCGGTTGACCGCCACGAACTGGGCGAACACCAGCTATTCACCGTCACTGCTTGCGGGCCTCTCGTCACAAGAAGGGGACGCCCTTGCTATCCGAGCGGGGAAATGTATAAGTGTATTTTTGACAAAGTACTTGTCATGGATATCGAAGATCGGATTCGACGTCTGGAAGCGAAAGAAGCTATCCGGAAGTTGCGGTACGAGTACGCCTCGACCGTCGACACTCACAACTGGGACCGTTTTATCACTCTGTTTACTGAAGACGCAACGATCGAATTTCCACAGCAGAACGTTGAGCAAACGCCCTTTATCGGCCGTGACGAAATAGAATCGTTCGGCCGATTGATGGACGAACTCCTCACATTTTCAGCACATATGATGCATAATCCGCTGATCGACGTCGATGGCGACGAGGCGAGTGGAATCTGGTACGTAGCGGTTCCGGAGGTGACACCAGACGGACCGGTGCTGATCCAGGGTCGATACGAGGACCAGTATCGTTGTACTTCAGATGGGTGGAAATTCGATTCAACGGAGATTTATTACGATTACCGGGTTAGTCCTGACGAGGGCTGGGACTTAAACGCGGTTGAGGAGTGGCGAGGACGAGATCGCCCTTGAGACTCCAAATAAAGATCGGAGCAGGACGCGTCGATGAGACTAGGAGTATGAATCGGAAGGTGAGCCAGACACGAACCGAAAACGAGAGCGAAAATTTAAGTAATCATAAATATAGGACAGTATTATGGAGTTTGGATATGGAATACTGAGTGCGCAGAATCCGCCGGGGTCGGGAAAAACGAACGCTGGCGTCTACCAGGAGATCGTCGACCTAGTACAAGTAGCGGAAGAGTCAGATTTCGACGCTGCATGGACGGCAGAACACCACTTTATGCCTGACGGGCATTCGCCCTCCCCACTGACCCTCTGTGCCGGATTGGCAACGGCAACCGAAACGATCGATATCGGTACATGCGTTCTCCTTGCACCGTTTCGGCATCCGATAAAACTCGCCGAAGATGCGGCAACAGTCGACCTGTTATCTGACGGGCGGTTCAATCTCGGAATCGGCGCGGGGTACATGGAACGAGAGTTCGACGTGTTCGACGTGTCCATGAAAGAGCGTGCAAAACACGTGGCCGAGACGATTCACATCTGTCGAGAAGCGTGGACCGAAGGCCCGGTGTCCCACGATGGTGATCTCTATCAGTACAGTGATCTGGAAGTCGAACCGAAGCCAGCTTCTGAAAATGGCCCACCTATCTATCTCGGGGGGACCTCTCAGCAAGCAGTGGACAGGGCTGCCTTCCGTGGGGATGGGTTCATCGGAAACGCGAACATGGGCTGGGAACCGTCAGATGCAGGTGCCGGCGAAGACGGCTTCGACCATTGGGGAGACCAGTCGAACTATATTGCGGCTGAACACGACGTCGATATGGACGACTTCCTCGTTGGAATCCTGAACTACTGTTACGTGGCCGAAACCGACGAGGAGGCCTGGGAGACGATGCTTCCGTCGTTCCTCTACACACGTAGAGCATATGCCGAACACTCGAAAGATCGTGATCCTGACGAGTTCACTTTAGAAAATCTGGGTGAAGAACGAATCGAGCGGCTGAAAGAAAATCTGCTCGTCGGGAGTCCCGAAACGATAGTCGAACGCCTTCGAGAGGCCGAACGGGGGGCGGCCTGTGACATTCATATGCTGTTACGAATGTGGCAGCCGAAACTAAACTTCGAGGAGAACGCGAGATCGATTCGACTGTTCGGAGAGGAGGTCATTCCAGAACTCTCCTGACACATTACAGTTGTATCAAATTCGGATTGGGGTGCTATCCATCGACGAAGCAACTCAGCTGACCGGTTGTCTGTGACGACGAGTCGACCAGAGACACGAGTGCAACGGGGAGCAAAATTGGAGGTACACAACTCATATGCTATCATTTGGGCAAACATAGTCGGTAGATTTTTTATATTTCAGATCTAGTCGGATACTAGATGTCCAACATATTGTTTAGATGCGATAAACTAACAAAAAAGTTCGGGGCTGTTACTGCGATCGATTCAGTCAGTTTCGAACTCGAAGACGGAGAGATTCGGGCGTTGATTGGGCCGAACGGAGCAGGGAAAACGACGCTTTTTAATTTGCTCACGGGGCGGCTCGACCCGACAGCAGGAGACGTGTACTTTCGAGAAGAGTCGATCACCAACCTGTCACCCGAGTCTATCGTCGAAAAAGGAGTCGCGCGCTCATTCCAGATAACGAATATTTTTAATGAGTTTGAGGTCGTGGAAAACGTACAAGTCTCGCTCGTCGCTAGAGACGGTCAAGGGTGGGACGTACTTCACAACATGAGCGGGCTAAAGCGGTATCACGACGAGGCAATGGAGATACTCGAGCGCGTTGGCCTCGACGAAAAGTACAATCATCCAGCTAAATCATTATCCCACGGTGAGAAACGAGCTCTAGAGCTCGCTATCGTGCTGGCTCGAGATCCGGAAGTACTGTTGTTAGACGAGCCAACAGCGGGGATGAGCCAGGTCGAGATCGATGAGTTGCTCGAGTTAATAACCAGTCTGGCAAACGAGTTCACGATCCTGATCGTCGAGCACAACATGGACGTAGTGATGACCGTTGCAGAGACGGTAATGGTTCTCCATAATGGCCAGTTTCTCGCGGAAGGAACACCGGAGACGATTCAACGGGACGAAACTGTGCGCGATGCGTACCTCGGAGGAGAGGTATGACAATGCTTTCGATTGATGCTATCGACACGTATTACGGGCAGAGTCAGGCACTGAAGAACGTCTCTCTCGAGGTAAACGACGGAGAAGTCGTCACGATTCTCGGTCGAAATGGAGCGGGGAAAACAACGACGCTCAAAAGTGTAATTGGGTTCAACGAACCGCGGCGCGGATCGATTACATTCAAGGGAGAGGATATTACCCACAAGGAACCTTATGAGCGGATTCAGGCCGGTCTCGGGTACGTCCCTGAAGACAGGGAGGTATGGGGAAAGCTAACTGTCGAAGAAAATTTAAAGATACCAGCAGATCGCGGCGGTAACCGGACGATAGAGGACATCTATGCGGTCTTTCCGAAGCTCGAGAAGCTCGCGTCGAACAACGCAGAGAACTTGAGCGGAGGAGAACAACAGATGCTCGCAATTGGACGAGGAATGCTCGGTGGGACCGAACTACTATTGCTCGACGAGGCGAGCGAAGGGCTCGCTCCAAAGATCGTCGACGACGTGCGAAGAGCACTTCACGAACTCAAAGACGAGTTGACGATCCTCATGGTCGAGCAAAACGTGAAACTCGCGCTGGATCTTGCAGACCGGTGCTACATACTCGTTAACGGCGAAATCGTATACGATGGGGCAGCGACGGAGTTAGAAAACAGCCCGGAGATCATTGAGCAACACATTAGTGTCGACTAATTCATACGTTGTGTAGTGGTCTTGGTTTCGTCACCTGAGTTCGACTACTATTGACATCACGATATTGTCGGATGCTCGTTCACGAGGTAGCTTCGCTATCTCGGATTCAATCGCTATCGTCTCGGATATACCGTCTCGTTTTCGAGGAGCGATCCTGTCGTAGATTTTGCTTTGGAGTGTCTACGCCCGTGTAGTGGCGAACAGGATACAGTTCCGGGTCGGCGTCGCATTCGTCGTGACTGATCCTGAATCTACTGGACGTCCGTCGATGACACAGTTTCCCAAACAATTATAGTTCATGCCCGAACATTGGTACTGTATAACACTATGACGAGGAGAAGAGACGTACTTAGATCGATGGGGACAGTAACGGCGTCCGCCGGTGCAGTTGGGTTGGCCGGATGCACACAGGAGAACAGTTCGAGCGGCGATTCCACGATGAGAATAGGGATGGCAATACCGCTTACGGGGACTATCGGTCCGGTAGGAATCTCTATGGAAGACGGTACCGAAATAGCAAAAAACCGGTTCGAAAGTGAACACGACGATTTCGAAATTGAGTTGGTTGCACAAGATACCCAATACGAACCCGAACAAGGAGTCCGTGCGGCCCGAGAATTGATTGAGCAAGAAAACGTCGACGTCCTGATTGGGCCTGCCAATTCCGCCAGTGCACAGCAGGCCGGTGAAGTTGCGATGCAAAACGAAGTGATTCAAATGAACCCGGCAGCATCCGCAAACCACCTGACTGCGGAAGAATGTCGTGAGAATCACTTCAGAACTATTCTTAACTCGGATATGGAACAAATAATCACAACAAGACACGCATTAGATAATTTTGGTCCCCGAATGTCTCTGCTGACAGTGAACAATACCTATGGGCAGGCGGTACGCGATGCGACCCACGAGATCGTCGAACAGGATGGTGGCGAAATTGTCGACGATCTTCAGGTGGCACCTGATACACAGGACGTAACCGCACAGGTGGAAACACTCAGAAACACGGACGCTGATAGCATCATGATTCGAGTGCTAGGCAACGCGAGTCCGGCATTTCACCGCCAGGCACACGAAGTTGGACTGCCAGACGAGTATCCGATGTCGACGTCCGTTCTATTTACCGAAATCAAAGCGCTCGGCGAATATCTCGAAGGATATCATGCATGGAGCTTCTTCTCCTGGGAAGACGACGAAGACGAAAACGTTCAGCAGTTCACTGAAGATTTCCAAGCAGTGAGCGACGATCACGAACATCCATGGAACCATACTGCTTCTGCGTATTGGGCTGCACTCCTACCTGCGTTAGCGGCAGTAGAGCAGGGGTCGATGGCGTACGACGATCTCGTTTCGGGACTCAAAGGAATCGAACACGACGATCCAGTGCCGATTAAACTACGTGAATGTGACCATCAGGCACAAATCCCGATGCAGGTCGTCGAGCTTGTCGGGTCTGATGAATACGAACATCCCGTTCGAGAGCCAATCAATACCGTCAGCATGGAAGATAGCCTCTTCCCCTGTGAAGAGTACGACTGTACAATGTAGGTCAAGCATTGACCGCTATCGGTGATTTGCTACTCGGTATTGTGGGCTGATCATACCGCCTATACTGCTTCGTAGGATCGCTAGCCGGGGCTTGATTTCGGTGTCGCCACTGATCCAGCCGCAAGTTAGAAACCGAGACACGGCGGTTGTTCCTACGGATATCTCACCGTTCGGCGAAGATTATAGACGGCACATTTGAGCACCATCTCACGAAACTCAAGATGCCAGCTTCGCGCACGCACGGCGGAGCCGAGCGTGCGCTTGAGGCTTGAGAAGACGGTTTCAACCATCCAGCGACGGTTGTATCGATCACGATCCATGCGGACGTTATGCGCGTGATCGAGCGCCCAGTAGATGCGATGTTTAATCAGTGGCCGAATCCCGTGTGCGCGAAGTTCGTCTCGGAACGCTTTGTCGTCGTAACCACGGTCTGCGGCCACTGAGAGCAGGTCACCCGCATTTCGGCGGGTGACCTGCAGGCCGATTCTGAAATCGGATGGAGTTTTCGCCGAGACGTGGACGTCGGTGACGTACAGCGTTTCGACGTCAACTAAGGCGGTGACTTTCAGCGTCCGAACGCGGTAATGCGCCCGCTGGGCGTAGTGGCGTGAGGGCTGGTCACGGTCGAACCCCGTTGAATCGATGGCAGCGTGGCCAGTGCGTTTCTCGGCTGATTCGCGGAGAAACGCACGGTACGTCTTCATCGGGATCTGTTCGAACCAGTCACGGAGAACGGTGAAGTGAGGGAGACGTGTGAGCCCGATTTCTTCGAGAATGCCGGGCATTTCGCTCAGAAGGTCGATCGTCTGGCGGTAGGACTTCCCCAGCTCGATTCTCAGTGCATGCAGCGTGAGCATCGCCCATTCGGCGAACCCGCCTCCTCCTTCGGGATCGGCGGGTTCGTCTGGGTTCTCGACAGCCTCTTTAGCTTTCGTGACGCATTCTCGGGTGAAGCGGCGGATTTCAGAACTCACAACACTCTGCCGCTTCGCTTTCTACGCAGATAACGAGATTGCGGCGACGCCGGCTAGCGATCCTACAGAGCAGCCTATACAGCACGACAAACGCGACGAATACGACGATAATTTCGATTGAGGCATCTATCCATCTTGCATATGGAACACCGAGTTCCAACAGAAGCATACCGATAGCCTGTCCAACAAAGGCCATCGAAAAGAGAACTTCAAATCCGAGGATGAAGTTCAGACCGAAATCATCTTCAATTGGATTCTGGCCGTACACAAATATTCTAACCATATCTGCATAAGTCTTTTTTCTCCTCTCACCGCTTAGTTTGTTCGTGTAGTGAGCAGTAGTTTCACGAGAAGAAATTCTAAAGAGGAGGATATCAATAGAGCCACTACAACAGACATCTCCGAACTCCCGTTATTGCAACGCGTGCGTATTTCGTTCGCTATCATTCATTTTGGCGAGACAGTCCAGCCAGCGGCATCCGCTGGCTTGGGCGCGTCGGACGCCGGTATAACTACGACCAGTCAGATCGGGTACTGCCTGATCACCCACCACTTGAGAAAGTGCTGAACTGCTATCCACCGCTTATCAACGCACTGATCGCATTCGAGCGGAAGTTGGCTGTTAGTCGGTATCTCCAACTGGACGACTGACGTCGTCTCTTAGGACTGATACCACGTGTTGTCGCCATCAGGAAATCTCTCAAGTTTTAAATTGAGGATGGTTGTCACAGGTTTATCACCGGTGCACTTTTGTAGTGACGGATAGGAAATATGGTGTGTGGTATGTCAACCAAGAATGTCGGGCAAGCAGAGATAGCTGTACTCAAATGGCTTGCATTGAAGGGTGCACTCGATACTGATATCAATACATCTTACGAGGAAGTTGGTGGAGAGATTGATGCGTCAAGCCAGACTGCATCGCGAAGACTACAACAACTCGAAAATGCAGGGTTTATAGAGCGAGAGACGACCAACAATGGCCAGTTCATCGAAATAACTGGAGAGGGTGAACAAACACTCTTGACCGAGTACAAGAGTTACCAGCGCATTTTTAAAGAAACTTGAGGTGGGTACAACACATGGGGCAAACACGATATCTATAGAAGGTATTAGAATCCTTCGTAGGATCGCTAGACGAGACTTGATTTCGGCGTTTTCATTCACTCGGTCGAGGAGGAGAAACCGAGAGACTGCGGGCAATCTTACGGAAACTTAACCGTTCGTCGAAGATTGTAGACGGCACATTTGAGCACCATCTCACGGAATTTGAGGTTTTAGCTTCGCGCACGCACGACGGAGCTGAGCGTGCAATTGATGCTCGAGAAGACAGTTTCAACCATCCAGCGATGATTGTACAAGCGCCGGTCAATCCATGCGTTGTGCACTTTATCGAGCGATGAGTAGATCCGGAGAGGGAATCAATGGACGGGTTTGATCTGACCGGCGCTCATCTCGGAACGGTTTCCCGTCGTATGCTCTGTCAGCCGAGAGTGACCGCAGATCCACGGCGTTACGCCGCGTGACCTGCGGCCGATCTTCGCGTCGTGTTTCTTCGTCGTCGTGCAGTGAACGTTGTAGACGTACAGTGATTTCACGTCCATGAGAGCGGTGACTTTGAGCGAGCGGATGCGGTAGTGCTTGCAGTTGGCGTAGTACCGTGAAGATCGATCGTAGTCGAAGCCAGGCGAGTCGATTGCACGTGGCCATTGCGTTTCTCGGCGAATCAGCCGAGAAATGCACGGTAGGTCTCCATCGGAATTTATTCGAATCAGTCACGGAGGACAGTAAAGCGAGGGAGGCGCGTGAGACCAATCTCTTCAAGGATACCGGGCATTTCGCTGAGCAGATCGATTGTCTAGCGGTAAGATTTCCCCAGCTCGATTCGGAGTACTTGCAGGGAGAGTATCGCACATTCGGCGAACCCGCCACCCCTTCGGGGTCAACGGGGGGTCCGGGTTCTCGACAACGCTTTAGCGTTCGCGACCGATTCTCGGGTGAAGAGGCGGAATTCCGAAGTCACAACACTCTACCTCTTCGTTTTCTACGGATCACCTACTGCATCTCCATTACTAGCTGGCGTATAAAGTACTTATGTGCGTGTTGATGTTCAGATTTGTATATAAAGGCGGCAAAACCAACGCGGACTTCTCGATAGCGCTCTCCGGTGGTTAGCTAACCAGTACTTTGGAAGGATTTATTTCATATGCCGAATAAACCTCTATGGAGGACGTAATGAAGGTACTTGTTACTGTTGCTGAGGTAAAAACTATCAGCGATGAGTTCGAAATCGAGGGAGCCGACATCGCCGACCAGTACCTCGGTGCCGATCTCAACGAGTGGGACGACTACGCCATCGAAGAGGCCGTCCAGCTCCAGGAAGACGGCATCGCCGACGAGGTGGTCACGGTGACGATCGGTCCCGAAGACTGCGAACAGACCATTCGCCAGGCGCTCGCGAAAGGTGCCGATCGCGCCGTTCGCGTCTGGGACGACGCCCTCGAGGACGTCGACCTGCTCGACGTCGGCGCGAAGACCGAGATCCTCCGCGCCGCCGTCGAGGAGGAGGATCCGGACCTCGTGCTCACGGGTGTCCAGGCCGGCGACGACAGCTTCGCCGCGACCGGCGTCTCGCTGGCCGAGGACCTCGGCTTCGAGTGGGGTGCGGTCGTCAACCACCTGGAACACGATTTCGACGACGACACCGCTTCGGTCCGCCGCGAACTCGAAGGCGGCGTCGAGGAACTCACCGAGATCGAACTCCCCGCCGTGCTGACG
>NZ_JALIQP010000006.1 GCF_023566055.1 Halosolutus amylolyticus | reverse complement strand
AGGGTAGTTTGGCCACGTGTTACTGAGCTATCTGCTACGAGTCTGAACTCGTGCAACTAGCATGGCTAAATCGGACTCCAATAGCAATGACCTCCGGCAGGATCAACCGGAATGCTATATTACTCCCCCCGGAAAGGGGGAGGGTCTGTTGGCGGTGAATGTTCGTACACACTCACACAGTTGGGTCCACACGTTCGATGACACAGATCGCCGACCGATCGGGCGTCACCGAACTGTCGAGGCTAACATCAGATCCCATCTGTACGGCGGACCGCAGGGGTAGGATCCTCATTTCCTTCGGACGTATTCGTAAGCCACGAGGGATACTTAATCCCTTCGGAGCCGAACCGTCCGAGCGACGGAGCGTCGAACGCCCCGCCGATCACGCGTTTGTTGCGATCGTATCCAATTCCCTCGTAGACTTAAGGGCAACGGATCGCTCCCGCGCCGGAAACCGCATCCGGCGTGGGATTTTGCGTACCCTAACGGACGCGCCCTATGTATATAAGGGCGTCGTCTCGGAACGCCGGCGGGCCGGCGTGAATGGGTACTGATCCGTGCCCCGTCCGAGCGGACGGATACGGTGCCTGCCTCCGCGCTGGAACGCAGCCGGAGGGAACGTGGCGGCGTGGGCCACGTCGTTTGCATTCATTTCGAAGTCCGGGTGCATACATAAGGCCGTCGTCTCGTGAGCCGTCTGATCCACGTTGGTCATTCTCGCGATAGCGGTTCCCGTTCGGGATGGGCGAAAGCAGTGTCATCCCTCGAGCCGTCGCCGTTGCGTGGTCCGATCGGTAACCAGCAGCGACTGGAGATCGATACGAAACGGACCGTGAACACAACAGATCGAGGGAACCGACCGACCGATCCCAGACGAGGTGAGCGATCGATCGCGAGCGCACAGGACCAGTGCTGTGAGAAACGGGACGGCACAACGCACGAAGGAGAATAGCAGTTCTGGAGGAGCGAGCGGTTCACTCGAACGGTCGCCAGTACAGGAGCGCGACCGTCACGGCGAACGCGATCGTCGAGAGCGCGTACGCCTGCGCGTAGACGGTCGTCGCGAGCGCACCGGTGGCCCCGGAACCGCCGACGAGCGAGGCGAGGATCGGCCACGAACAGCTGATACAGGCGAAGAGCCCGAGGATTCCGGACGCCGCGGCGTTGGACGCGTCCAGCACGGTGACGTAGACGAGGTACGCGAGCGTGACGTAACCGACCAGGAGGTACGGGGAGAGCGCGAGTTGCACCAGGTGGGTCGTATAGAACAGCGCCGGGCCGTACCCGGGCGGCATGACGATCGTGTAGTCGAGTCCCAGGAGGTGCGGGGCGTGGGCCTCGGGATGGCCGGCGAGCGGGAACAGGTCGTACAGGCCGCCGAAGTAGCCGAGCAGGGCGAAGTAGCCGACGGCGATCGCACCCGCGACGAACTTCTGACGGTCGCTTCCGGACGGGACGGACGTATGCCAGAGGACCCAGCCGCTGAGGTTGAGCCAGACGAACGGGTAGACGTGAAAGAGTCCCAGTTGAGCGTTTCTCGCACTCACGTAGGTGAGGAGCAACAGCGTCTCGAAAAGCAGGATGCCGGCCCAGACGACCGTGGACATCGGACTCGGGCGCGGGAGTCGACGGGTGACGGTACCGAGTGAACTCACGGGTGCTCACCCCGGCGAGGTGTCGATCGACGACGAGCGACTGCCATCGTGTGTGCCGTAGCGTAGCGATCCCAAATAGCCTGTCGGCTTCGGCCGCGTAGAGACGAGCTAGCGCCGTCGTGGCGAGTCGGCTGGCGGACCCACCATCCGTCTGTGGATCGCACAGGCGAACCGCTTCCCGCCGAGCAGTAGCTCGCGCAGGACGGGGGCACCGTCGGCGAGCCAGAGCAGGAAGGCGATCCCGGCGAGTCCCAACTGGAGCCGAAGATAGGGGGAGAGGTCGCCCGCGAGGATCGATCCCTGGTAGTCGTCGAACAGTCGCAGGAACGTCTCCGCGAATCCCGTCCGTCGTTGCTGGCCCGGTGAATCGACCGATTCGACGGGCCAGAGCAGTATCTCGAGTCGGACGAGGCCACTACCAATGTAGCTGTAGAACACGTCCCCCGGAAGGTGTAACAGATAGCCCAGTCCGAACGCGACGCCGGCTCGCTGGCGGCCCGTCGCCCGGGCGGCCAGTCCCGCGAAAATAGCCAGCGGCACCGCGAAGAAGATCGAGTGCCCGATCGCGTAGCCCGTTTCGAAAACGCCGAACTCCCACGCGAGGGGTTTGTCGATGACGTCCGGCAGGACCGAGGCGAAGACGACGGCGAACGCCTCGAGTCCGCCCGGCGAGTCACGATAGACGACCCGGACGAAGAGCGAATAGACGACATAGCCAACGATCGCGTGTTCCCACGGCCACATACGGGCGAGGTGTAGCGAGTACAGGATAGTTATAGAGCGCCTATCCCGGTCCCGGATCGGGGACCGAACGCCGGTCAATTCGGCGCTCGAAGGGCGAGATTGTATCGAACGGGCCGGTTTATTTCCGTCGCCGCCGTACCGGTACCGTGACCGACTACGCGATCGAGGCGCGCGACGTGGCGGTAACGTACGCGGACGGCACCGAAGCGGTCCGCGGCGTCGACCTGCTCGTCGAGCGCGGCGAGTTCTTCGGCTTTCTCGGGCCGAACGGGGCGGGAAAGACGACGATGATCAAGACCCTCGTCACCCTGTTGCGGCCGACCGCGGGGACGGTCCGGATAAACGGGTTCGACGCCCTCGAGACGCCGCGGAGCGTGCGCGCCACGGTGGGCTACATGGCCCAGGAGACCAGCATCGATCCGGAACTCACCGCCCGGGAGAACCTGCGCTACGCCTGTGCCGCCTACGGCGTCCCCCGATCGGAGCGAGCCGACCGGATCGACGAACTGCTCGATCTCGTGGACCTCACCGACGTCGGGGGCAAGGAGGCGGACGACTTCTCGGGCGGGATGAAAAAGCGCCTCGACGCGGCGACGGCGCTCGTCCACCGGCCGCCGCTGGTCTTCCTCGACGAGCCGACGACGGGACTCGATCCCGCCGCGCGGAACCGGCTCTGGGAGTACTTCCGGCGGATCAACGACGAGGGGACGACCGTCTTCCTGACGACGCAGTACCTCGAAGAGGCGGATCAGCTCTGCGATCGCCTCGCGGTGATCCAGAACGGGACCGTCGTCGCGGACGGGACGCCCGGGGCGCTCAAGCGTCGCGTCGGGGGCGAAATCCTCGACGTGCAGCTCGCGGATCCGGGCAAGCGGGAGCGAGCCGTCGAAATCGCTCGTCACGGGGACCTGTTCGCGGTCGGGGCGACGGTCGAACCGACGGACGAGGGGGTGGCAGTGACCGCACGGGACGCCCGCACCAGCGGCACAGACCTCCTGGTCGCCCTTCGCGACGACGGGATCGGCGTCGTGGGCTTCGACGTCCGGGCGCCGACGCTCGACGACGTCTTCCTCGCCGTCACCGGCGATAGAGAGGGCGAGCGGACCGAAGTCGACGATAGCGACGGCGGCGTCCCCGGACCCGCCGAATCGCAGACGGTCGGTGGCGGCGGTTCGAACGGGCCGGACGACCAGGGTGACTCCGACGGCCGCGACGGAGGTCGTCGATGAGCACCCCATCGACGACGATCGATCGGGCCGGTGGCGGGTTCGCGAGCGACGTCAGGGTGACGTTCGTCCGGTGGACGATCAAGTCCGTCCGGAACCCGTTCGTGCTCGTGGTCTCGCTGGTCCAGCCGATCATCTTCCTCGTCCTGTTCACGCAGGTGTTCGGCGGCGTCGCGACGGCCGCGCTCGAGGGGATCAGTTACGAGACCTACCTCGTGCCCGCGATCGTCATCCAGGTCGCGCTGGTCGCGGCCGCGACGTCGGGGATCGGGCTGGTCAACGACATCGAGAACGGGATGTTCGAGAAGACGCTCGTCAGCCCGATGAACCGGACGGCCGTCTTCCTCGGCAAGACCCTCGCCGAGGTCGTCCGCATCGTGGTCCAGGTGGTCATCGTGCTCGGATTGGGCGTCCTGCTGGGTGCCGAAATCGCGACCGGCGTCCCCGGTGCGATCGGAATCGTGGCCATCTGCGTGCTCTTCTCGGTCTGGTTCACCGCGTTCTCGAACGTGCTCGCGGTCGTCACCCGCGACGAGGAGTCGACGATCATCGGCGCGAACCTGCTCCAGTTACCCTTGCTGTTCGTCTCGAGCGCGTTCCTCCCGCTCTCGGCGTTGCCCGACTGGATCCAGACGATCGCGGCAGTCAACCCGATCACCTACGGCGTCGACGCGGCCCGGGCGGTGATGCTCGGCGAGGACACCATGACCGTCGTCGAGGTGACACGCTTCGGCGGGATGTGGGATACCCTGGTTCCCGCACTCGCCGTCCTGCTCGTGCTGGCGATCGGGTTCGGTAGCGTCGCGATCTACGCGATCGGTCGTGCGGCGAGCGCCGACGTGCGGTGACCGACTGCTACCGGGTAACCGATACGATTTAGCGATCGGACGGGGAACGAACGGGTATGGACCGATCGGGCTTCGTCAAACTCGCGGTCGTCGCGCTCGGTCTCGTAATCGTGAGTTTCTTCGTCCGCGGATTCGGGCAACTCCTCGTCGGTCGCCCCACCGCGGACCTGTTGCAGGCGCCGTTCGCGATCGTCGGGTTCCTCCTGCTCGTCTACCTCTTCGTCAGGGCGACGCTGGACGCCGTCGGGATCTGGGAGGTCGAGAACGCGTAGTACGGTCTGCTGTACCGAGTTACCGGTGTAGCCGCGGGACGATCGCGGGTGCACCGGAACTGACGGACAGGAGTCCGTACAAGGAAACCGTTTTTCGCGGCCCGCACGAACGTCGGGCTATGACACTCGACGTGCAGCCGATCGCCGACCTCGGGCCGGGCGACCGCGCCGCGTTCTTCGAGCGCGACGCCGGCATCGAGGCGGTCAGGGAGGACGTTCGCGGGATCGTCGATCGAGTTCGTGAGGAGGGCGACGTCGCCGTCCGCGAGTTCACCAGCGAGTTCGACGACGTCGAACTCGGGAGCATGGACATCACAGACGCGTGCGAGCGCGCGTACGAGAACCTCGATCCCGAACTGCGCGAGGCGATCGAGGCGGCCGCCGACAACGTCCGGGAGTTCCACGAGGCCCAACTGCCCGACGACTGGCGCGAGGAGTTCGGCCCCGGGCGGGAACTCGGGCGACGGTTCCGGCCGATCGATCGCGTCGGCGTCTACGTCCCCGGCGGATCGGCGGCCTATCCCTCGAGTGCGATCATGGGTGTCGTCCCGGCGGTCGTCGCCGGCGTCGACCACGTGTCGGTGGTGACTCCGCCGGCCGACGAGCAGAATCCGGTCACGCTCGCGGCGATCCACGCCGCCGGGGCAGACGCGGTCTACAGCGTCGGCGGGGCACAGGCGATCGCCGGCCTCGCGTACGGCACCGAGACGATCACGCGGGTCCAGAAGATCGTCGGCCCGGGCAACCGGTGGGTCACGGCCGCGAAGGCCGAGGTTCGCGGCGACGTCGAGATCGACTTCCTCGCGGGACCGAGCGAGGTCGTCGTGATCGCGGACGGGACGGCCGATCCGAACCTCGTCGCTTCGGAACTCGTCGCGCAGGCCGAACACGACCCGAACGCCTCCGTCGTCGCGGTCACCGACGACGAGGCGACCGCCGAGGCGGTGGTCGAGGCCATCGACGAGCAGGCGAGCGCGCGCGAGCGCGAAGACGTGATTCGAGAGGCGCTCGCGAACGAGGCCAGCGGCGTCCTCCTGGCCCGATCGATGAGCGAGGGGATCCTCTTCACCGAGGAGTACGCGCCGGAACACCTCGCGATCGTCGCCGACGACGACGAGTCGATCCTCGATCGAATCGACAGCGCGGGAAGCGTCTTCCTCGGTCCGAACACCCCCGTCGCGGCGGGCGACTACGCGAGCGGGACCAACCACGTCCTGCCGACCAACGGCGGCGCGCGCGTCACCGGCGGCCTCTCGGTCGAGACGTTCCTCCGATCGACGACCGTCCAGCGACTCTCGGGCGAGGGACTGGCCGACATCGGCGAGACGATCACCACGCTCGCCGACGCCGAAGGGCTCGAGGCCCACGCAGAGAGCGTCCGCAAACGGCTCGAGAGCGACGACTAAACGGTCGTAAGCCCGCGGTTAACGGCGATTTCCGGTCGCCGAGAACAGGTCACCGAATCGCAAACTGGTTTTACGTAGCTGCGTCCCCGAGTACGTACTGATGGAACCGCGTGAGGTCGACCCGACCGATGCACGCGTCCTCGAACGAAACTACGATTACGCACAGCGGAACGTCCGCCTCCTCGCGGTCTGGTACGACTGCGAACTCGAGCGGATGATCGAACTGTTGGCCGAAAACGACGTGACGCTGTCGGCCAACGACGAACGCATGTTCGGGACGTACTACCGATCGGTCCAGCGACGATCGCGCGTCTAGGGCGAGTCCAGCGGCGGCCGGCGTCGAGCGGCGGGACGCCGTCGGCCGACGATCGAGCGACGACGCGGGGCGAACCGCGCGTCGATCGAGTCGGACGTCCGCGGAGCGTCCGGCGTGTCGAATACGGCGTCCGGCGGCGTCACAGTTAACATCGTCGCGCCGGTAGGGGATGACATGAGCACGGACAGCATGGACGGCGGGGAGGCGGAGACGCACCCCGAGATCGAAGTGACGCCGGAGGCCGCCGAACAGGCCCTCTCCCTGCTCGAGAAGGAAGGGCTCGACGACGGCGAGGCGGGGCTCCGCCTCTTCGTTCAGCAGGGTGGCTGTGCCGGCCTCTCCTACGGGATGCGGTTCGACGACGCGCCGGACGAGGACGACACCATCTACGAGCACCACGACCTGCGCGTGTTCGTCGATCCGGCGAGCCTGAAGTACATCGAGGGGAGCGTCCTCGACTACGAGGACGGCCTCCAGGCCGAGGGCTTCCACGTGGAGAACCCCAACGTCGTCAGCGAGTGCGGCTGCGGCGAATCGTTCCGAACGTAACGAACGTATTCGACGCGCCGTCCGATCGCAGTCCCGGCGTCGTCGACGGTTTTCCGACTTCGATCCGATCGCCAGCGACAGCACACGCCCGGCCGCCGACGGGGTCGACGAAAATCGATCGGCGTCACGTCTGCGCGGGCCCGATCGTCGCGACGGGCGTCGCGCGGCGGATCGGTCAGTCCTCGAGTTCGAACGCGACGGTGACCTCCGCCTGGTACTCCCGGTCGTCGGCGCTCGCGATCTCGACCCCGAGTTCGTCGACTTCGATCCAGTAGACGTTCTGGAGCGTGTCCTCGGCCCGATCGATCGCGTCGTCGGCGGCGTCGTCGAAGCTCTCCGTGCTCGTCCCGATCAGTCTGATCTTTTTGAAGACCATATCCCGGGGAGCTACGCCGCGTGCCGACGTAAAGCTGGTCGTCGGTTTCGTTCCGTGATAGTGGGGCGAGCGTCGGCCTGCGCTCAGTCCGCTCGCGAGTCGAACCGCTCGCGGATCGCGCCGGAGACGTCGGTGAGGTAGGCCCCGCCCCACAGCGCGACGACGAGGCCGCCGACCGCGTCGAAGACGAGATCGAGCATCGTGTCGGTGAGGCCGTACTGCGTGAGCACGGCCTCGGTCCCGAGCGCGTCCGCGGCGAGTGCGATGGCGAACTCGAGGACTTCCCAGAGGACGCCGAACGCGAGGACGAAAAGCAGGATGAACACGGCCACGAACCGTCGTGGGAGGACGACCCCCTCGGCGTGCTCGTCGAGTGCCCGGACGGTCGCGTAGCCGACCGCCGCGACCAGCGACGCCGACAGCGCGTGGGTGACGTGATCCCACCACCAGACTTCCCTGTAGAGGTTCGTCGTGGTGCCGGGGAGGCCGACGGTGCCGAACGCGTGGAGGAACACGGCGGTGGTGATCCACAGCGTGAGCCGCGGATCCATCGGGATGCCGTAGTCGCGCTCGAGGATCGGCGGAAGCTGAGTCACGGCCAGCGCGACGGCGGTGTTGACGACGATGCCGGCGTTACCCCGATCGAGCCCGATAAACAGCATGCCGACGAGGCTCAGTTCCATGAGGTAAGAGAGTTGGCGCTGGCGCTCCCGGGAGGGAAGCAGCGATTCGAGGTTACGCATCGTCCACCTCAGCGATCGACGCCCCGTCGGCCGGCCGGTACCGCTCGAGGCGGCCGAGCCGCCTGAAGTACAGTTCGAAGACGATTCCGGCGCCGAGTCCGGCGATCGCGGAGTAGACGAACTCCCACATCACGTCGTCGTGGTCGGCCTGGAACGGCACCCCGAGGAGGCCGGCGACGCTCCACCGGAGGAGCGCCCACAGTGCGGCGGTGGCCATCGTCGTGACGACGACGAAGACGACGGCGAAGCCGGGGGTCATCCGCACGGTCGTGAACGTCTGCAGTTCGACCGCCAGGACGAGCGCGATCGCGGCGACCGAGAGGTACGAGGCGAAGTGGCCCGTCAGCCGCTCGGCCTCGAGGGCCATCCCGAGGACCGGCAACGCCGCGAGCAACAGTACTTCCCACGGGAGCATCGCCAGCGGCGACCGAAACCGGAGGGGTGGCAGTAGCGCCAGGATCGCGAGCGTCACCGCGAACGTCGTCCAGAGGAGACCGCCGGTTACGAACTCGCCGACGCCGATAGCGGCGATCGCAACGACCAGCAGCCACGCGACGGCCGCGTTGTATCGGTCGTTCGCGATCAGTTCCTCGAGTGGGGTCCGGGACACGGTAGCCCGTACTGAGCGGGGTCACAAAAACGTGTATTATCGGCCGAAACGGGAACCGAGTCGGTCGCGAGTCCGCATCACGCGGGCGCGACGACGAACAGGTAGACGGCGAGGTACGCGACGAGCGCGATCGTCACGGCGGCCACGGACGTGAGCGCGATCTCGAGGGCGCGATCGGCCGTCGACGGAGCGGGACGACGCGACCGACCAGCGGCTGACGGAACGACCGGGCCGACGCCGGAGAGGAGACCGACCCCCAGGATCGAGAAGACGAAGTGGTACGAGACGTCGAGGGTCGGCGGCGCGGCCGCGAGCGGCGCGACGGCGTAGGCCACGCCCACGGCGGCCCGGCGATCGACGGCCCCGAAGAGCGAGCGATCGGTGACCCGGCAGCCCACCGCGAGGGCGAACCAGACGACCGCGAGTTCGATCGCGAACGCGCCGAGCAGGTGGAGCGTCGGATCAGCGTGGAGGAGGATCCGGGAAGTGAGAAGCGGCGACGCGAACGGGTAGAGCCAGTCGGGCGGCGATCCGGTCACGAGGTCACCCCACGGGTGCGACCACAGCCCCCACAGCGCCGCCAGTGCGATCGTCTGCGGCGAGAGCGACGTCGATCGGCCTGCGCCGACGGCGACGAGGGCGCCGCTGACAGCGAACAGCCCCATCACGACCGCGGCAAGCGGACTATCGACGAGCGCGACGGCAAGCAGCGCGAGGAGCAGGCCGGCCCCGACGGTGCGGGCGAGCGGCGCACGACGCGAGTCCCGGACCGCGAGCAGTCCGAACGCCGGCGCGGCGATCGCGCCGACGACCAGCGAGTGCGTGACCGATCGGTGGACGGCCCGGCTCGCGTCCCAGAACGCCGTCGAGGCGGCGAACACGCCGTCCGCGGCGTTCCAGGCGGCGAGTCCGACGAGCGCGTACGCGACGTCGACGTCCGGAACGGTCGCGAACGCGCCGGCGACGGCGCCGACGACGAGGGCTCGACGCCGATCCCAGCCTCGCCAGTCGGCGACCAGCGCCGCGATGGCGAACGCGAACAGTGCGTGACCGACGAACACGACGTATCGGCTACGTGACGAGTGCTCTTAAGCGGCTCGCAACCCCGACAGTCGGGACCGACGATGAGTCGCCCCCGTGATAGATGACCCCGTCCGAGTCGGGTCGGATCGAGCCAGCCAGTTCGTCGACCGGTAATTCGCCGCTGCCGGTACATCTTTGCGAGTGGCCGGCGAGCACACGAGCATGGCTCAGGAACCGTCGAACGATACGGCTCGCGCGCCATCAGTCGGCGAACTGACACCACCCGATCGGACCCTGATGGGGCCGGGACCGAGCGACGTCAACCCGCGCGTCCTGCGGGCGATGAGCACGCCGCTCGTGGGCCACCTCGACCCCTCGTTCGTCGAGATCATGGACGAGGTCCAGGACCTGCTCCGGTACACGTTCCGGACCGACAACCAGTGGACGATTCCGGTTTCGGGGACCGGGTCGGCAGCGATGGAGGCGGCGATCGGCAACGTCGTTGAACCGGGCGATACGATGCTCGTCCCGACGAACGGCTACTTCGGCGGCCGGATGGCCTCGATGGCCCGCCGGGCGGGCGGCGAGGTCGTCGAGGTATCGGCCCCGTGGGGCGAACCGCTCGATCCGGCCGACGTCTCCGACGCGCTCGCCGAACACGATCCCGACGTCTTCGGGTTCGTCCACGCCGAAACGAGTACGGGCGTGCTCCAGCCGGACGTTCCCCAACTGACCGCAGCGGCCCACGACCACGACGCGCTGGTGATCGCCGACAGCGTCACCTCGCTGGGCGGCGTCGAATTGCGCGTCGACGAGTGGGACATCGACGTCGCCTACTCGGGCCCGCAGAAGTGTCTCTCCTGTCCGCCCGGTGCCAGCCCGCTCACGCTCTCGGACGAGGCGATGGAGAAGGTCCTCGCGCGCGACGAAGACCCCCGATCGTGGTACCTCGACCTCTCCCTGCTCGAGGGTTACTGGGGCGACGAGCGGTCCTACCACCACACCGCGCCGATCACGAACGTCTACGCGATCCGGGAGGCGCTTCGACTCGTCGCGGAGGAGGGCATCGAAGCGCGCTGGGATCGCCACGAACGCCTGGCCGGCGCGCTGAAAGCCGGCGTCGAGGCGATGGGCCTCGAGATGAACGCGCCCGACGAGTACTGGCTCCCGAGCCTGAACGCCGTCCGGGTGCCCGACGGCGTCGACGACGGCGCGGTCTGTGGCGAGTTGCTCGATCGATACGACCTCGAGATCGCGAGCGGTCTCGGCGACCTCGACGGCGAAATCTTCCGAATCGGCTGTATGGGCCACTCCGCACGGCCGGAGAACGTCATCTACGTGGTGACGGCGCTCGGCGACGTGCTGGAGGATATGGGAGCAGACGTCGACCCCGGTGCTGGCGTGACGGCGACGAGACGCGCGCTAAAAGAGTGATCGATCGCGATCGTCAGGCCGAGACGCGCGGTCCCGGCGGGGCCCGTTCGACCTGATAGTCCTCCCCGTCGGCGACGATGATCGCCCACTCGTAGTTCGGGTTCACGCTTGTGAGCCGCTGCTCGAGGTCGTCTGCGTCCTCCGGTCGAGCCACGAAACAGTGGAACTGCCCCGATCCGGACGGAAGCGATCCGTTCTCGAGGACCGCGTTCACGTGGACGACTTTCCACTCTCGTTCGGCTCGAAACTCCGGGCCGTCCCCTTCGACGGTGTAGCCCAACTCTGCGAAAATCGACCTGGCCTGCTCGACGAGTCGCATGTTAACAGGACCCATTCATCTAGACGAACGTGGCCATCCACCATAAACGTTAGTACGTAACAAGATATCGCCGGTTCGACCGAACGATCGGACACGGAGCGGGGCAGTTACGTAAACTATCGGAACGATTCCGGGTGATCGTTGGGCACCGGTCGCGGGGTGGCGCGGCGTCGTGCCCGATCGCACCGATCACTCGTGGGCGGCGTCCCACTCCGTCGGCTTGCGGAAGTTGCCACACCGGTTGCACTTGATCCGCCCCATCGAGTCCATCGCGTTGTCGAAACTCTCGCAGTTCGTACAGAACCAGCCGTATCGACGGCCGGCGTCACGGGACTCGTAGGCGACGAGGAACGGTCCCTCGGACCCCTTGTCGCCGTCGGTTTCGGACACGTAGACCGTCGTTCCGTCCTCGGTCGTCCGCGGTTGCATGGGCGGTCGTAGCGTCGCGGGCGGTAAAGGCGTGTCTTTCCACCGGTGAGCCACGATTCGCCGGGCTACGGGCGTGGTATGGGGAGTTTTACCAGAGCCGGGCGAGATAACTGAAAAGTTTACCCGGCCGGGAATCGTTCGCTATCGTGATGACGCTGGTCGTGGTCCCCGTTCGGTATCCGTTGACAAAGCACTCACGTCGGACGCTCGAGCGGGCGATCGAGGTCGCTCGCGATCGAGACGCGGCGTTGACGATCTTGCACGTCGATCTCTACCAGAACGGGCGAAAAGTCCGCCGAACGGACCTGAAAACCGCCGTCGAGGAGACGTTCGGCCCGGTCGAGAACGCCAGGTACGTCGTCCGGACGGGGTTTCTCGTCGAGGAGAGCATTCTCGAGGAGGTCGCGGCCGAGGAGGCCGACGCCGTCGTCATCGGCCGGCGACAGGCGAGTCGGCTGCGGCGACTCTTCCAGCGATTCACGGACAATCCGGACATCGATCGCTACCTGCGCGATCACCTCGACTGTGACGTGATCACCGTCGAGAGCGCGACGGCGTAGTCCCGACCGATCAGTCCGCGCCCGCCCCTCGCACCACGAACACCGGAATCGACGCGTTGTCGACGACCCGCTCGGAAACGCTTCCGAGCGAGGTCACTTTCTCCCGCGGACTCTTGCCTCGGGTCCCGATGACGATCAGGTCGATCCCCGCCTCGTCAGCGTAGTCCAGGATCGCCTTCGACGGGGTCCCCTCCCGAACCTCGCTGACGGCGTCGAGGCCCTCCGCCTCCGCGCGATCCGTCACGGCTGCGACCGCCTCCCGCCCCTCCGCTTCCAGGCTCCGTTCGAGATCCGATCCCGCCTCGTCCGTCGCCGCCGCCGTGATCCGACTGTCAACCACGTACAGCGCGTGTACCGTCGCGTCGTTGTCCGCCGCGATCGGCAATCCGTGTGCGAGCGTCTCGGGCACCGTGTCGCTGCCGTCGGTCGGAATGAGAACGTCGTCGTACATCCGTCCGCGGCTACGCATCCGACCCCTATCAAAATACCTTCGCGGAGGCGCGTGGTCGACTGGAGGCGCTCGCCTACTCCACTCCCTCTCCCTCGCCGGAGCCGTCGCCCGCCTCGATCGAACTCCCGGCAGGGACCCGGTCCCGTCGGGCCTCGCCGACGGCGACCTGTGCGACGCCGCTGGTGTCGTCGAAGACGTGGTGCCGGCGCGGGTAGGCGAACTCGACGTCGCGATCCGCGAATCGCTCCCTGACAGCCGTGTGAACGGCCGATCGCGCGAGGGCCTGCTTGTACGGCTGATTGAGCCAGAAGTACAGTTCGAGCAGGATCCCGCTGTCAACGTACTCGGAGATGGTACAGACGGGGGCCGCGGCGTAGCGGGCGCTTCCGATCCGGATGTCCGGGCCGCCGGAGATAACCGCGTCGACCGATCGGGCGGCCCGCTCGGCCTGCTGGCGCGCGACCTCTATGTCGCTGTCGTAGGTGACCTCGAACTCGACCGAGAGGCGCGTCCGTTCGTCTTCCGCGGAGTAGTTGACGACGTCGCGGGACTGGATCTCGGCGTTCGGAACGACGATAAACGTGTTCTGGAGGGTGAAGATCTTCGTGTACCGCATCGTGATGTCCTCGACGAAGCCGACGTGACCCTGATCGACGACCTCGATCATGTCGCCGATTTCGTAGGGCCGGTCCGCGAGGACGAACAGGCCGTTGATGTAGTTGCCGACCAGCGGCGCGAGCACGATCGCGATCACGGCCGAGATGACGGTCACCGAGAGGAAGATCTCGGTGCCGCCGACGCCCAGGATGCTAAGTGCGACGACGAGCGCGGTGATCAGAACCGCCGCCCTGACCCCACGTAACACTGTTCGGGTCACGCTCGGGCGTTCGATCCGCTGGGCGACCGTTCGACCGGCGAGCCTGACGGCGAGTTTCGAAAGGTACCAGCCCACCACGAGAACGATCGCGGCGAGAACGAGATCCATCACCGGGTCGGGGACGTCGATGGGGAGGATACCCTCAACTTCCTCCGTCGCGTTGCTCGCGTTCGTCTGGACGACCCCTCGCATGGAAACACACTCAGGCCGGTCGTGGATAAGCGTTCTGACCCCGCGATCGCCGTTCGACAACGCGATTTCGAAAATGCGTGTTACTCGATGCATAATAAATCATTTATCCATCGGGACCGTTCCGTCGAGTATGGCACCAGACGAGCTTCGCTCGACCGTCGAGCGCGTCGGGGACCGGTTCAACCTCGGCGAGTACGAGATCGACGCCTACCTCACCGTGCTGGAACAGGGCCAGCTCACGGCGAGCGAGATCGCGGATCGCACCGACATCCCACAACCGCGGGTCTACGACACCGTTCGGAGCCTGAGCGATCGCGGCCTCGTCGAACTGCGCGAATCCCGGCCGATGAAGGTGGTCGCGCTCGATCCCGGCGAGGCCTTCGACGACGTCCAGAGCTCGCTGGAGCAGATGATCGACGAACTCGAGGCCCGCTACACCGCGCCGGCCCGGGACACCGAGGCCGTCTCGCTCGTGAAGTCCCGATCGACGATCCTGCGGTACCTGGAGGAGGTCATCGACGCCGCCGCGTACGAACTCTCGCTGTCGCTGACGCCCGACCTGCTCACCCGCTTCGAAGACGAACTCCGGGCCGCCGTCGACGCCGGCGTGAGCGTCGACCTGATCGTGACGCCGGCCGCCGAAGCCCCCGATCCGGCGTCGTTCGACTACCAGGAGGTGGCGACGACGGCTCGCGCACGCCGCGGGATCACCACGCCGGTCGTGGCCGTCGCCGACGGGAACTACTCCGTCTACGCGACCCAGGACGCCCTCCGCGACGACCAGGACCGGTACGGCGTCATCTTCAACCGCTCCGCGCTCGGTTTCCTGGTCTCGGGCTTCTTCGGGACCGTGCTCTGGACGACGGCCGAGCGGACCCTCGGCGAGGACGGCAGCGCCAGAACCTACCCGCGCAAGTACGCCTCGATCCGCCGCTGCGTGAAAGACATCATCGACGACGGCGGCGAGTTCTACGCGACGATCGAAGGACGTGACGTCGCCGTCGGCGGCCAGCGGATCGTTCGCGGACGCATTCTCGACGTCTCGTTCGAGGTCAGCGAGGAAGTCGCCGCCCTCACCATGGAGAGCGAGGACGGCGAGGAGGTCACGATCGGCGGCCGCGTCGCCGCGCTCGAGGAGGTCGAAGCCCACGAGATCCACATCGGTCGCCACGAACCGCCGGCGATCGAGGACTGAGACGGGCGACCGGGACGAACTCCCGACACGACCGGCCCCGACCGACGGCGCTACCTTCTCGCGGACGATCGAGTGAACGGCCAGCGAACACGACGTTCCGCCGCCAGGTGCGAGGACGGGCGTCTACGCGACGGATATGGACAACATACCACCGTCTAGTGGCGCGCTAATAGTAGTATCTCGTGAACATATCGCGCATAACAATTAGTGGATTTCGTGCACGTCGTCATAGAATCGTGCTATCCAGTACCTGTACAGCGAGACCAGCCGCCGTGGCGGACGCTCGGGACGGGCGGATCGGAGCGAACGGCGGCACGCGGTGGGCGAACAGTCGGTGTCGATCCGAACGAGACGCCAGGCCGGGCCGGGCGAGAGGTGACCGACCGTGAGCAGCACGGCGACCCCGACCGGCGAGCGACCGGGCGCGATCCCGTCCAGTCCTCGCGTCGACGACGGGAGCGGCGACGACGTCGAACCGCTCTCCCAGGACGTCGCCTTCGAGATGCTGAGTTGCCGGCGTCGGCGCGACGTCCTCCACTACCTCCGGCAGAACGGCGGGACCGCGGAACTGCGTCCCCTCTCGCGCCAGATCGCCGCCTGGGAGAACGACGAACCGATCGAGGCCGTGACCTACAAGCAACGATCGCGCGTCTACACCGCCCTCCGGCAGGCGCACCTCCCGAAGATGGACAGCTACGGGATCGTCGAGTTCGACGCCGATCGCGGGACCGTCGCGCTGACCGGCCGGGCGAGCGACCTCGACGTCTACCTGGACGTGATCCCCCACGGGGACGTCTCCTGGAGCACCTACTACGTCGTCCTCGGCGGGTTCTCGATCGCCTTCGCCGCCCTCATCCTGCTCACCTCCTTCCCGTTCGGCCTCTTGCCGACCGGGGCCGGCGTCCTGATCCTCGGGGTCCTGTACCTCGGGTCGGCGATCGCGCACCGGCTTTACGAACGTCGGACGCAGATCGGGAGCGACGGGCGGCGGCCGGGGTAGAGCGAGGAAGCGGTCTCGGCGGTCGGGGAGCGATCGCAGGCGCGTGACGATTTGCAGACCGGTCGATTTTCTGGACGGAATTTAGCTATCAGGAGCGTCATTGTCGACGTCGGTAGACCGGACTCGATAGCAGGTTCGAGGCCAAGAACAGTGTCCGATTCTTCGAACGGTAGCCGCCAATACGCGCTCACGTAATCCAGTCGATCGCGAGTCATGGATCGACGCTCGTGAAGAACTGGGTAACTCGTCGCGCGTGAGCAAGGGAAGAATAACCGCTCGCAGACGACAGGGAGTTACGACCGGTCGACGAATCCGTCCGACGAGTGTCGATCGAGAGAGGTAGCGAAGTGGAGTCTATGACTCGTTGTCGTTCTTTTTCCCCTTCTTTTTGCCGTTCATACCGCCGTTCATACCGCCGTTCATACCGCCGTTACAGTACCGTTCGGCAAACCCGCTCGCGTTGCACGGGCCCGCACTGGACGGTAGTCCGTACGCGTCACAGTTGTCGCGGTCGAACTTGTCGAGACCGTTGCTGGCACACTCGGTTGGGTTGCAGAACGTCATCCCACTCTCATCGCCCTCGAAGGCGATTATCTGGCCGCTCTGCGGAATCCCGAAGTCTCCTCGCCCTCCACAGAAGGGGGCGTCCTCTACCTCGGCAGTAGCAATGGATCCTCCCATTTGTGGCCGGTAGTAGTAGATCGTCCCACCTTCGCAGGCACAGACTTGACCACATCCACAGAATTGAACGTTCGTACTGACAGGAATGTCACCGTTCGGCGGACAGAACTTGGCCTTGAAGTCGAAGTTGGCCTTGAATTTGGTCTTCTTCTCGAGCTTCGCGTGTTTGGGGAGCCACCACTCGAAGCCGATGTATCCCGTGTTCGAGTTCTCGATGCACCAGTCGTCCTCGTCGTGGTCACCGCAGGCGCCGAACGTGAAGCCGGTCATGGGACGACGCCCACCGTGTTTGTGATCGTCGTGGTCGTGATCGTCGTGGTCGTGATCGTCGTGGTCGTGGTAGCGCGGCGCGAATGCAGTTCCCGATCGCGCGCGATCGTAGACGTTCAGCTTCTTCGTGTCGTCGGTGCCGGCCACCTTGATCCGGCAGATCGGCAGGTTGCTCTTCCACCTGAACCCGACGACCTTCCCTTTCTTGTTCTTGATGACCTTTTTTATTTTTATATAGAGATCGGGTAGCGGCTTGTCCTTGTTCTTCGCCCAGTAGCCGACCCCCGGGATGTGGAACTTGGTGCCGTCGCGGAGGTTCTGGATCTTGTGGACCTTGGGCTTCTTGACGTACTTTTTGATGTTTTTGTCGGTGATCCAGCCGGGCTTGTACGCGTCGTAGCCTATCCTACCCTTGTCGATATGCTTGCGCGGGTACGCCCAGTAGTTGATCCCCTCCTTGTCGTACGGTGACGCCACGTACGGGTTCTCCGAGAGCTGGACGCCCTCTTCGAGTTTGGACATGACGTGTTTGAGCGATCCCTGGGCGATGATCGGTTCGTACCCCTGGTACTTGTTGTCGCCAGGGTAGCCGCCATCGAAGTTGTTGTTCTCGTTGGAGGCCATCACGTTGTTCTGCGGGTACTCGTCGTACCAGACGCGCGCCCGGGCCTCGTGCAGGAACTTCTTGTGAGCCTTGACCTTGGGCGCTTTGAGCCAGGTCTTCCCAGGTGTCTCACACAGGTGGTAGCTGAGCGTGACCTCGCCGCGGCTCCCCGGCTTGAGACCGTGGAAGTTGATCAGGGGATCGCCGGGATCCGTGTACTTGTTGTCAGTTCGCCATTTGGAACTCAGCGGATCATCGACGTTGACGAGAGCCTTGTCTCCGTCACAGTAGTTGATGTCCTTGTCCTGCTTGCCGTCGTTATTCTTATCCGGGAACGCATCGATCTTCTTCCACTTCTTTCCGTTGTAGAACGATTCCTGCCAGTCGACCGCGACGGGAACCGGGATGTACCCGTTTTTACCTTTGCCGTTACTGTCGTTCTCGCCCGCGGCGACGCCGTACGTGCCGACCGCGGTACCGATACCGGTCGCGCCGATGCCCGCGAGCACGTTGCGTCGCGTGATGTGTCGGTTAGTGTCCTTCGACATCCTTTCTCCGCGTGCCCGGGCATCCCCCGGGAGTCACGCAAGAGTTGATGACCGTAGATGTGAATGTATATATACACAACCAGATGGACCCGGAAAGAGCGTTTGGCGTCTCGGGCCGATCGGCTAGGCGTCCAGTTACGTTCGCTATGGACGGACTATGTGACGGGTAGAGACCGGAAAACACGCGGCGGTTGCTGGAAGGCCGGGGCTACGAAGCCCGATCGCGAATCGATCGACGGACGACGGTCGCGCGGCGATCGACTCGCGATGACCGGCGTCGTGATGCCGACGAGACGCAGGGGAAGACCCGATCAGGGACCGCCTAATCGGCGATTATACCAGCACGGTTTCCCGACTGTCCATATTAGTTACATTCGTGCAAGCCAGATAATTAAGACGCTGAGGACCGTGTTTTCGCGTCGGATGGGACCACATAGCACAGGACGTGACGACCGTCCAGGGGTGTCCCGCCGGACGTTCGTGGCCGCGACGGGAACGTCCGCGACGCTGGGCGCGACGGCGATCGCCGGCTGCGTCGGTCGCGGACAGCAACCGAACACCGTCGTGATGACCGCCGCAACCGACGTCGAGGGGATCATGTACAGCGACGGCGACGAGCCCTCGGTCCAGCAGGCGCTGTGGGACGCCGGCCTCGACGAGGACATCACGGTCGAGATCCAGACCGTCGTCAGCGATTCCGTCCAGCGGATGCAGCAGGCACAATCGGCGCTACAGGCGGGACGCGCGCCGCCCGACATCCACATGATGGACAGCGGGTGGACGATCCCGTTCATCCTCCGGGAACAGACGACCAACCTGAGCGAACACCTCTCGTCCGACGTCGTCGATCGGGTCGAGAACGAGTACCTCGAGGCGGTCGTCGAGACGGCCCGCCACCCGGAGACCGACGACATTCACGGCCTCCCGTTGTTCCCCGACCTCGGGTTCATGCTGTACCGGCAGGACCTCATCGAGGACGCGGGACACGACGCCGGCCAGTGGGCCGAGGAACCGCCCTCGTGGGAGGAGTTCTCGACGGCCGTCGGCGATGCGATGGCCGAGAGCGACGTCGACTACGGGTACACCACGCAGGCGGCCGCCTACGAGGGGCTGTCGTGCTGTTCGTTCAACGAAGTGCTGACGAGCTGGGGCGGCGCGTACTACGGCGGCGCGGACAACCTGTTCACCGCGGGCGATCGGCCCATCACGATCGACGAGGAACCCGCCGTCGACGCCATCCGGATGATGCGGACGTTCATCGACGGGGACGATCCGAACGCGCTCGACGAGTACGCGGAGATCTGCCCGTCATCGATCGTCCAGTGGACCGAACAGGAGTCGCTCGGTCCGTTCGCGGACGGCAACGCGATCGCCCACCGGAACTGGTCGTTCGCGATGGCCGAAACCGGATCCGAGGAGGCGTTCGGCGAAGACCTCGGGGTCACGACGAAGCCGTACGCTGTCTCGCAGGACGAGGCCGAGTACGGCGGCGTCGGCGGCACGACGTCGGCACTCGGCGGCTGGAACCTCGTCGTGAGCCCGTACACCGATCGCCGCGAGCAGGCCCTGCAGGTGCTCGAGGCGTTCGCGAGCGAGGAAGTCATGCTCACGATCTTCGAACTCCAGGGCTTTCTGCCGCCGATCATCGAACTGGTGACGGAAGCCAGCGAGGAGGAGATCGGACCGATCGCCCGGTACACCGATCAGGTCGAGCGAGCCAGCGAGAACGCGATCCCGCGGCCGGTGACCGACGTCTGGCCGGAGCAATCGGCGCTCATCTACCAGGAAGTGAACGCGGCCTACCGGGGCGTGAAATCGCCCGAAGCGGCGGTGAGTGACCTCGCAGGGCGGCTCGAGGGAAGCGAAACGGAGGTGGCACAACAGGATGTCGACTGACATCGATACGATAACCGGCGGTGAGACGAGCCCCGATCGCGAGCGGACCGGAAACGCGGTCGTCAACTGGATGGAGAACTTGAGCGAGGCGGCCTACGCGTACCTGCTGTTGTTGCCGGCGTTCGCGTTGCTGACGCTGATCGCGTTCTATCCGCTGCTCCAGACGTTCATCACGTCGCTCCGGGAGGATCAGACGCGAGGTGCGGATCCCCTCGGGGGCTTCGTCGGCGTCGAGAACTACGTCGACATCCTCACGGGGAACGCGCGACTCGCCAGGCAGTTCCTCGACGTCTCGCTGACCGGATCGTTCCCGTTCGTCGAACTCGGGACGCCGTTCTTCCAGCAGGCGCTGTTCGTCACGCTCGCGTTCGCGATCATCAGCGTCTTCTTCGAGACGGTGATCGGCTTCGGACAGGCCTACGTCCTCGATCAGGACTTCCGCGGGCGTCGCTGGGTTCGCGTCGCGATCATCCTGCCCTGGGCCGTTCCGATCGTCATCCAGGGGATGATCTTCTTCCTGATCTTCCAGCCGGAGGTCGGGTTCGGGACCGACATTATGCAGTGGCTCGGCGTCTTCAGCGCCGCCCCGCTGGCCAATAGCCGCGACGCGTTCTTCATCATCCTCGTGGCCGACATCTGGAAGTCGTCGGCGTTCATGGCCCTGCTCATCCTCGCCGGGCTCCAGAGCGTGGACCGAAGCCTGTACGACGTCGCGCGCGTCGCGGGCGCGTCACCGTGGCAGCGGTTCAAGCTGATCACGTTGCCGCTGGTCATGCCCGCACTGCTCGTCGCGATGCTGTTCCGCACGATGGACGCGATGCGCGTGTTCGGCCTGATCGAGTCGACCGCCGGCTGTACCACCGTCCCCTCGCTGACCTGTCTGGTCGTCGAGGCGATGTTCGGCGGGACGCGCATCTTCGCGACGGCGGCGGCCGTCGCGTTCGCGACCGCACTCGTGATCGGCCTCATCATCGGCGTCTACGTCCTGTTCTTCCGCGACACCGAGGGAGGAGGGTTGACCTGATGACTGCCCCGAACGATCCCACCGACCACGACGATCGAACGGAATCGACCACCGATCACGGACCGACGAGCGACGCAGGCGGTCCCACCGATCGGTCGAGTCAGTACGGCCCCGGTTCGGCGGCCGGCCACCGAACCGACGGCGGCACGGTTCTCGAGGACGACCGCGACGCGGAACTCGATCGGGGACCGTTCCAGCAGTGGGTGGCCGACTCGATCTCCCACCCCGAGCGCGTCTACCGGGCGATGTTCTACGTCGCCGCGATTTTCTTCCTGTTCACGACGCTGTTCCCGTTCTACTGGCTGCTCATGGTCGCGCTGACCCCGGAGGGACAACTCCAGGACATTCTCTTCACGCCGAACGGGTTCAACCCGGGCGTGTTCGTCGAGGTGTTCCAGACGATTCCCTTCCACTGGTACATGTTCAACAGCTTCGTCATCGCGCTTGGCTCGACGGTCGTCGTCCTGGTCGTCGGGAGCCTCGCCGGCTACGCGTTCGGACGCCTCGAGTTCCCCGGCCGGGTCCCGCTGATGTTGCTCGTGCTAGTGATCTCGTTCTTCCCACCGGCGGCGTTTTTCATCCCGTTGAACGACCTGTTCAACACCAGCTTCGCGGTGCTCGAACCGATCACCGGCGACGGGACCCTCTACAACACGCCGTTCGCGATCGTGACGCCGCTGTCGGCGATCTTCATGCCCCTCGCGATCTTCATCCTCACCACCTTCTACGCACAGATTCCCGACGGCCTCGAAGACGCCGCGCGCGTCGAGGGGACGACTCGGCTTGGCGCGCTGTTCAGGGTCATCATCCCGCTGTCGGCACCCGGCGTCGCGACCGCCGGCGTGCTGACGTTCATCGCGGTCTACAACGAGTTCTTCTTCTCGTTCCTGATGACCGACGGACAGCCCCAGAACTGGGCGCCGATCCTCGAAGGGATCCTCGCCTACCAGGGACAGTACGAGGTGCTGTACCACCTCATGGCCGCCGCGAGCATCATCGGGGTACTCCCCGTCGCGATTCTCGTGGTGATCGCGCAGGAAAAGATCGTTAGCGGACTGACCGCAGGCGGACTCAAGGAGTAACACAATGGCACGAGTACAACTCGAACACATCACGAAACGGTACGGTGAGGAAACGGCGGTCGACGATATCAGCCTCGAGGTCAAAGACGGCGAGTTCGTCACCTTCGTCGGGCCGTCGGGCTGTGGGAAGTCGACGACAATGGAGACCGTCGCCGGCCTGACCCAGCCGACCGAGGGTCGGGTCTACATCGGCGACGACGACGTCACGACCCTCGCTCCGAAGGACCGGGGGGTCGCGATGGTCTTCCAGAACATCGCGCTGTTCCCCCACATGGACGTCTTCGACAACATCTCCTTCGGCCTTCGACTTCGCAAGTACGACGACGAAGAGGTCCGTCGCCGCGTCGAACAGGCAGCCGATATCGTCCAACTCGAGGGAATGCTCGATCGGATGCCCGGAGAGATGTCTGGCGGACAGCAACAGCGGGTCGGGATCGCCCGCGCGATCGTTCGGAACCCGGACGTCTTCCTGATGGACGAGCCGCTGGCGAATCTCGACGCGAAATTGCGGGTCCACATGCGGACGGAGCTTCAGCGACTCCACCGCGAGCTAGACGCGACGGTCATCTACGTCACACACGACCAGGCCGAGGCGATGACGATGTCGAACCGGATCGCCGTCCTGAACGACGGCAGGCTCCAGCAGATCGCCCCGCCGCTGGTCTGCTACAACGAACCCACGAACCTGTTCGTCGCGGGATTTATTGGGTCACCGTCGATGAACTTCGTCGAAGGGACGCTCGTCGAGGGCGGCCTCGAGACGAACAACTTCACCGTCGACTTCGATCCGTCCCGTGTTTCGGGCGTCACCGTCGGCGATGCCGTTACGCTCGGTATTAGGCCGGAGGACGTCCACCTGACCAGGTACGCCGACTCGCTCGAGTCGTCGACGGCCCCAATCGACGCCCAGACCGACGTCCTCGAACCGATGGGCGACGAGGTCTTCGTCTACCTATTGCTCTCCGAGGCCGCGGCGGGGTCGATGGAGCAAGATCCGGCGACGTCGCCCAACCAGTTGCTGATGAGCGTCACTCCCGACACGGAGATCGAGGCGAACCAGGAGGTCGACGTCGTCCTCGACCGATCGAAGATCCACCTCTTCGATACGGAAAGCGGGGAGGCACTGGTCCACGGGATCACCGACTTCCCCGAGCGAGAGCCCGGTACCACCCCCACCGAGGCGGATAGTTGATCGATCGACCCCGTCCTGGCTCCTCCCGGCCCCACACTCGGTCGGCGACGGACCAAAGGAACTCGAGTGCCAACGTTTCGTATAGCGTACTCAGGTGTATCGACCCGAAACGAGCCACCACTGCCCACAGAGACCGCCGATGACACCCGATCGATCAGACACGAAGATTGGAATCGTCGGCCTCGGCAACATCGGCCAGTACCACGCCGAACGGCTCCGCGACCTCGACGTGTCGCTGGTCGGGGGGATGGACGTCGCCGCCGAGGCACGAACGCGCTTTGCCCGTCGATACGACGTCGACGTCTACGAAGATCACACCGAACTGTACGATCTCGTCGACGCCGTCATCATCACGACGCCGAACAGGTACCACGAGCAGTACGCCGTCGACGCCTTCGAGAGAGATCTCCACGTCCTGCTCGAGAAGCCACTCGCACACTCGATCGAGAGCGCCGAGCGAATCGCCGACGCGGCGGCGGACTCTGCGGGTTTTTGCATGGTCGGGTTCAACAACCGGTTCGCGAACACGGTCAGGATCGTCAAGAACCGGATCGATCGGGGGGATCTCGGTGAGGTGGGCCACATCGAGGCGAACTACGTCCGCCGACGGGGGATTCCGGGCCGCGGGTCGTGGTTTACCCGCAGGGATATCGCCGGCGGGGGCGCACTCATCGACCTCGGCGTACATGCGGTCGACCTCGCGCTGTACCTGCTCGGATATCCCGACGTGGTGGAAGTAAACGGCGT
The DNA here is from genome assembly GCF_023566055.1 of Halosolutus amylolyticus. NCBI lineage: Archaea > Methanobacteriati > Methanobacteriota > Halobacteria > Halobacteriales > Natrialbaceae > Halosolutus > Halosolutus amylolyticus. The sequence goes on along the minus strand of NZ_JALIQP010000006.1, from coordinate 208,906 downwards.
GACGCGGGGCGAGTTCGGCGGTCGCGAGGAGTACGCGTATCTCGACATGTGGGCGGACGATGCCGGTCCCGCCGGCTTCGACGTCGACGATTCGGCGACGGCGTTCGTCCGCTGTGAGGGAAACCGGACGATCGCCCTCGAGGTCGCGTGGGCGACGAACCGGCCGGCGAACCACGAGTTCCTCGTCCGGGGGACCGAGTCGGCAGCCCGGTTCGACCTGCTCGAGGGGGACCTCTCCTTTCACTCCGCGAGCAATATCGGTCCCGACCACCTCGAGGATACGTCCATCGAAACCAGGCAAAACGACACTCACACTGACGAGCAGAAGGCCTTTTTCGACGTGATCACCGGCGAAGAGTACCAGAACGAGGCCGTCAGCGACAGCATCGAGCGAGCGCTGAAAGTCCAGCGAACCATCGACGCGATCTACCAGTCCAGCGAGGAGGAACGAACGGTCTCGCTCCGCGAATAACGACCGCCTACCCCGGTCGCAGTGGATCGAGTGCCGAAAAAACGACTGGTAGACGATCGCGATCGTTCCGGTAGGGACTCTGTAACAAATTGTGATATCCGAAACCGTCGTACCATGACAGATCGATCTCGATCGTCCGGTCGGTCCGTCCGTGCCGCGATCGCAGGGCTGTTCGGCGGTCGGAGTCGGACGGTCGTCGTCGAGTGTCGCCGCTGTGGGACGTCGGTCGAACGTGGCGCACGGGCGTGTCCGACCTGCAACTGCGACGACATCGTCACGTACACGATCCGGTAACGGGCGTGGACCGACACCGACGCGATCCGGTGCCCGTCGCGAATCGTCACTCCCCGATCGGATCCCCGGTGGATTCGTCGCCGGTCGACGGGTCGGATAGCTCGACGTTCCCGTCGCTGTAGACGGTGACCTCGGACCCCTCGTACTCCAGGACGACGCGCGTGTCGACGGCGTTCCGTGACGCCGGCGCCCCGGACGCGATCGGTCGAAACAGGGCGTCGAGCGCCTCCGGGTCGACGACGGCGTGCAACGGTTCGTAGGCCGGTGGCACGACGTCGGTTACGTCGACCCCATCCCGCGCGGCGATCGCCTCGACGATAGCCTGGCTCGGCGGCATCGAATCGGGAGACGTCGACGGGGTAGTCGAAGAGGACATACCCGATTCTAGACGGGTCGCGTTCATAAGCATACTGGCAGACGGAAACACGCCACAGGTAATCCCGGTCCCGGGACGGTCGCGCCGAGGCGTCGGTGATCGTTACTCCGGGTCGTCCCCACGCGCCCGCTCGAACGCCTCGATCGCCCGCTCCCGGCGATCGGCGTGGTCGACGATCGGTGCCGGGTACGCGGGTGCGATCCGCTCGCGATCGGCGGGCGTCTGCTCGTGCCACCCGTGGATCTCCGCCGGAGTCGCGTCGGCGAGTTCGGGGACGTAGGTTGTGACGTACTCGGCGTCGGGGTCGTAGTCGCGACCCTGTTTCATCGGGTTGAACACCCGGAAGTACGGCTGGGCGTCCATCCCCGTCGAGGCGGCCCACTGCCAGCCCCCGACGTCGTTGGCCGTGTCGTGGTCGGCCAGTTTTCGCCGGTACCAGTCGTAGCCCTCGCGCCAGTCGATCAACAGGTCCTTGGTCAGGAACGACGCGACGATCATCCGGACGCGGTTGTGGACCCAGCCCTCCTCGCGGAGTTGGCGCATTCCGGCGTCGACGATCGGATACCCCGTTTCGCCGGCCTTCCAGGCGGCGAGTTCGTCCGGGTCGTTACGCCACTGGATCTCGGCCGCGTAGCCGCTGTAGTTCTCGGTGACGATGTCCGGGTTGTACGCGAGCACGTGCGCGTAGAACTCCCGCCACGCGAGCTGGCGCTGGAACGCCTCGACGCTCGCCGCCTCGTCGGCCGATCCGGCTCGATCGGCCGCCCGCTCGGTGGCCGCGTAGACCGCCCGTGGCCCGATCGTCCCCCACTTGAGGTGCGCGGAGAGCCGAGAGGTCGCGCCGGCGGCTGGGTAGTCGCGCTCGTCGGCGTACCGGTAGATCGGACCCGAACAGAACGTGGCGACGCGCTCGCGGGCTCGCTCCTGCGTGACGGTCGGCGGGGACGCCTCGGGTTCGTCGAACCCGAGTTCGTCCAGCGACGGTAGCGGTTCCCCCGAGACGTCGGCGAGGTCGCCCGCGTCCGGCGGCTCGATCGGGGCGGCCTTCTGGCGGTCTTTCCACTTCTTCCAGAAGTACGAGAACACCGAGTAGTGCTCGCCCTGGTTCGGCGAAATCGATCCCGGTTCGTGGTGAACGGCGTCGTGGACCGTCTCGACCGCGATTCCGTCGTCCTCGAGTGCGGCCGTGACCGCCCGGTCCCGATCGCGAGCGAGGCCGCTGTAGTCCTCGTTCCAGACGACGGTGGATGCGTCGTACTCGGCTGCGAGAGCGGGAACAACTGCGCTGGCCTCCCCGCGGACGACGAGCACGTCACTGCCACGCTCACGGTACCACGCTCTGAGTCCCGCGAGCGCGTCGAGCAGACAGCGGACGCGGACCGCCGATGCGTGGTCGAGGACCGTCGGATCGAGGACGAAACACGGCACGATCGGATCGTCGCCCGCGGCACGGGCCAGTCCACGGTTGTCCCGGCCCCGAAGATCACGGCGGTGCCAGTGGAGAATCACAGTCGTCGATGACGGTCGGGACGATGAAAATATGCGGGTGCCGGCGATCGGCGAGCGGGCGTCGCGCGTCTACCGCCCGGCGATCCGCGAGCGGCGGTATCGGTCGTCTGACTCCGGGCGAAGGCTCACCTGTCGGGTTTGCCGCTCGTCTCGGACGTCGTCACGAGGAACTCCCGTACCGACGCGAGGATCCCCTCGACGGTGTAGTTGCGGCCGATGTAGACGCTAACGTACGCGAGAAGCGTCCCCGCGACCACGTCCGAGAACCAGTGGATACCGAGATACATCGTCGACAGGGAGACGCTGATCGCGAAGAACCCGGCGATCGGCACCCAGAGCCGATACTTCTCGCGCGTGTACCACGCGACGAAAAAGACCGTCATCGACAGCGACGTGTGTAACGAGGGGAAGACGTTGGTGTTCTGGTTGACCTGGTTCGTGAGGCGTCTGGCCTGGGGAAACGACTCGTAGAGCAGGCCGTCGAACAGGAGTGGGTCGACGTTTCGCGGCCCGTACGCCAGAAACAGGACGTAACACACCAGACCGATCGCGTAGTTCGCGGTAAACGCGAGCACCAGCGTCGAGAGGGAGTCCATCTCGTCGAGCGCGAAGTACGCGATCAGCGGGAACAGGAGCAAGAACGCGTAGCCGTAGATGTAGCTGAAGACGAAAAACGAGGTGAGGAGTTCGGTCTGGAACGACTGGAGGAACGCGACAGGAGTCGTCCCGAACACCGCTCGTTCGAGGTCGAACAGGTACGGCGTGATGTTGGTCCCGAGGACCCGTCGCTCGAGTCGGTGGACGACGTCCCGCGTCGACCACCGGACGAACAGCACGACGGCGAGCGCGACGAACGGGAGCGCACAGGCCTCGATCCGCCATCGAAACCCACGCAGCGCTGTCACGAGCCGCCGTGGACCGACGATGACCAGCGTCGCGGTACCGAGCATCGTCGCCACGACGAACGTCAGTTCGAGAACGACTCCGACCAGCGACATCGGGGATTCGGTCACAACTACACGGCGGATCCCATTAATAGCGACCGGTTGTTCACGATCGTCGTCGCGGACGGCGCACGGTCACTCGAGCAACCGGTCGTTCTCGTAGCGGTAGCCCACGTTCTCGAACAGCGATCGGACGCGAGGGACCGACAGTTCGCCGTCGGCGCCGGGAAACATCGGCGTGGTCGGTTCCTCGTCGTGTTCCCAGCCCTCGTCGGCGAACCCGAACAGCGAACTGTACGTGGACGCGGGGTCGGCCATGCCGTCGAAGTACTCCATGACGGCGTACTCGCGATCGATCAGTCGCGAGAGGATCCGTCGGAAGTGCGGATTGCTGAGCTGTGGATGCTGGACGTTGTAGCCGATCATGTAGAAGCCGTCGGTGTGCCCGACTACCGTCTCGACGTTCGAGGCGGTACGGATGGGTTCGGCGTGCTCCGGCGGGACGTTGCTCACGGTGACGTCGATCCCGCCGTCGACGAGCGTCTCGACCATCGACCCAGGGTTCGGGGCGATGCGGAACCGGATGCCGTCGAACTGGGAAAAGTTCTCGAACACGTCCGGTCGATCGACCGTCCGCCGGCGGAAGACGTGGTCCTCGAACGGCGCGAGGACGAGTTCGGTGTTGGCCGTCGACTCCTCGAAGGCGAACAGGCCGGACCCGATCGGGTCCTCGTTGTCGGTCACGAGGGCCTCGGTCCGTCGCTCGGCGACGGCCGTCGATCGCTCCGCCCAGACGTGTTCCGGTAACACCGGGACGGTAAAGACCCGAGTGGCGACGGGACGGACGGTATCTCCGAACGTGAAGCGGAGGGTCCGCGTATCGACGGTCGTGACGTCGTCGACGAGCGTCAGTTGGTCCCGATACCGGGGAGCCGGCACGCCGCCATCGATCGCGCCCCGTGACGTATCGTCGAGAAACTCGATCGTAAACGCCACGTCCGCCGCATCGAGGTCGGTCCCGTCGTGCCAGACCAGCCCGTCGCGGAGCCTGACCTCCGCCTCCAGGAGCCCTGTTTCGTCCCAGTCGATCGTGTCCGCGAGCCACGGGACGATCTCGTCGTCCCGGCGACGCACGAGCGGGTCGTAGACCAGGTCCAGCAGGCCGTCGATCCGGTTGCGATCGACGACGATCGGGTTCAGCCGCTGGGTGAGTCCCTCGCCGTAGACGCCGACCTCGAGCGGCCGATCGTCGACCCAGGCGTTCTCCTCGCGACTCATGATGTCGACGTACTCGAGGAGCGATCGAGGTGGACGCGACACGTCGAGCGTCCGTCGACAGCCGCCGAACCGATACGGGTACGCGACGACGGTGTACGGTGCCGTGGTTTCGAGGTATTCGAATAGCTCGCGGAGCGTCTCCCGCCGTTCCGATTCGCCGGACCGTCGTTGCGTCTCGAGATGCTCGTCGGCCGTCACGTCGGAGAAGTTGAACGGGTTCTGCCACCCTCGTTCGCTGACGAACCTGGAGTGTAACAGGCCGCGAACGGCGTCGTACTCGTCGAATCCGGGGTGTTTCAGGACGAACACGTCGTAGTCGTCCTGCAAGAGCACGTCGCGGTAGAGATCCGCCTTCGCGACCGGTTCGTGCGTCGTATTTATTCCTGCCGCCCGGAAGTTCTCCCGGAGCTGGCTCAGGATCTTGGCCGCGACGACGTCGTCGTCCGTCGGGGCCGACTTGATCGTGAGCGACACCTGTTCCGGACCGTCGTTTTCCGCCTGGGACCAGAACCGTTCCGCACAGCCGGCGAGGGCACTGGCTCCTGCCGCACCCGCACCTGCGACCAGCTCTCGTCGCGTCACCGGCGGCCCTCCGTCCTCCATGTGGCCCTTCAGTAGGCCACCCCGGAGTATAGGACTTACTCTCGAAACGACATCTCGATCGGGGCCGTTCGTTTCGACGCCGGCACCGATCGATCGTCCGGAACGCCGATCTCGGCACTTGTCCATGCCTATATCGGTGCAGATAAATACGAATAAAAGACTATCATCAAGTCATTCATCTCGTGTTTGGAATACAGTATAGAATCGAAGACTGTCTTTTCTAGACGTATATGACCGGCATAACAATACTCGGTACCGGCAACGGCACAGTCGTGGCATCCGTTCACACGCCGGCGACCGCGATCGGTTCTCGCTGATCGACAGGCCGGGTGAACGGCCACGGAAGACAGCTATGAAACTCGCACTCATCGGCTTTGGGCAAGCAGGCGGGAAGGTCGTGGACGAGTTCCTGGCGTTCGACAGTAGAATCGACGGCGGGTTCGTCGAATCGGCGATCGCAGTCAACTCTGCGACGACCGATCTACAGGGGCTCGAGCACGTCTCGCGGGAGAACCGCGTGCTCATCGGACAGGCCCGCGTCAAAGGGCACGGCGTCGGGGCCGACAACGAACTCGGCTCCCAGGTCGCAGAGGAGGACATCGACGAGATACAGGGCGCGATCGATCGGATCTCCGTCCACGAAATCGACGCGTTCCTGATCGTCGCCGGCATGGGCGGCGGGACGGGGTCGGGCGGCGCGCCCGTGCTCGCGAAACACCTCAGGCGGATCTACACACAGCCGGTTTACGGCCTCGGCATCCTCCCCGGGACCGACGAGGGCGGCATCTACACCCTCAACGCGGCCCGATCGTTCCAGACGTTCGTCCGGGAGGTCGACAACCTGCTGGTCTTCGACAACGACGTCTGGCGCAGCGCCGGCGAATCGGTCGAGAGCGGCTACGATCGGATCAACGAGGAAATCGTCGAGCGGTTCGGACTGCTATTCGCCGCCGGCGAGGTCCAGGCGGGCGACCACGTGGCGGAGAGCGTGGTCGACTCCTCGGAGATCATCAACACCCTCTCGAACGGCATCTCGACGATCGGCTACGCCCGCGAGACGGTCGATACGGGCGACGGACTCCTCTCGTCGTTCACTGGGGGGAGCGGCTTCGACGAGGGCGAGTCGGTGAACCGGATGACGAGTCTCGTCCGAAAGGCGACGCTCGGCCGGCTCACGCTGCCCTGTGACGTTTCGAGCGCCGATCGTGGCCTCGTCGTTGCGACTGGCCCGCCGGATCACCTCAACCGCAAGGGCGTCGAGCGCGGCCGCCAGTGGCTCGAGGACGAGACGGCGAGCATGGAGATCCGCGGCGGCGACTTCCCCATCCCGGACCGCCGGGAGGTCGGCGCGATCGTCCTCCTCTCGGGCGTCACGGACGTCCCGCGAGTCGACCAGCTCCAGCAGGTCGCGATCGAGGCCCAGGAGACGACCGAACAGGTCCGCGCGTCCGCCCAGAAGGACTTCGAGACGCTGATGGACACCGGCGGCGAACTCGACGCGCTCTTCTAGTGCCCGCAGTCGGTGTGTCGGTGGAATCCCGATACCCCGATGAAAGTACTCCGAACGTGACGTCGGCGCAGTCGTTCGATACCGAGAGAACGGCGGCTATCCACACTCGATCGTATCAGACAACTTTAAGAGCGTTGGTTGAGTGTCACAGAACGTGAACCGCTCACACGGTCCGTCCGATCGGCCGCCGTCGCTCGTGTGAGACCGACCGTCGCGGTTCGACAGTGTGATCGTCCATGCCAGATCGAAGTCTCCACCTGCCAGTCGCAGCACAGCCGAGCGTCGAATCACTCACCGCCCTCGCCCAGCTCGGCGAGGACCACGGGTACGAGTACGCCTGGCTCCCCGAGACGTGGGGCCGGGACGCCGTCACTGTCCTCACGGACATCGCCCGTGAGACCGACGAGATCGGGCTCGGACCGAGCATCGTCAACGTCTACTCGCGATCGCCCGCCCTGCTGGGCCAGACCGCGACGACGCTCCAGGAGGTCGCCGACGGCCGCCTGCGGATGGGGATCGCCCCCAGCGGCCCGGCCGTCGTCGAGGGCTGGCACGGCGTCGACTTCGATCGGCCGCTCCGGCGAACCCGGGAGTACCTCGAGATCATGCGCACGGTCATGTCCGGAGAGACGCTGAACTACGACGGCGACATCTTCTCGCTGGCGGGCTTTCGCCTGCGCTGTGACCCGCCCGAAGAGTCCGTTCCGATCGACGCCGCCGGGATGGGACCGAAGTCCGTCGAACTCGCCGGCCGGTTCGCCGACGGCTGGCACGCGACCGTCTTCACTCCCGAGGGACTCGAGGAACGCCTCGACGACCTGCGCCGCGGGATGGAACTCGGCGATCGCGACCCCGACGACGTGCGCGTCACGCTCTCGATGACCGGCTGCGCCCTCGAGGACGGCGATCGGGCCCGCGAACTCGCTCGCCAGCACCTCGCCTTCTACGTCGGCGCGATGGGAACTTACTACCGGGAATCGCTCTCGCGACAGGGCTACGAGGACGAGGCCCACGAGATCGCCGCGGCCTGGGCGAGCGGCGACCAGGAGGCGGCCCTGGCCGCCATCCCCGACGACCTCCTCGACGCCCTGGGGGCCGCCGGCACGCCCGAGCGCGCACGCGAGGAACTCCGCAAGTTCGAGGCGATCGAGGGCGTCGACGACGTCGCGATCGGGTTCCCGCGCGGGGCCTCGCGCGAGGAGATCGAATCGACGATCGAGGCGTTCGCACCCGACGAGGCCTAGTCGCTCGTCTCGGGCGGCCGGACGACCCCATCGATCGCCGACCGGAACCCGGGGCTCTCGCGGTACCAGAGCCAGAACGCGACGCCGGCCGTGACGAGCGACGTGGCCACGACGCTGAACGTCGCCATCAGGAACGCGAGCGCTCCCTCCCCCGCGACGGCGAAGGCGTTCGCCGGGTTGTCGTGGAGGAAAAAGAAGTACGTCACGAACCAGACGGTCGTCAGCATCGACGAGACGAGGACCGGCGCGCCGTACGTGTAGTTTCGTAGCCAGATCAGGCCGAGCGCAGTCAGCGGCCCGATCACGCCGACGATCGCGATGAACGCCGGTTGCCCCTCGGTCAGCGGCGCACCGACGATCGATCGGGCGGCGGCGAACAGCACGAGCGTCCCCAGGTAGACGACGACCGGTACCGTGACGATGAGTCGTTGATCCACGTGCTATCGTGGCGACCTGTTCGTCTTAACCGTTGTTCCAGAATCGATTCGTGAGCCGTCGCTCCGGGCGGGATCGCGGACCGGAACGTGACCGAAAGACAGGAATACGGCAACCGGGAGACTGACGGGAGTCGGCGGCGCACGTCGAGGTATGGCGGACGTCGATCGGATCGCGATCGGGGACGGCTCACCCGAGGGAACCAACAGCGCCTACGTCGTCGGTGACCGCGCCGTCGTCGATCCCGGGCCGCCGACCGACGATGCCTGGGCGGCCCTCCGCGAGGGCCTCGATCGGGTCGGCGTCGCCGTCGACGACCTCGAGTACGTCCTCGTCACGCACTGGCACGTCGATCACGCCGGCCTCGCACCGCGCCTGGCCGGGGCAGCCGATGCGACGATCGCGATGGGAGCCGACGATGCACCGCTGGTCGCCGACTACGCGGTCGAACGCGAGCGGCGACTCGAACGCGACGCCGAGACGATGCACCGACTGGGTATCCCGGACGACGTCGTCGCCAACGTCATCGACGGGGATGCACCGTCACCGATGCCCAACGCCGTCCCAGTCGAACCGCTCGGGGACGGGAATCGCGTCGCCGGAATCGAGGCGCTCTCGACGCCCGGGCACACGCTCGGCCACACCGCGTACGCGGTCGACGACGTCCTGCTGGTCGGCGACGCGATCCTCCCGACGTACACGCCGAACGTGGGCGGGAGCGACACCCGGACGCTCTCGACGCAGCGGGAGGGAACGACCGCCGAGCACGATCCGCTGGCGACGTTTCGCGAGACGCTCGATCGGCTGTCGAACCGCTCCGAAACGCTGCGTCCCGGGCACGGAACGAGCCTCGATTCGGATCGGATCGACGACGTTCGCACCCACCACCGGGACCGATCGCGACGGGTTCTCGCGGCGCTCGAGGCTACCGAACGGGGTCCGACGACGCCGTGGACACTCGCCAGGGACCTGTTCGGCGACCTCGCGGGGATCCACGCCAAGTTCGGGGTCGGCGAGGCCGCCGCACACCTCCGATCGCTCGAACGCGACGGTCGGGTCGAACGAGTGACGATCGATCCGGAGCGATACGAGCCTCGCTGAAACCGGTCAGTTACGATGTCTGCGAGCGGTCGATCGCCGTTCCCCGCTGGTCCCCGGGTCAGTCGATCGCCAGTTCACGTTCCGGGGTCAGTCGATCGGGAGCGCCGCCGTCTCCACGTCGCCCCGCCGGCCGTCGAGCACGTCGAACCGATCGCTCCGACGGTGTTCGAGCCAGTAGAGGAGTCGTTCGGCCCACGCGAGTTTCTTCCGCTTGACCGGACCGACCGAGGGATCGTCGAGGTCCCAGCCGACGAAGACGAGCCGATCGGCACCCAGGTGGTCCGCCAGGAACGCGGCCCGATCGCCGTCCGTGAACCCCCCGAAGTTGCGGACCGGTCCGGCGGGTTCGGCCTGCGTCGTCGGCAGGACGTACTCGTCCGCGCAGTCGGGGACGACCGTCCGGACCGCTGGGACGTTATCGCCGTGGGCGTGGACCGCAACCGGCGTTCCGCGCTGAGTGAATCGACGCACTGTCTCCGGGTTCTTGTCGAGATCGGTGACCATACAGTCGACGTCGATCCCCGCGTCCTCGAGGACGTCAGCCGCCGTCGACGCGGCGACGACGACGTCGGCGTCCGCGGCTCGATTCCGGGCCCGATCGGACTCGATCGACGGCCCGGCACCCGCGATCGCGACGGTGGCGTCGCGAACGGCCGACAGGTGAGCGAGATCGAACGGCTCCGTCAGGGACGCGAGGACGTCCCGTGCGCGTTCGTCGCCCGCGCGATCGTAGCCGAAGTCGCGACGGATCGCCTCGTAGACGGGTTCCCACTCGTCGAACTCCATGATCGTGCTGGGTGCCGGAGCTACATGTGTCTGGGTGGTCGCCCTTCGTTCGGTAGCCGGCCCGGGCCCGGACGACTCGGCGTCGGCCCGGATCGATGGCGCGCTGACGCTACCGAACACCGAGATCGGGGAGGCCGCCGATCGACGACGACGGCGTCGTCACTGGTCGACGTAACACCACAATAATTCCGTGTTGTGGGCCGGGGGTCGCCTCCAAAGTACCCCTACCCGGGAGGCCGCCCGGCGTCCACTCACACATTTTGATGCATCAGGTATAAGCTTTCTCTTAACGCAAGACCGATTCGAGTGCCGAGCCGATCGCCCCGAGACCGCCTTCCCCGTTCCGGATCCGGGAACTGACGTCGGAAACCGCCGTCGTCGAACCCACGAGGAGTACGGCATCGTCGTCGACGGCGTACGCGACCGCGCCGTGTTCGGGGGCGACCTCGGCCAGGTGCCGTCGCGCTTCGGGCGCGAGTCCGTCGATTTCGAGCAGTTGCCTCCCCCACTCGTCCGCCAGCGAGGGATCGACGTCGTACTCGGCGAGCTGGCGTCGGAGATCGCGACCCGAGTGGACGTCGAGCTGTGCGATCGAGACACCGTCGGCCGTCGCGCGCCGACGCTCGGTGAACGCGTCGCCGATCAGCGCGGCGTCGCGGGTCTCCGCCACGTCGTGGGTCCGGACGACGTTCGCACCCCGTTCGACGGCCATTGACGTCGCCGCCAGACTGACCGGCAGGCGCTCTTCGGTCTCCCGATCGGCGAGCTCGCCGAGGAAGTTCTTCCGGTTGATCGAGACCAGCATCGGCTGGCCGAGCGCGCGAAACTCGCGGAGCCTGCGGAACGTCTCGCGATCGTCCGCGAGGGTCTGGGCTTCGCTCCAGCCGCCGAACGCTGGATCGACGATCGTCTTGTCCGTGAGTCCGTGCTGTTTCAGCGCCTCGTACACCTGATCGACGTAGTCGGCCTGGCGGGCCCACCCCGGCGATTTCCGCTCGGCCCACGGCGTCTCCTCGACGGCCCCCGGCCGCTCGAGATCCGGCGGACTCGCCATCTTCGCGACTGCGGCGTCGTGGTCCTCACAGGCCGACGGCATCTCGGGGTCGGCGAAGCCCGCGATGTCGTTGACCATGTCGAACCCCAGCGACAGTGCCTCGTCGGCGACCGCAGCGTAGCGCGTCTCGATCGAGAAGATTGCGTCGCCCGAGACGCTCTCGATCGTCTCCAGAGCGACGTGAAGTCGATCGAGTTCCTCCTCGGCGGAGAGGACGTCGAACCGTTTGTTCGCGGACTCCAGTCCGACGTCCACGATGTCGGCACCCTCGGCGATCAGTTCCTCGTCGACGTACCTGGCGGCCTCGCCCGGATCGTCGTAGACGCTGGGATCGTACGGCGACTCCTCGCTGACGTTCAACACGCCCATGATCCGGGTCGGATGCTCGTCACCGATCCCCAGTCCGGCCGCGTCGACGCTGTTCATACGTTCGCTGGGGTGGGAAGACAAAAAGGTACCGCGGTTCCGGCGAACCGGGTCGGAACGGACGATCGTGGCCGCTCGCGCTACTCGTCCTCTTTCAGGACCGCCAGCCGCGAGTCGCGCAACAGGACCTTCTTGACGATCGAGGGGTTCTCGAGAAGACGGTGTTTCGCGTGCGCGCCGCGCCCGCGTCCGCGACCCTCGCGCTCGGACTGGATCACGTTGAGAAAGTTCTGTTCCTGCAGGATCTCCTGGACGCGTCGTTCCGAGAGCACGTCGAAGTCGAGCTGGCGGGCGATCTCCTTGTACTGGTTGTAGATGATCTTCGTCGGGAACTCCTTCTCCGTGCTGTTCTCGGTGAGCAGGGTCAGCGAGTAGAGAATCGCCTTGGCCTGCTGGGGCGAGCCCTCGATCAGTTCGTTGAACCGGTCAGCCTCGGTCTTCTCTTTCGCGTCGCGGACGTGATCGGCAGTGACCCGCGTGTCGGCTCGCTTCTTCGCGATCCGGCCGGCGTTCCGGAGGATGTCGATCGCCTTGCGCGCGTCGCCGTGTTCCTGGGCGGCCAGCGCGGCCGTGAGCGGGATCACGTCGTCGGAGAGCACGCCGTCGTGGAACGCGTCCCGTCGTTTCTCGAGAATTTCGACGAGCTGGTTCGCGTCGTACGGCGAGAAGACGAGTTCGTCGCGCGAGAGGCTCGACTTGACCCGCTCGGAGAGGTGGTCCGGGAAATCGATCTTGTTCGAGATGCCGATGATCCCGATGCTCGAGTCCGAGATCCGGCGGTTCTCGCCCGCCCGGGAGAGTTTCCGGAGCACTTCGTCGTCCTCCAGCATGTCGATCTCGTCGAGGATGACGATCGTGACGTCGGTACAGCCGTCGACGGCCTCCCAGAGCCGTTTGTAGTAGTCGCCGGTACCGAGGCCGCGATCGGGGACGGTGACGCCGCTCCGTTCGGGTTCGTTGACGATCTGGGCGATCGTCTTGACGATCGATGCTTCCGTGTTCTGTTCCCCACAGTCGATGAAGGCGTACTTGACCGTGACGTCGTCGTGCTGGGCTTCCGTGATCACTCGCTGGGTAACCGACCGGGAGATGAGCGACTTGCCGGTGCCGGTTTTCCCGAAGATGAACAGGTGGTTGGGTTCGCTCCCGAAGATCGCCGGATTCAGGGCGTCCGCTACCCGTTGCATCTGCTCGTCGCGTCCGACGATCCGGTCCGGACCGGGGAGATGCGTGATCTCGAGCAATCGCTCGTCGGCAAAGACCGGATCGTCGTACCGGAAGAGTGGATCACGATCGTCGTTCGCGGACATTGCAGTACCCGGACCCTTCCAACTGAACTGAAATAAATGTATGGAGATCGATCGCGGGTGTAAATCCACCGGTAGAAGTGCTGTAAAGTGGTCTTGGGAGCATAGAACCAGTATTTCGGTCGGTCGCCGCCCTCGCGTTTCTAAGGCGGTCCGTCTTGCCCCACCGATCGGCCCGCGTTTCGATCGTCTCGAACGGTCACCGACACCCCCCTCGCGGATGTAACTGTTGGCGTATCGATCAGATTCGACGATCGTTCCACCGTGTTACGAGTGAGTCGACGTCTGCGACGAGTGGAGTGAAATCCACGTCGACCTGGCGAAAAACCCGTGTCGAGACTCCGATCCGGGCACTCCGGTTTCTGGCCACCCCACGCACACCCCCTTCGCGGATGTAACGCCGAACGGGTGGGTGGCCGATCGATCGAACCGTCGATTTCGGCCGCAATTCTCGACTGTCGAACCGATCTTTCATCCGCGACGGAGGTGTGTAGCCGTACAGACCCCCCACACGAATGTGGCCTTACAAACGCGACGGGGGTGTGTCCCCGTGTCATCCCAGCGGTTGCTGTCGTACAAGCGGGTCAGACGGACGTCTGACGGGTTTTCGGTTCGACCGGTACTCGATTCCGATCCGTTCATCACGAGTACCCCGCGCCACGAACCAGCTACTCTTCAGATCCTCTTCGAGAGTGCATCAGTCCTACGTACTAGCTCTAGTCACTAGTTCTAGTCACCAGTTCTAGTCAATAGTTCTAGTTTCAACTCTCTACTAGACTACTAGAAACTAGTTCATGTAGGTAGTTCATGTAGACGTGTTCTCTCGAATCGTCTCCTCCTCTGGTCTCCGTCTCCAGACTCTCCCAGTGTCGAACCGGAACGACGGAACTCGTCGAACGCGTCACTTTTGACTCCACGGTCGGTAGCACCGGTATGAGCGGTTCGACGGGACTCCGTACAGTCACCAGCCACCCAGATCGATCGACGTCCCGACTGCCGAACCATGACTGACGGCCAGTCACCCCACACGTCGACGATCGAGCGTACGCCGCCGGCAGTCGCCGTGGTAGACGCGGAAACGCCCGGCAACGTGGGTACGATCGCCCGGGCGATGAAGAACTTCGGCTTCGAAGACCTGCTCCTCGTCGACCCGCCGGAACTCGATCCCGACGGCGATGCCTACGGCTTCGCCGGGCACGCCCGCGAGGACGTCCTCCCGAACGCCACCGAGATCAGTTTCGATCGCCTCGTCGAGTCGTATCACACGATCGGCTGTACCGCCGTGACGAACGAGGACGATCGGCGTCACGTTCGCTTCCCCTACTCGACGCCCGCCGATCTCGCGGAGCGACTGCCGCGGGTCGAGGGACCGACCGCGATCGTCTTCGGGCGCGAACGGGTTGGACTCACCAACGAGGAACTCGCCCGGATCGACGAACTCTGTTCGATCCCGGCCAACCCCGAGTATCCCGTCCTCAATCTCGGGCAGGCCGCGACGGTGACGCTGTACGAACTCCGATCGATCGCCCTGGACGACACCCAGTTGCCGGACGTCGAACGCGTTCGCGCTCCCGAACCGACCGTCGATCGCCTCTACGACCAGTGGGCGGATCTACTCGCCGAAATCAACCATCCCGAGGAGAAACGCGAGAAGACGATGCGCATGCTCCGGCGCGTCTACGGTCGTGCCGACCTGACCGAACGGGAAGCCAACACGTTGCTCGGACTCCTGCGACGTGCGACCGAACGCCCGGCCGATCGGTAACCGACTCACACTTCCACCGACTCGTACTTTCTCGTCCACTGTCAGGTGACGCCCTGCCCGCGTCGCGATAGCCACCACAGTAATGTACCACCGGTCACCACTGATACGGGATGTCAGAGGTTCACCGACGGAAAGCCCTGCACCTCCTTGGCGCTGGGGCCGGAACGGCACTCCTCGCCGGTTGTTCGGAGTCGAGCGACGATACCGGGACCAATCCTGACGACGAGTCTTCCGGCGACGACCAACCGACCGGCGAACTACCGTCGTACGCGCCGATCCTCCCCGAAACGGACGATCAGCAGTACTTCTACGGGGCGATCGACCAGGCGACGATCGCTGCGCTTCGCGACGACGAGGGGCCCGAAGACGGCGCGGAACCGACCGATCCGTTGCTCGCCAACCCGGTGGCGTTCACGTTCAACTACTATCTGTTCGGGTTGAGCCAACTGGCCGAGTCGGCGAGTTTCGAACCCTACCGGGAGAACGACCGGACCGACGACGGGAACGGGGCGTTCGTCTTCGTCGACGGCACGTACGCACTCAAAGGCACCTACGCGTTCGACGGCTTCACGTCCGATCTCGAGGACGCCGGCTACGACGTCGAAACCGAGGCGGAGACGTACGCCGTGTACACCGATCCCGACAGCGGCGAAGTCGTCGGCGTCAGCGACAAGGTGTTCGCCTTCAGCTATCCGAACGCGAACGATCCCGACTTCGACCCGATCACGTCGGTCGAACGGACCGTCGCGACGGCGGCCGGCGACCGGGAGCCGAAACACGAAACTGACGACGAGTTCGAATCACTCGTCCGTGCCGGCGAGAACGACGGCATCGCCGTCTGTCTGTACACGACGGACGACGAGTTCGACGAGGATACGCTCTCGAACGAGACGTCTGAAGACGGAAGCGATGGACCCACCTTCGACTTCACGGCCTTCGCCGGTGCCGCCGGCGTCCAGCAACGACTGTCGATCACCGAGGACGACGTCGCCGCCCGGGCCACGTCCACCGTCGTCTACAGCAGCGACGATCGCGTCGACGAGACGGGCCTCGAGTCGGAACTCGGAACGGACGCCGACACCACCTCGGTCGATCGGGACGGGACCAGCGTGACGGTCACTGCCGACTACGCCGGTGAGATCGTCGACGAGTGAGGAATCGACCGGTTCTCTCCTGACCCAATTACCTGTTCCGAACCGAGTACTTGTTCTGAATCGACTGCCAGTCCCGAACCGACTAACTGTCCCGAACCGACTGCCCGCCTGAATCAACTACTGGGTCGGCGCTTCGGGTGTCGCGATCCGGCGGGCCGACGATTCATCCGGCTTCGAGTGGGACACGTACTGACCGGTCTCCGAGACGGTTCCGACCCAGCCACAGTCCGGACACGCGTACAGTCCCTGTCCGTCGACCACTGAGCCGTCACAGGCCGGACAGCCACCCGACGTCGTTCCCTCGACGTGTGCGTCTCCCTCGATCGGCGTCGGCAGGTCTCCGGTCCGGAGCGACGCGATCGCCTCGTCCGTCGTGTACGTCTCGTCGGCCGCCGAGTGGGGGAACACCCCCACCAGTTCGTCGTCGGCGTACACCTCGAGACACAGCAGGGGCGTCACGAGCAACTCCTTCGTCTCGCCGGTCACCTGCGAGGTGGTCGTCCGCTCTCTGAACGGCGGTTCGACGCTCACGCCTTGCCGTTCGGCCCACCCGGTGAGGCGATCGTACGTTTCGAGGACCTCCTGATGGGGGGTCGATTCCGACAGGGAGACTTCCTTGGGCCAGCTCCGGAGCAGCAGGTCGTCGACCGTCCCTTCGGATTCGCAGGCCTGGAGCGTCTCGACCTGTCTATCGACCGGTTCCAGGAGCAACGGTGCGCGCACGTGGCACACGGCCGTGACCTCCGTCTCGGTCGTGGATGTCGGTGCTGTCATCGGTTGTGTAAGCGGGCCACGTTGGCTCATATAAATGTTAGTGGCAATTCCTCCCACACGGTAGCATCGGGTTCGAACTCCATCGACGACGGAGTCACAGGATTCCTTCCCTCTGGGGACGGAGCGCCGTCCGATTCTACTCCAGACACGGGCGGCGTTCCCTCCGAATCGATCGGGAGCCGCGACGCGGAGACGTGGTCACTCGGTCGACGACTCTGCGCTCGCGTCGGCCCGCAGGTCCGGATCCGTCTCGGGAGGCTGCGGTTCCGCGCTCGCGTTGTCCCGCAGGTCCGGCTCCGTCTCGGCCTTCGGTTCGGCGTCGTCTCGCCCGGTCCCGCCGTCGGTTCTCGCCTCCTGCCGACGGGGCGCGTTCGGCGTCCGACCCGGTGTGGTATCTGTCTCGAACCGCGATCGAACCAGTCGCCGGAGCGCGTTCCGCTTGACGATCACGAACCCGGCGAGGATCGTTCCCAGTCCGACCATCGTCAGCGCGTCCGCGACGAAATCGAGGACGACCCAGCTGACGCCCATCGCGACGACGGGTTCGGCGTACCCGACGAGCGAGACCTGCGTCGCGCCGGTTCGATCGAGCAACTCGAAGTAGAGGAAGAACGCGAACACGCTGGAGACGAGCGTGAGATAGCCGAAGGAAAGCAGTGCCGTCGTCGTCACCTCGATCCCGGCGAGCCGTTCGCCGCGAAGCGGTGCCCAGACCAGCAACAGCCCGCCGCCGACGAGCATCGCCCACGCCTGGAGCGTCTCGATCGGCAACCCGGACTCGATCGGGCGGACGAGCACCGTCCCCAGTGCGAACGCGGCTGCGGCGGCGAACACGAGGGTCGCGCCGACGACGGCACCGCTTCCCAGCGGCACCGACCAGGGTTGCGCGACGGCGGCGACGCCGAGCAGTCCGAGCACGAACCCGACGATCCCGACGGGCGTGAGCCGTTCGGCGGGAAGCGCGACGCCGGCGAACGCCGCCGTGAGGATCGGGGCCGTACTGACAATCGTTGCGGCGACCGCTCCTGCGACGTACAGTTCGCCGACGTACAACAGCCCGTGATAGAGTGCGATGACGAACGTCCCGGCGACGACGACGGCGAGCCACTCGGTCCGTCCGCTCGGCCACGCCCGATCGGCCACGACGGCCGCGTACCCGAAGACGAGCACGCCGGCGATCGCGTACCGAAAGCCAGCGAACAACAGCGGCGGCACGTACTCCAGCCCGATCTCGATCGCGACGAACGACGTTCCCCAGCACAGCGCCAGAATCGAAAAGAGCACTGCATTCTGGTATCTTCCGCCAATAGACCCATCTGATCTCATGACCGGTTCGGAATCTACGGCTGTATTTAGATCCTTCTACAATAGATCGACGAGCGTCGGATGCAGAACCATACATATGAACTGTATTCAAACGATCCGCCACAAGCGTCGCATTCGTTGTAGATATCTACAACTGTGGGATCGACTTCCGAAGCACACATAGCGCCATCGGTCCGATTCGAACCCGGACCATGGACGACCGCGACGTGCGCCTCCTGAAAGCGATCGCCGAACTCGAGACGGGGAGTCCCGAACGCCTCCACGAGGCGACCGGTATCCCGATCTCGACGATTCACTACCGACTGAACAACCTCCGCGAGGGAGGCGTGATCGAGAACGATCGGTACGACGTCGACCTTGAGGAACTCGGCCTCGGCGTGACCGTCATCGTCGAGGTACACGCGGACTACCAGGGATCGTACGAGCGCTTCGCCGATCGGCTCCGGTCCGTCGAGGGGGTGACGAACGTCTACTTCACGATGGGCGAGACGGACTTCATCGTGATCGCCCGGTTGAGCGGGAGCGACATGGTCGAACGACTCATCGCCGAGTTCGAGGAACTCGAAGGGGTCGATCGGACGGACTCGACGTTTGTCATCTCCGCGGTCGAAGAACGGGACGCGCTCCAGAGTTACAGCCTCGAGACGTTGCTCGAGGAACTGGTCGACGAGTGAGCGGCGGGGCGTGTTGACGTGTGGAGTGCGGCGGGGCGTGTTGACGTGTGGAGTGCGGCGGGGCGTGTTGACGTGTGGAGTGCGGCGGGGCGTGTTGACGTGTGGAGTGCGGCGGGGCGTGTTGACGTGTGGAGTGCGGCAGGGCGGGTTGACAGGTGGAGTGCGGCAAGGCGTGTTGACGGGGTGCTGACGGCGGGACGACCGTCTCGCCGTCAGGCTCGCTTCTGGATCTCCTCGCGCAGCAACTGGCTCACGAGGTCGCCGTCGGCCTTCCCGCGAAGCGCGCCCATGCACTCGCCCATGAGCCCCGAGAACGCCTGCATACCCTCTTCTTCGACCTGCGCCTCGTTTCGTTCGACGACCTCGACGACGGCGTCGCGGACCTGTTCCTCGTCGGCGCCGCCGAGTCCGGCCTCCTCGGCCGCTTCCTCGGCGGTCCGATCCGGCTCCTCGGCCAGCGCCGCGAGCAGGTCCGTCACGCCCTCGTTCGGGAGGTCTCCCTCCTCGACCATGCCGAGGACCGCCGCGAGGTGGTCCTCGGTGAGGGTCTCGACGGGAACGTCGTCCCGTCGCAGTTCGGTCAGCGTCGACTCGAGCGTCGTCGCGGCCAGCGTCGGATCGATACCGTCGGCCACGACGTCCTCGAACAGCGGCATGTGCTCGCCGTAGGCGACCTGTTCGGCCAGCCCCGCGTCGAGATCGTACACCACCTGGTAGCGATCGACCTTCTCGGTCAGCAGCTCGGGTTCCGGGACGTCGCTCGGGTCGGGTTCGACCGGCGGCACGTCCGTCTCGGGGTACATCCGCGCCGCACCGGGCAGCGGGCGCAGGTAGCGGGTCGTCCCGTCGTCGTTCGCGCCGCGGGTCTCCTCGGGGACGCCCTCGATCGCCGTCCCGGCCCGATCGGCGACGGCCTCGATCGCCGTCTCGGCCGTGTTGGTGTCGTCGGCGACGATGGCGACGGCGTCCTCGGGGCCGGCACCGACGGCCTTCCGAAGCGCTTCGACCTCCGCTTCCGTGACGCCGTAGGCGGGCAGTTCGTCCGTGTGGAAGATCCCGCCCGCGCCGTGGCGCTTCGCGTGATCGGAGAACTCGGTGCCCAGGCGACGATCGGGCGCGATCTCCCGGCCCACCAGGCCGTCGAACGCGTAGAGGGGGACGGCCATCACCGAGCCACCCGAGTTCAGCGCGCCGCTGATCACGCCGCTCTCGGTGTCTTCGAAGACGGCCGACACGTCCTGTGGGTCGCCAACCGAGGCCTCGCGATCGGCCAGTTCGTCAGCGACGTCGACGAGTTCGGCCTGTCGACCGACCTCGTTGCGCACGATGTCGTCGATGTCGTCGAGGCTCTGGACGCCCTTGATCTCGACCCGTGCGCCCTCCGCGATCGAGACGTTGACGTCCTGGCGGATCGTGCCGAGGCCGCGCTTGACTTTCCCGGTCGAGCGCAGCAGCATGCCGATCCGTTCGGCCGCTTCGAGGGCCTGCTCGGGCGTCGAGATGTCCGGGCGCGTTCCGATCTCGACCAGCGGGATGCCGAGTCGATCGAGGCTGTAGCGAACGCCCTCGTCCGTCTCCGCGACACGCTGTGCGCTCTCCTCCTCGAGCATCAGATCCTCGATCCCGACCGCTCCGTCGCTCGTCTCGATCGCGCCGTCGGTGGCGATCAGCGTCGATCGCTGGAAGCCGGACGTGTTCGAGCCGTCGACGACGATCTTGCGCATGACGTGGGCCTGGTCGACCGGGGCCATGTCCATCAACTGGGCGATCTCGAGGGCCGTCTCGAGAGCCTCGTCGTCCAGTCGGTGTGGCGGTTCGTCGTCCTCCTCGACGAGACAGGTGGTGTCGTACGCGAGGTACTCGAACTCCCGATCGACCCGGCTCTCCTCGACGGCGGCGGCGTCGAGTTCGCCCAGTTCGCTCCGGGTGGGATGGAGGTACCGCGAGAAGGTTCGCACCGACTCCTCGGGTTCGCGGAGTTCGGTCGGACAGTTACAGAACAGCTTCGTCGCCGTATCCAGTTGCTGGTGGATCTCCAGCCCGGCGACGAGTCCGAGTGCCTCGTAATCGTACTCGGTGTCGGTCATTGCCCGGGACTCGGAGTCCGAGGGGTAAAAAACCGTCCAGTCCGGGTCGGCGACCGGAACCCATCGGTTCCCCGTAACAACGCCAGCTATCTCGCTCGACGCTTCCGACCCTCAGACGGAGCGATCGGCCTCCCGCGACGCGTCACCCGCTTCACGATGCTATCGGCGATCAACCCGGCGAGGCGACCAACCCCGCGAACGAGGCTGTCAGTATCCGGAGTCGCTTCCGCCCGAATCGTCGTCGCCTCCGGAATCGTCCCCGTCCGTCCCGGAGTCGTTTTCGTCGTCGCTTTCGTTGGCCTCGGATTCGCCCTCCTCGTCGCTCCCGTTCGCCGAGAGGTCGAAGCCGTCACCCAGTTCGACGTCGCCGCGCATCGACTCCGGATGGAACTGGCAGTAGTACTCGGCGGCGTCCTCGCTCGCCTCGAACGTCATCGAAACGGCCTCGCCCGCCGTCTCCGACGCCTCGGACGCCTCGAGTTCCTCGCCGTCCCCGGACTCGACGACAAGTTCGTGCTCGACGCCGTCGACGTTGATCCAGACGAGTTCGTACTCTTCGCCCTCCTCGAGATCCAGCGTCGGGTTCTCTTCGCCCTCGATCGCCTCGGGCGCGACGCCGTACCAGTACTCGATTCGTCCGGCCAGGATGATCGGTAATCGATCGGTTCCCTCCCCGTTCGCGTCGTCTCCGGTATCCTCGTCCTCCTGGGCCGCCACCGCGGACGTCAGTCCCGCGGCTGCGGTCGTTGCACCGATGAACCTGAGCGCCGTTCGTCGTGACCAGTGTGTCTCGCTCATCGACCCGCGGGACGTCTAGGACGAAGAAAAAGACCCGTCCCCGTTTCTCGGGGCAGAGTGGGGTTTGCCGGTGAAACGAAACTGCGGATCGCTCGGACGACGGTCGATCGATCGCCACAACCTCTCCAACCGGTGATTACACCCTCGTCGATCGGCGCGACGAACCTCGATCGGGTCTCGAATTCTATATAGCAATAGGTGATTTATGTGGTCGGTATCGGACACGGTCGCCCGCACCGGTAACTACAGATAATTGATGTTTGGGGTCGATCGATCGCCGATTCCGGGGTCGGATGCGCGGTCTCCGATCGTCGCCACGGACGGCTCACGACGACTTGCACGGGTCGGGGACCGCTGCGGGCCCGCTGACCGGCGGTCTCCGAACGCGGGCGCGTCTCGCGACCATCTGCCGTGTTCACTGACGACCCGCAGTTCTCACGACCCACGCCTGGACTACGCCGCCGTCCGATCGACTACCGGACCTCGGGCGCGTCCTCGTCGGTTCGTCCCGGAAGCTGGAGCTCGATCTCCAGTTCCGGTTCCCCGACGCCGTCGAAGTCGATCTCCAGTTCGACCGGGGTCCCGAAAGCAAACGGGAGTTCCCACTCGTCGGTGCCGATCGTTAGTTCGTCGCCGTCTCGCAGTCGTTGGCCCAGTTCGATCAGGAACGTGCCGGCCTCGTCCGCGTCGAGTCGGAACTCCTGTTCGAACTTGCGGCCGGCCCGGATCGTCGTTCGCTCGTCGTCCGCCGACGGCTGCTCTGGATCAGTCATCGTACCGCTAGTACGACGCCGATAGGTACCTCGATTCCGGTCGGGCCGATCACGTCCGATCGGGCGCTCGCACGCAGACGAGACCCCGGGGACTGTCGGACTCCGTTGCAGTGATCCGCAGTCGCCACGTGGCGGGCGACTCCCGATCGACCCGTTCGGCCTCGGTGATCGCGAGCGATCGCGTCGACAACCGGGCGAAGAGGCCGACGACGATCGGGAGCGTCACCAGCCGATCGGCGGGCTCTCCAAGCGCGTACCCGTCGAGTCGAACCGACCAGGAGCGCTGACCGGGGCCGAAATCGGCCGGCGACTGGGTCACGCGAGCGGACTCAAGCAAGCCGACGGACTGGAGTACTGCGAGCGTCGTCACGAGCGGGGCAGGGTCGTCACGGTCGTCCGGGTCGATCGGCAGGGCGTCAGCCGCCGTGGCAAGGAGCGACGCCTGTTCTGCGGGGTCGAGACGTGCGTCGAGTTCCGCCGCGATGCTGTCGAGCAGTCGCAGGCAGAGTTCGTCGGGATGGTCGATCGTTTCGGCGACGTCGAGGTACGTGTCCATGACGGCGTTCTCGAGGCCGACGTGCGAGGAGTCGGCGATAGCCTCGAAGACGACGCCGGCGACGGTATGACAGAAGTCGATCGCGCCTCGCGTCTCGGCCCCTTCGGAGCAAAACGGTCCTCCCTGCCGCTCGCCGGTCACACCGGACCCGCCCTCCTCCTGTATTTCGACCGATCGGGCGTCGACCACCTCCTCGAAGACGATCACGTCGTACGTGGGAACCGACGGATCGTACCGGCGAAGCACCGCGCGGTACTGTTCGGTCGCCTGCGCGGCGGCCCGGGCGACGGCACGGGCCTCGAAGTACAACCCGTCCGCGGGGACCGGTCGGTCACCCGTCCGTCCGCAGACGAGGTAGTAGCGACCGGCTTCGCTGGCGAGCGACTCGATGTGGTCGCGGATGTCGGTGAGCATCGTTCCGATCATGGCGGTTACTACTGGTTCCTCGAGCGTACGTTCCGTTCGTCCGCGTGCCGTTCCCCCGTCCCGATCTCCTCGCAGTACTCGCGGACGTCCTCGTCGTCGATCGCCTCGAGAAGCGGGCGGGCACCGATCGCGTCGACGGCGATCGCTGCGGCATCGCCAGTGTCTACGGTTTCGGGGCCCAGTTTCGCCGCGAGTACCGATCGGCCGGTCTCGGTTCTCGACTCGATCTCGTCGTCGGAGATGGTCGACGCCAGTCGCTCCTCGACGACGGCGTCACGCACGCGCTGGTACCGCTCGGAGTCGCGTCTCACGGGCGCGTCGGCGCCGTAATAGTCGTCGAACCACTCGATCAGGTCGTCTCGATCGGTTCGTCCGTCGCCACGATCGGACTGACGACGCATCCAGTCGACGCCGGTCGCGACGTCGGCCCACCAGTCGCCCTCCAGCCTGGCATCGGCCACGACCCGCTTTGCGACGCGTGCCCCGCGGCCGGCCGCCGTGATCGCCTGGACGTCCGCTTCGGACGGTGAGGCGACGTAGAGCCCGTCGACGGGCCTCGTCCCGTCGTGGGACGCGTAGCTCGGGTCGAAGTACTCCTCGGTCTCGCCGCCGCGGATCGTCGTCGCGAACAGCTCCTCCTCGTCGTCGAGGCCGCGCATGTACGAGCCGTCGTAGCGCGTGGCGGCGATCACCCGTCGCGCGGTGACCGGATCGCCCTCCTGTGGGTCGACGACGAACCCCTCGTCGGCGGGGTCGATCGACTCGACGAGGTCGGGGACGATCGCACCGCCGGCCGCCTCCACGTGGGCGTGCAACAGCACGGAAAACGTCTCGATGTCGATTCCCCCGGGAAAGCCGGGGTAGTTCTCGAGGTAGGCACACCGCCGGATCGATGAGGGGCCGCGATCGAAGACGATCGTTTCGAGCCCCGCTCGGGCGGTGAAGACGCCGGCCGAACAGCCCGCGGGTCCACCGCCGACGATCGCGACGTCGACGTTCGCTGTCGGTTCGGCGACCATACTCACGCGCCTCCGGTGACGATGTCCGCGACTCGCCGGCGATCGAACAGCATATTCTCGCCGAATTCCCTCTGGGAGGGGTACCTGATCGCGTCTCTTCGCGTCGACCCGCGCCGCGTCGCGCAAGCGAGTGCCATACGATTTAGGCCTGCCTAAATATTTATAGCGCTTTCGGAATTTAGGCAGGCCTAAACCATGGCGATTTAGCTGCCGGTATCGGGATCAGTTTGAGTCGGATGCAGCCGGTGGCTTCGACGGACAGCCCCGAGAACGACGACTCCGTCAGTCGTCGGACGATTCCACCGAGGCGGATTCCGTCGACTCCGCGCGATCGTCGACGTCCGTCGGTCGCTCCGAGACCGTCTCACCGCCCGGGCCAGCAGCCGAGGCCAGCGCCTCGAGAACTCGATCGGGCGACGCCTCGACGGCCCGGCCGCGCACCTCCTCGTACCGGTCTCGAGCACCCGATCCCGCGAAGTTCCGCTCGGCGAACGGACGGGTTTCGACGAGCACGAGCGACTCACACTCGAGCACGCGATCGAGGAGCACCTGGTTCCCCGCGCCGATTTCGAGGTCGACGAGGACGAGCACGTCCCGATCGGAAAGCGCCCGATCGAGCGCGTCCCGATCCGCCCGCGACAGGGGGGCGAACGGTTCGACGTCGATAGCCTCGAGCCCGAGCTGGGCGGCCGTCTCGGCGGCCGTCGATCCGCTCGAAACGGGACCGAGGCTCGCTTCCACGTCCGCGGCGTCGAGGCGCGCGAGAACCGCCGATGCGGTCGCCCCGGAGCCGAGCACGTGCACGCCGTCCGGGAGCGGTCCGGGATCCTCGTCGGGGAGCGCCGTCACCGAGGACGTTCCGGTCACCGGGTTCGACGTCACCGCCGCGTTCGCGTCGAAGGCCGTCCGCAACGCCTCAGCCGAGAGCACCTCGGGCGGCGACCCGGACCGGTGGACCGAGCCGTCCGCGAGCATCACGAGCCGATCGCAGTACCGCGCGGCCAGGTTCAGGTCGTGGATCGCCGCGATCACGGTCCGTCCCTCCTCGACCAGTTCGCGGACGAGTTCGAGGGTCTCGATCGCGTGATTGACGTCGAGACTCGCCGTCGGTTCGTCGAGCAACAGGACCGGCGTCTCCTGGGCGATCGCCCGCGCGAGGATCACCCGTTGCCGCTCGCCACCGCTGACTTCCTCGATTCCGCGATCGGCGAACTGGGCCGTTCGCGTCCGTTCGAGCGCGTCGTCGACGACGGCTCGATCGTCCGCGTCGGGCGGCGCGAACCTCGATCTGTAGGGGTGGCGCCCCATCTCGACGACGTCCCGGACGGAAAAGGAAAACGACAGCGTCGTCTCCTGCGGGACGACCGCGACCCGGCGACTCGATTCCCGCGAGGAGAGGTCGTGGACGTTGTCGCCGCCGATCGCGACGGATCCGCGATCGGGTGCGATCGCCCCGCTGATCGTCCGGAGTAGCGTCGTCTTCCCGGCCCCGTTCGGGCCGACCAGTCCGACGAGTTCCCCCGGTGTCGCCGAGAGCGAGACGTCTTCGAGAATGGGGAGGTCGCCGAACGAAATCGCGACGTTCGAGACCTCGACGGTGCTACTCGCGTCGCCGATGGTGTCGTCGGGGCCCGGTCCGTCCGTCACAGTGAATGCACCTCCCGGCGGGTCAGCAGGAACAGGAAGAACGGGGCCCCGAGCGCCGCCGTGACGATCCCGACGGGCACCTCCGCGGGCCCGGCGCGGGCGATCGTATCGGTCGCGACGAGGAAGGAGGCCCCGGCGAGCGCGCTGGTCGGCAACAGGACCCGGTGATCCGGGCCGACGATCAGCCGCATCATGTGCGGGACGACGAGGCCGACGAAGCCGATGACGCCCGCGACGGCGACGCCCGCCGCCGTCACGATACTCGCGATCGCGAGCAGGAGGAACTTCGTCTGCTCGACGTCGACGCCGAGGTGGTAGGCGTCCTCTTCGCCGAGCAGGAGGACGTTCAGTTCCCGGGTATAGGCACCGAGGACGAGGACGCCGACGATCGCCACCGGCAGTGCGAAGCCGACGTCGCTCCAGGAACTGTTGTTGAGGTGGCCCATCATCCAGATCACGGCCTGTCTGAGGCTCTCGCCGCTGTGGACGAGCATGTAGGAGATGAGCGCGCCGAGAAACGCCTGGATGGCGACGCCGGCGAGCAACAGGGTCGCGACGGGCGTCCGGCCGCCCTCGGTGGCGATCGCGTAGACGAGAAACGCGGTCACGAGCGCGCCGACGAACGCGGAGAGGTGGAGGCTCCCGAAGGGGACGAGGAGAGGGAACGCGATCGCGGCGACGGCACCGGCGGCGGCACCCGACGAGACGCCGATGATCGACGGGTCGGCGAGCGGGTTCCGGAAGAATCCCTGCATCACCGTCCCGGCGGCGGCCAGCGCGAACCCGACCGTCGCCGCGAGCGCGATCCGCGGCAGGCGCACGTCGGCGACGATGATCTGGTGGGTCTTCGGAACGTCGAAGGAGAAGAGGGGGACGTACTGGACGTCCGGTACCGGAACGGCGACGCCGAGTCCGGGGATCGTCGCGGACCCGGCCGTCACGCTCGAGGGGACGACGACGGCGTTCAGAATGGCCATCGCGACCGTCAGCGGGTCGATCCTGACCGGTCCGAGGGCGGCGCTCCCGACGACGACGGCGACGAGCAACGCGGTGAGGCCCGCCGACCACGACGCGGTCCGGATCGAGCGAAACACAATCTACAACCTCGGTTGGGTTAGGTAAATATTTATTGGAGACCGTCCAGGTGTCGGACGATGCGACAGAAACTCGTTATCCTCATTACCGCAGTACTCACCCTCTCGCTTCTCGCTCCCGCCGTTGCGGGGAGCGACGCGGGCGGCGCGGCCGCCGCTGCTCAGGCGGAGTGTGAGTACCCGATCGAACTGACCGACGCGACGGGCGAACGGATCACGCTCGAAGAACCGCCCGAATCCGTCGTCGCCCTGCAGGCGAGCGACGCACAGACGATGTACGAAATCGGAGCGGAAGATCGGCTCGATGGCTTGCCGTACAGTCCCGCGACGAGCGGCCTCGACCGCGGCGATCGGGCCGACGTCGGCAACGGCTGGCAGGTCAACACCGAACGGGTGATCGACCTCGATCCGGACGTCGTACTCGCGGCGAACATCACGGACGAGGAAGACATCGAGACGCTCCGGGACGCCGGGCTGACGGTCTACCACTTCGAGGCGGCGAACACGATCGACGACGTGCGCGACAACGTCGTCCGGACCGGCGAACTCACCGACGAGTGTGCGGGCGCGACCGAGACCGCCGACTGGATGGACGAGCAACTCGAGGTCGTCGAAACCGCCGTCGAGGACGCCGATCGACCGCTCGCGTACTACGCGATGGGCGAGGACGGGACAACGGCCGGCACCGAATCCTTCATCCACGAAGCGCTGACGACGGCCGGCGTCGAGGACCTCGCCGAACGGGCCGGAATCACGTTCTACCAGCAACTCAGTAGCGAGACGATCGTCGACGAGGATCCAGAGTGGATCATCTACCCCGACGACAGGGACGAACCGCCGATCCCCGAGGCGGCGGAAGCGACGACGGCCTACCAGAACGACAACGTCGTCGCCGTCGACGCCAACCAGATCAGCCAGCCCGCACCGCAGGTCGTCTACGCCATCGTGGATATCGTCGAAGCGATCCACCCCGACGCCTACGAAGCGGCGAGCGACGACCTCGAGGAATCCGGCGAAGACAGTGAGAACGACGGAGACGCTGAGACTGGTAGCAGTGAGACCGATGGCGACGACACGTCCGAGTCGATCCCCGGGTTCGGCGCACCTGTCGCCGTCGCCGCACTCCTCGGTGGCGCGTTCGTGCTGCGCCGTCGATAACCCTCGAGAAGCCGTCTCGTTTTGAAAAGTGTTTACTCGTCGGCCTGCCGAGACGAACGTATGGTCGAGAACGTCATCTGGCCCGCCTATCTCGATGCGAACCTCTCGCGGGCCGAGGGACGCCGCGTGTCCCAGGATCTGGCAGTCGATGAGCCGACGGTCGACGAGATCGCGAAAGCCGTCCAGCAGATCGGGTACGACGCCACGATCGAGCGGGACAAGGCCTACTCGCGAGAACACTGGGCCGATCGCGGCCGCGTCGTTGTCCGCGGCGCGGACGACTCGACGAAGAACGATCTCGTCCAGGCCGTCGCGGCGTACGTCGTCGCGATGCGGGAGTAGCGATGCGCCGGATCGGACAGGTCGTCCGCACCGCACAGGGCCTCGCGATCCTGCGGGCGGACGACGGTGACGACGACGGTCACGACGTGATCGGGACGATGGTCCTCGACGAGTCGCTCGACGACGTCGGTCGCGTCGTCGACGTCTTCGGCCCCGTCGATCGGCCCTACCTGGCGGTGACGCCCGACGAGGACGTCCACCTGCCGTCGCTGGTCGGGTCGACGCTGTACGCGCGCTAGGTCGTTCCGTCGGGCGTCTTCGCCGCCAACGAAAACACCCATACGATCGGCCTTCGAACCCCGGTGCATGAACGATCGGACGCGGATCCTCCTCGCCGTCGGGCTGACGGTCCTGCTGTTTCTCGGCGTCCAGTTGGGCGCGCTGGCGCTGACCGAGCCCTTCCACGAGTCCGACCGGCAGGCCGTCGAGGACCCCGACAATCCGACGAACAGTATCGTCTACTTCGCGATCATTCTCGTCGCGACCGGGTTCATGCTCGCGGCGTTCAAGTTCGACCTCCAGTGGCTCATCAGGCTCCTGATCGTCGGCGTCAGCGTGATGCTCGCCTGGTACGTCTTCGTCGAGTTGGTCCCGCCGGTCGTGACCGTCGGCGAGACCAACGTCCTCGCCGGCCTCGCGGCGATCGGCGTGGGTGCGGGCCTGCTGTTCTACCCGGAGTGGTACGTCATCGACACGGCCGGGGTCCTGATGGGGGCCGGCGCGGCCGCCCTCTTCGGGATCAGTTTCGGCCTCCTGCCCGCGATCCTGCTTCTCTCGGTGCTGGCGGTCTACGACGCGATCAGCGTCTACGGGACCGAACACATGCTCGATCTGGCCGAGGGGGTGATGGACCTGAAGATTCCGGTCGTCCTCGTCGTCCCGACGACGCTCTCGTACTCGTATCTCGCGGCCGGGAGCACCGACGACGTGCTCGAAGACGGCGGTGACGAGTCGATCGAGACGGCCGGGTCCGCCGCCGGTGCGAACGGCGCGGCCGCTCCCGGCGACGACTCGGCGGCCGAAGACGCCGGGTCCGGGACCGAAGGCGGCGATCGCGACACCAGGACCCAAGACGACGATCGAGTCGCCGGAGAGGACGACGCCCCAGCGGACGAACTGGAGCGCGACGCCCTCTTCATCGGGCTCGGCGACGCCGTCATCCCGACCATCATCGTCGTCAGTGCCGCGTACTTCCTCGACGCCGGGACGATCGCCGTCCCCGTGATCGCGCTGAACTACGCGGCGCTGGGTGCGATCGTCGGGACGATCGCCGGCCTGCTCGTGCTCATGTACATGGTGCTCAAGGGCCGACCCCACGCCGGCCTGCCGCTCCTCAACGGTGGCGCGATCGGCGGCTACCTACTCGGTGCCCTCGCGAGCGGCGTCTCGATCGTTACCGCGCTCGGGTTCTAGCGGGACGAAAAGAGCGTTCGAACCGGATCGATTCTGTCGATCGACCGTCCCGACTACCCGTCTGCCGGTTCGACGTCGGCGTCGACGTCGTCGCCGTGTTCCAGGCCGCGGATCATCGTGTCGATCCGCGCTTCCTCGTCCGCGACCGGCAGGTTGTGGTCGTCGGGGTAGACGCCGACGATCACGAGGTGGTCGTCGCCGTGCTCCGGTTGGGCGACGTCGAGGAAGACGTCGATCCTCCCCTGTCCCAGAAACCTCGCTTCCCCCTCGAACGTCTCGACGGCGATCGACTGGTCCAGTCCGTCGACCGATCGGTCGCCGACAGACCCGTCGATCGAGAGCGCCTCATACTGGCCCTGGACGAGTTCGACGATCTCGGCGTTCGACATGTCACCGACGGGGTTGAAGTCCTTCCCGGCAACGCGCACCTGCGGGGTCGTGATGACGGCGAAGACGCCGGCCTCCGCGCCGTCGACGTCGAGGACGGACAGCGGGGTCTCGATCGTTCGAGTGTACTCGCTGACGTAGTTCGTCACCTCGACGGTCTCGTCGGTCCGGGGGACGTCTCTCGTTTCGACCCGCTCGACGGTTCCCTGGTACTCGTAGCCGGCCTCGGCGGCCGCATCGGTCTCGACGATCGCCGGCGACGCCGAAAACGTGGTGGCGTCGTCGAGGAAGCCGAGACAGCCAGCCGAGGTGCCGACGATTCCGGACGCGAGCGCGGCGACGAGTGGTCGTCGATTCATCCTGTTCGAGGGGACCTCCTTCGTCACTATAAGTTTCGTGGAACGGACCCGTTACGAGTCACGCGGCAGAAGCGGGACGACAGCTCCAGCGG
Organism: Halosolutus amylolyticus; assembly: GCF_023566055.1. NCBI lineage: Archaea > Methanobacteriati > Methanobacteriota > Halobacteria > Halobacteriales > Natrialbaceae > Halosolutus > Halosolutus amylolyticus. Next base: position 177,723 of record NZ_JALIQP010000006.1, on the reverse strand, counting down.
ACCGATCGCGATCTCGGGACGGCTCACTCGGCGTCGGACGGGAGCCGGTACGTCGGCCCGTCGTCGGTGTCCTGGACCTCGATCCCGATCGCCTCGAGTTCGTCGCGCAATTCGTCGGCCCGATCGTAGTTGCCGTCGGCCCGTTCCTGCTCGCGGACGTCGAGCACGAGTTCGACCACGTCCCCGGCGAGGGTCGCCGACCCGGTCGTCTCGCCGGTGAACGAGAGGCCGAGCACCCCGCCGAGTTCCTCGAGGGCCTCGACGGCGCGGCGCAGGCCGCGGTAGTCGTACCCGTCCGCTTCGCCGCGCTCGCTCGCGGCGTCGCCGTTCTGGCTCGCGTACTCCAGGTGTCGGTTGATCGCCGTCGCGATCGACAACAGCGCCGACTGGGCCTCGCGGGTGTTGAAGTCGTCGTTCATCGCCTCGGCGAACGCCGCCCGCGCGTCGTCGGTCTCGGTCCGGAGCCGATCGTCTTCGAGCTTCGAAAACGCGTCCGGCGAGTCGATCGTCTCGACGGCGGCCTCGTGGGCGCGCTCCAGCCGTTCCCAGCGCTCTTCGGCCTCGGCGATCGGTTCGTCGCCGTAGAGCTGCTTGCTGTTGTACGAGCCAGCGGTCAGGAAGGTCCGGAGGACGTTCGTCCCCCAGCGATCGACCGCGTCGTCGACGGTGACGAAGTTGCCCAGGCTCGAGGACATCTTCTCGTCGTCCATCTGGAACAGTTCGCAGTGGAGCCAGTAGTTCGCGAACTGTCGGTCCGTGGCGGCCTCGGACTGGGCGATCTCGTTCTCGTGGTGGGGAAAGACCAGATCCCGCCCGCCGACGTGGAGATCCAGCGTCTCGCCGAGGTGGGTCATGCTCATCGCCGAGCACTCGATGTGCCATCCGGGACGCCCCTCGCCCCAAGGCGAGTCCCACGTCAGGGCCGTCTCGCAGGCCGCTTCGGCGGGTGCCGCACCCTCGTGGCGGTGTTCCGCGATCGCGTCGGGCTCGACGCCGTTGGCCTTCCAGAGCGCGAAGTCCGCGGGGTTGCGCTTTTCCGATCGCTCGTCCGGGTCGCCCTGGGACTCGATCTCGTCGAGTTCCTGGTTCGAGAGCGCGCCGTAGTCGTCGAATTTCGTCACGTCGAAATAGACCGACCCGTTGGCCTCGTAGGCGTAGCCCTTCTCGATCAGCGTCTCGACGAGGTCGACGATCTCGGGGACGTGCTCGGAGACCCGCGGGTAGACCTCCGCTCGCAGGAGGTTCAGCGATCGCATGTCGTCGATCGTCCGCTCGATGTAGGTCTCCGCGACGTCGGCCTCGTCCTCCCCGAGGTCGTCCTCGCCCACGCGGGCGACGATCTTCTCGTTGACGTCGGTGAAGTTCTCGACGTGACGTACCTCGTAGCCGAGATACTCCAGCCACCGGTGCATGACGTCGACGTGGACCCACGATCGCGCGTGGCCCAGGTGGGGCGGGTCCGAGACCGTCAGGCCACAGTAGTAGAGCAAGACGTTCTCGGGATCCTGTGGCTCGAACGGCTCTTTTTCGCCCGTCAACGTGTTCGTCACGTGCAGGGTCATTACCATCACTTCCCGCGGACGAAAGTTAAACAGTGTGATGGCATTCGATCGCGAACCCCTCGCCGATCGCGTCCGTGACCCACCGTTCCGGCCGATCGAAACCCGGCTACCGGTCCGGAACCCGATCGAGCGCCGCCTCGATCGTCCGGAGGGCGGTCGCACCCTCGCGGCGATCGACGACGATCACCATCGTTCCCTCGCCGACTGCGGCCGCGTCGGGGTCGACGTCGTCGATCGAAAGCGTCTGCAACGCGTGAGCGAGGGCGGCGGCATCGACGCCGCCGGTCGCGACGATCGCGGTTTTCCCGCCGTCGCACGCGCCGACGGTGACGCCCCCGACCGTCAGCAGTCCCCGATCGCCCGCGGTATCGTCGTCCTCGACGTCGCTCTCGCCGCCGATCACGCCGATCCCGCTTCGCATCCGGACCCTGACGTCGCGCCCGGTCGTCTCGTAGGTCGGCAACTCCTCGGCGTACCGTCGCAGGGCGGTCGCGATCGCCTCCGGGTCCCCGTCGACGTCCAGATAGCGGGCCGCGGCGGTGTAGTTGACGACGCCGGCCCGCAGGGCAGCCGCGAGGAAGGGGCGGCGATCGACTGCGCGGCGCGTCTCGGCTGCCAGTGACATACGACCGACAGCGACGGGAGCCGATAAAAAGACGACGATCGGCGGCACGCGGCGATCGGGTGACGGCGGACCGATCGCCCTCGTGACTCCGTCGATCGGCATCTCGTGTGACCCTCACCGGGACCGCCGTGTTTTTGCCGCGAGCGGACGGAGGGCACGGTATGAAGCCAGCCGACGTCGAGGACGTCATCGAATCGAACCTCGAAGACGCGGACGCGACCGTCACGTACGCGCGCGACGAGCACGACGACGATCACCTCGCGGCGACGGTCGTCTCGCCGACCTTCGAAGGGGTACCGCTCGTCCAGCAACACCAGCAGGTCTACGACGCCCTGGACGACCACATGACGACCGACATTCATGCCCTCGAACTCTCGACGTACACCCCCGAGGAGTACGAGGAGACGGCGGCGGAGTGAGCACCCGCGTCGGTGCCGGGACCCCACGCCGCGCTCGCGCCGCCGCCTCGAGTCGGAACCGCACCTTTATCCTTCGATGTTGATAGGATACGCGTATGGAGTCGCTCCACCCCCGCATCAGGTTGCTCTGGATCGCACAGGCGGCGATCGTCGCAATCGCCGTCGGCGCCGTCCTCGCGGCCGTCGACCGGTGGCTCACGGCCGTCCCGACGGTCGCCCTCGGGGCGATCGTCGCGATCGCGATCGTACTCGGCATCGGCTACGCGATCCGGCGCCACCAGGTCTGGCGGTTCGAACTCCAGTCGGACGCCCTCTACCTCGAACGGGGAGTCGTCACGTTCGTCGAGACCGCCGTGCCGTTCGTCCGGGTCCAGCACGTCGACACACAGTTCGGGCCGATCGAGCGGGCGCTCGGACTCTCGAGCGTGGTCGTCTACACCGCAGGGTCGCGAAACGCGGACGTGACGATCCCGGGCTTGCGCCCGGACCGGGCGCGGGATCTGCAGGACACCCTCCGCGAACTCGCCGTCGAGAGCGAGGTCGAAGACGCCGTCTGAATCGATGAATCGCCTGCACCCACTCAGCGCGGTTTTCTACGCCCTCCAGTACGCGTTCGTCTGGCTCTGGATCCCGATCGCGCTGGTCATCGGACTGTCGAGCGTCACCGACCTCGTCAGCGCCGCCTGGGCACCGTTCGCCGCGCCGCTCGGTCTCCTGGCCGGCGTCGGCTACGGGATCGCGTACTACTACCGGTTCGAGTACGCGGTCACGGAGACGACCGTCGACGTCGCCTCCGGTGTGATCGCCCGCCGCTCCCGAGAGATCCCCTACCGGCGGATCCAGAACGTCGACGTCCGCCAGGGCGTCGTCCAGCGACTGCTCGGGCTCGCGATCGTCTCGATCGAGACCGCGGGCGGCGGCAACAGCGAGGCGACTCTGAACTTCGTCAGCGAGGCCGAGGCGGAGCGCCTCCAGCGCGAGATCAGGCGACGGACCGCCGCAGTGAAAGAGCGACGACGCCGCGAGTCCGGCGAGCGGGCCGACACCGAACTCCCGACGGCGGAGTCCGATCGGCCGACGGAGTCCGACGCAGTCGGCGAGGCCGAGACGGCAACCGAATCCACCGCCGCCGACGACATCGTCCCCGAGGTCGACTCCGATCGTACAGGGCCGATCGACCCCGGATCGACTGCGGGCGAGTCGGACCGCCGGGGCTACGACGGGACGGAGCGGGCCATCGAGGAGGGGATCGAATCCGGCGGCGAACGGGCCGAACCGATCGATCGCCTCGAGCCCCGCCGAAAGCGGCTGTTCGACCTCGAATCACGCGAACTCCTGCTGTACTCGTTTACCTCGTTCCGGCCCGCTGCCATCGCCGCCGTGACGTTCGCGTTCTTCCTCGCGACGGATACGATCCTCGACCTGCTCGTGACCGTCGCACAGCCGTTCGGCGGCCCGCAAGATCTCGCGACCGGCGACGCCCAGAGCTACGGGATCTTCACGGTCATCTCGGCGATCAACGGGGTCCTCGTCACCTATCTCGTGAGCGTCGCCTACACGTTCACGACCTACTACGACTTCCGGCTCGGCCGCGCCGGCGAGGACTTCGTCTACGAGCGCGGGTTGCTCCAGCGCTACAGCGGCTCGATCCCCGTCGAGAAGGTCCAGTCGGTCACGATCACGGACAACCCCGTCCAGCGACTCATCGGCTACGCCGGGCTCTGGGTCGAGACCGCCGGCTACGGCCCCGACAGCGACAGCGGGAGCCAGTCGGCCGTCCCGCTCGCGAAGCAGGGCCGCGTCCACCGGTTCACCGAGAACCTCACCGGCGTCGAGACGCCGACCTTCCACAGTCCGCCGACGCTCGCCCGGCGACGCTACCTCGTCCGGTTCTCGCTGGTCGCGCTCGTCGTCGTCGCCATCGCGTTCGGGATCGCACAGGTGACCCCGCTCGATCGCTGGTATCTCGCCGCGATCGTCTTCGTCGCGGTCCCGCCCGCGGCCCACCTCCGGTACGTCCACCTCGGCTACGCCGTCGGCGAGGACCACCTCGTGATCCGCCGGGGCTTCTGGCGTCGCCGGACGACCGTGATCCCCTACTACCGCATCCAGACCGTCAACACCCGGCGATCGATCTTCCAGCGCCGGCTGGGGCTGGCGTCGCTGGTCGTCGACACCGCCAGTTCGCGGGACTTCTTCTGGTCGACGCCGACGATCTACGACGTCCATCTCGCGGACGCGCGGGACGTCCACGGAACCAGTCGGGACCGACTCCAGTCGGCCCTGCGCGATCGCGCCCGCGCGGACGACGTCGGACTGGAGGTCGATTTCACCTGAGCACGCCGACGACGTCCCCGACGGTCCCCGGTCGCGGACCCGTCGTATGGCGGCCGCCGTCGCTCGTTCGCGCGCCCTTTCGGTGGTTTTTACCTGACCGCCCGCGAGGCTCCGCGTATGGGAGACGACGAGTTCCGTATCGAGGAGGACAGCCTCGGCGAAATGCAGGTCCCGGCCGACGCCTACTGGGGTGCACAGACCCAGCGTGCGATCGGGAACTTCCCCATCTCGGGAATCACCTTCGGGCGGCGGTTCGTCCGCGCGCTCGGCGTGGTCAAGAAGGCCGCCGCGCAGGCCAACCGCGACCTCGGCCTCGTCGAGGACGACGTCGCGGACGCGATCGTCGAGGCCGCCGACGAGGTCATCGCCGGCGATCACGACGAGCAGTTCCCGGTCGACGTCTTCCAGACCGGGTCCGGCACGTCGTCGAACATGAACGCCAACGAGGTCATCGCCAACCGCGCCGCCGAGATCATGGGCGCTGAGATCGGCGATCGGGTCGTCCACCCGAACGACCACGTCAACTACGGCCAGTCGAGCAACGACGTCATCCCGACGGCGATGCACGTGGCCTCCCTCGAGGCGATCGAGAAGGACGTCATTCCCGCGCTCGACACCCTTCGCGAAGCGCTCGAGACGAAAGAGGAGGAGTTCGACGACGTCGTCAAGACCGGCCGCACCCACCTGCAGGACGCGACGCCGGTCACCCTCGGCCAGGAGTTCGGCGGCTACCGCACGCAGGTCGAGAAGGGACTCTCCCGCGTCGACAAGGTCCGCGAACACCTCGCGGAACTCGCCCTCGGCGGAACCGCGACCGGAACGGGACTGAACACCCACGAGGAGTTCCCCGGCCGCGCCGCCGAGTACATCACGAAGGAGACGGGCGTCCAGTTCCGCGAGGCCGACGATCACTTCGAGGCCCAGGCCGCCCACGACGCGATGAGCGAGGCCCACGGCGCGCTCCGCGTGGTCGCGGGGTCGCTGAACAAGATCGCCAACGACCTTCGGCTGCTCGCCTCCGGCCCGCGCAACGGTCTCGGCGAGATCGAACAGCCGGAGAACCAGCCCGGGTCCTCGATCATGCCCGGCAAGATCAACCCCGTCGTAGCCGAGGCCGTCAACCAGGTCCACAAACAGGTCGTCGGCAACGACGCCGCCGTCTCCGCGGGTGCCGCCGAGGGCCAGATCGATCTCAACCTCTACAAGCCCGTCCTCGCGCACAACTTCCTCCAGTCGGCCGAACTCATCTCGAACGCCAGCCAGGTCTTCGCCGATCGCTTCGTCGCGGAACTCGAGGCCAACGAGGAGTACTGCCGTGACCGCGTCGAGCAGTCGATGGCGATGGCTACCTCGCTGAACGTCCACATCGGCTACGACAGGGCCAGCGAGGTCGCAAAGACCGCGCTCAAGGAGGGAAAGACCGTCCGCGAGGTCGTCCTCGAGAAGGGCTACCTCTCCGAGGAGGAGGCCGACGAGGTGCTCGACCCCCGGAAGATGACCGAACGGGGTATCCTCGGTCAGGACGACTGACGACGACGCCGTCCGCGATCGGACTCCCCTCGAACCGCGACCGATCGGCCGACCACCCACCCCACGACCGGTAGCGATCGACCGACGTGTCGGGGTCCGTTCGTCAGATATACCAGAGCCCATATAGTATTTCTCGTCCCCTGTTCGACGGCGAGTGCTGCCACGGCGTCGTGACAGGAAACGCTACACACGGATCCGAGTAATACGGAAATTCTGTCGGTTTTTCTTCCCGACGTGTGGACCCTAAATCGGCACAGTAACGCCGAATCACGACCGAATACGGCGTAATAAAAGAACCCAAGCAGTTTTTACGGAGGGTATCGTCAGACGAAACATGCACACTTGTCGCAACTGTAACCAGTCGTTCCAGACGGAGCTCGCCCTCGAGTTACACCGGGATACCTGTACGAAAGGACAACTATTCTGTCAGGTATGTGGTGATCGATTCCGAGAAGGGGATGCCACGAAAGACGGGTGGCACTATACCTGTCCGAACGAGGACTGCGACGGCGACGGACTGCAGGACGACCTCTTTCACGTCGAAGACGTCCGGACGGCGACACACTGACGACGTCTCTCGGCACGGATCTCGGCTTTTCCCGCCCTCTGCGATCGAGGGGCCCGCTCCGTCGATGCGCCCGCCCCGTAACGATTCGTGATCGCCGCGTCGTCGACCGTGATTCTGTGTGCCCCCGTTCCTCGTCGACCGGGCTCTTGCGTTCCCACCTTTTATTCGCACAGTGTGCCTCACGGACAGTATGGAACGACTCACCCCCCGGGTCCGCGTCGTCTGGCTCGTCGTCGCCGGTATTCGGGCCGCGATCGTCGGCGCCCTGATCGTGGGTGGCGCGATCGCGGTTTCGTCGACCGGCGTCTGGGCATCCGAACCCGACTGGTTCGTCCCGGCCGCCGTGGGACTCGCCGTGGTACTCGCCGCTGTGCGGGTTCTCGTCGCGTGGTTTCGCTACAGCGTCTGGCGATTCGAGATACAGGACGACGGGCTCTACATCGAGCGGGGCGTCTTCACGCGCGTCAAGACCGTCGTCCCGTACGTCCGCGTCCAGCACGTCGACTCCCGGCGGTCCCCGATCGAGCGAACGACCGGGCTGGCAACGATGGTCGTCTACACCGCGGGCTCCCGGAGCGCCGACGTGGCGATTCCCGGGCTGACACCGGAGCGCGCGAACGGTCTCCGCGAAGAGCTGCGTCGACTCGCGATCGAGAGCGAGGGCGAAGACGCCGTATGAGAAAACTCCACCCTGCCTCGGTCGCCGTCCGATCGGTGTCGCGGAGCGTCAGCACCGGGTTCCTGTTTTTCGTCGTCGGGGTCGTCGCATCCCCGGGAAGCGCCGGTCCGAATCTCCTGACTATCGGCGGGCTGGTTCTCGCCGGAATCCTGCTCGGGATCGTCTACGAGTACGCCTACTACGAGCGGTTCCGCTACGAACTCACCGCGGACACGTTCGACGTCACGTCCGGCGTGTTCGCCCGGCGCGATCGGGAGGTGCCGCGACGGCGGATCCAGAACGTCGACGTGAGACAGCCCGTCCTCGGCCGGGCGCTCGGGCTGGCCGTCGTTCACGTCGAGACCGCCGGTGGGGGCCAGACGGAGGTCACGCTCCAGTACGTCGGCGAGGACGAGGCTCGCCGCCTCCGACGTCAACTGCGAAACGGTGGCGGGGACGCCGACGTCGAACGCGGACTCGATCGCGACCGAGACGCCGACGACCGGGACGAGGAAGAACTGCTCTTCGCCATGGAGCCGCGGGAACTCGCCGTCCTGAGTTGCTTCACGATCGACCCGGGGGCCAGTCTCCTCGGCGGAATCGCCCTCTCGTTCGCGAGCGGGTTCGATCCGGGAACGTTGGTCCCGTTCGGACTGCTCGATGATCTCCCCGGGACCGGCGTGTTCGCGCTCGCCTGGGGCGTTCTCCTGTTCCTGCTCGCGGCCTGGATCGTGAGCGTACTCCTGACGGTCAACCGGTACTACGGCTTCCGACTCACTCGCGTCGACGACGAACTGTACTACGAGCGCGGCCTGCTCCAGCGCTACAGCGGCACGATTCCCCTGGACAAGGTACAGACGCTGACGATCGCCGAATCCGTTCCGTTCCGGTGGTTCGGCTACAGTTCGCTGGCCGTCGAGACGGCAGGATACGCACCCGGGCAAGCGGGCGCTCGCGGGACGGAATCCGCGATACCCCTCGCCGGTCGTGATCGCGTGCTCGCACTCGCCCGCTCGATCGAACCGTTCGACGAGTACGAGTTCGAACGGCCGCCCCGTCGTGCGAGAGAGCGCTACGCCGTGCGGTATCTCCTGGTCGTTGCCGTCGTCGTCGCCGCCGGCTACCTGGTGGCATCGTCCACGGCTGTGGGTAGCTACTGGTACGCCCTCGCGCTCCTGGTCGTCGCCGTCCCGGTCGGGGCCCACCTGAAGTGGTCGAACCGAGGGTACCAGTTCGGTGATAGGGTACTTCTCGCACGGACGGGGTTCTGGCGGCGATCGACCAAGGTCGTCCCGTACTACCGCGTGCAGGCCGTCGTCCACACGCAGACCGTCTTCCAGCGTCGCCGACGACTCGCGAACGTGACGGCCGACACTGCCAGTTCGGCGTCGTTCTTCGGCCGGGCCGGCACTGCCTACGACGTCGACGCGGACGACGGACTCGAGATGCAGGCGTTCATCGAGGCCCGACTGCAGGAGCGACTTCGTGCACGCGACCGGGACCGCTCGAACGACACCCGGTTCCGGTCGGTGCGTGGAGAAGACGGAGACCCGTCCCCCACGGACTCCTCGTAGCCGACGGGCGCCCACTGGAAAAACGTCGTCCCAGCCTCCGTTCTGGCAAACAAACGCGTTGGTCTTCCCGGTAATAGTTCGCCCATTAGTGGCAAAACGACCAAACTGTACCAAATTCCCTTTAATTATTCACGCAACATTCCGGTGTGGGAGTCAATAAATACCACACGAATCAAAAGTTATATATCGAGAAATACTGCATGATTAGCCATAATGAACAGACAACAAGTAGGAGTGTTCCTGCTATCGACGCTCCTCGTCCTGTCTTCGGGTATCGCGGTCGGGGTCGGTCCCGGCACCGTTGCCGCCCAGGAGTTCGACGAGAGCGACGTCGAGGAGGTAAACGCGAACGCGATCGCCGACACGAACGATCGCATCGAGGAGACGAACGACGGACTCGAGAACGTCGAGGACGTCGAACTCGTCGCCGAGGTCGAGGCCGAAACTGCGGCCGAAGCCGAAGCGGAAGCCCAGCGGTTGCGCGAAGCGGCGACCCGCGTCCACGACACGATGCTCGATCGGGTCGTCGACGAGATCAACGAACAGGCACAGGATCGCGTCGGTCGAGACATCGCCAACCACGTCGACACGGCGGCGGAAGCACGCGAGGAGGCCGATCGGATCGAAGCGGAGTACGGGCACATCAGCGACGGTGCGAAGGAGGCCGCGGACTCGCTTCGGCGCACGGCCGACCGCGTCGAGGCGATCGACGACGACCTGAACGCGGCGGCGAACACCCTCGCGATGCCCGATACCGGCACCGTCGAGGGGACGGTGACCGACGACGACGGGGAACCGATCGAGGGCGTCGAGATCGCCGCTATCGAGTCCACCGGATCGACGACATCCGACGAGGACGGCACCTACGAGATCGAAGTCGGCGAAGGCGACCAGCCGATCCGGTTCTCCACGAGCGGATACGAGACCGTCGAAGAGACCGTCACGGTCGAAGCGAACGGGACCGCCGCACTCGACGTGTCGATGGCCGCGGAGGAAGACGATGCAGGTGGTAACGGCGGCGATGGCGGGGCCGACGGGGACGTTGCCGGCGGTGCGCTCGGATCGACCGTCCTCGACGTCGGCGTCCTCTTCGCCGGCGTCGCGCTCGTCACCGGACTCGCGCTCGCGGTGCTCGGCGTGGCCAAACGGAGTAACGAGGCGTTCGTCGACCTCCTCCGGAAGACGGGTGCGACGATCGGGTTCATGGCGATGGTCGGCGTCGCCATCGGGGCCGCGGGCTACCTGTCGGTCGGCTGGGTCGAGGTCACCTTCGATCAGGCGATCGCCGGACAGCTCGCCCCGCTGATCGGCCTGCTGGTGGTCTTCCTCGTCGCGCCAGTGCTGGCGATCGTCCTCGGGCTGAGCGAAGGGCGTCGGCGGTTCAGTCGGCTACGACTCGCGGGTACGACCGCGAGTTCGCTCATCGGTGGCCTCTTCCTGGTCGTCCTCGCGATGGCCCTGATTAGCTTCTCGTCGGATTCCGAGGTCGCCACCCGGAACGTGATCGCGATCGCCGGTCTCGTCGGTGCCATCAGCGCGATCGGAAGCAGCGTTGCGATGGTGATCACCGGTCGATCGAGTCTCGCTACGTAACGAACCGGCCCGAACTGAAACAGCCGCTCGTCGGATCGTCCCGTGCGAGTGGGCCCGAATCCCATCTTTGTCTCGCGGTCGAAAGACGTCGATAGTGGCGGCGCTGGATCCGAAGCTAGTGGGGTTCCCGATCGATCGACGCTTCCGGGACTGGACAGCGTCTCACTCGGGTGGACGGCACGTTGTTGGGTATAGCAATATATGATTTATCGGGCGGGTGTGCGCCAATGCAGTCGTCGGCTGCACGCGTGAGCGTTCGAGCGAGGAGATCGTTGAACGGGGGATGCGACGATCGTCGCCGGCAGAGACTCGTGAGCGACGATTTCGACGACAAGCGTGGCGATACTGGGCGTCCGACCGAACTCTCAGGTTCGGACAGGCGGATCCGAGTCGCAGTCGGATTCCGGAATCGACGGATTCGTCGACGTTCGAAACCGTCGCTGGACCGCACGAGGACGACGAACCGACGTTTCTGACGGTAGCAGACGACGATAAAGGCGGCGGTGTGGCCCCTTGCAGTCCGTCTGGTACGAACCCGTACCCTGATGCCAGTAGCTCTTGGAAACGCTACTCACTGGGACCACTGCCGCGGGAAACGCGATCGCCCACGCAGTCACATCCCGGCAGTAGCCCGTAGGCGTTCATCAACCGGGCCAACCGATACGCGTCGACGGTCGATACGCGAATCTGTCCCTGGGTTCCGGGCATTCGACGGGGTCGGATGACGCACTGTCGACGGTCACTCGCGGCAGTACTGAGACGAAGCGATTCGCCGGCGATATCTCGATTCGCTTCGGTCCGACCGGCGATCGACAGCGTGCTCGAATCCCGATCGGTGTTGCGATCGACGCAATTGCCCGTCCGACCCTGCTTCGCCCCTGTCTCTACATCCCATACTGTGGGCATACAGGATGCGCATTCACATCCCAATTAGTGTCACTACAAACGATTTGATCCGGGATTATAGTCACATATATCGGCGCAAATTCGACTCATTTTCTGGGATAAACTCACTTAGCCCAGATAGTAGGTAGATTGAAGGTCGTCGCGTTTGATGCGTGTGATATGAGCGATTCGGCGGATACGTCTAGAACTGCTGTCAAAACGTACGTTCCCGCCTACCAGAAAGCGGAGTGGCAATCCCACGCCGACGACCTCGGCATGAGCCAGAGTGAGTTCGTTCGAACGATGGTCCAGGCCGGCCGACGGGGGTTCGAACCCGATCGCGAGCAACCCACTTCTCCGGACGCTGACCCTGGGGGTAACGCCCTCGAAACACGTGTCCTCGAATTACTCTCGGCTGACAGTTATTCCTGGGACGAACTCCTCGAAGCGGTCAGCGACGATATCGAGTCTCGGCTCGACGACACGCTCGAGGATCTCCAGTCCGACAACCGGATTCGATACAGCGGACGCCACGGCGGCTACACGATCGTCGGAGGTGACGATGGCGACTGACGTCGGGGCTCCCGACGAGGTGACGGATCCGATCGCGTACTTTCTCGACGACCAGCGCTATCACGGCAAGAGCGAACGGACGCTCGACGCCTACGAGCGCGTTCTCCGTCGGTTCGAGGGATTCCTGCGGGAACGGTTCGATGGCGTCGAGAGACCGCGTGAGGCCGGTAGACGGGAGTGTATGGCCTGGATACACTCCCTGCGGGGGGCGTTCGAACCGAGCACGATCGCGACGTACGCCTCGTATCTCAACCGGTTCTACGACTACATGACGCGCGTCGGCGTCTTCGACGACAACCCGATGGCGCTCGTCATGGAGGAGATGTCCGAATCGATCGATACGGACCCCACGCGGCGGGATATCTCGGTTCCGGAGATGCGATCGTTCGTCGAGACGATCGCCCACCCGCTCGAGCGAGCCGTCGTCACGACCCTGTTGAAGACGGGAATGCGCGTCGGCGAACTCTGTAACCTCGATCTCCGGGATCTGCACCTCTCCGTGACGGCACTCGACCAGGACTGGTCGCCGCGGGTCGAACTCGAACGCCGATCGTCGTCGCTGTTCGTCTCCGCGGAGCCATCACGGGGAGCCAGTACCAACGGCGAGCAGCGGACGGCGTCGAACAAGCGAAAGCGCGATACGGTCGTTCCCGTCGACGACGAGCTTCGGCGGGCGCTGGTCGAGTGGCTCGCGATTCGACCGGATCCGGTCTCGCCCGCGGACCCGCTCTTTCTCGACACGAGGGACTCGTGGGGCGAGCGCCTGACGCCGGCGGACGTCAGATACGTCGTCAAAAAACACGCTCGCGACCACGGGTGGTACCGGACGGGCGGTGGCACCACCGAGAACGTCACGCCCCACTACTTCCGGCACTTCTTCACCACGCACCTCCGCGATCGAACCGGCGATCGGGGGATCGTCCAGTATCTCCGCGGCGACGTCGCGAGCGACGTGATCGATACGTACACCCACAACTGGGGCGATCGGGTCCGTGAGACGTATCTCGAACACATCTACACGATAACTGGCGAATGAGTGTCCCCTCGCCCGATCGGTTCGAACCGGCGGGATCTCCTCGTCGTCTTGCATCGGAATCGTACGGTACGACCAGTGTTTCTGCCGTTGTGGCCGAGTTCGATGCTATTTCGGCTCTTCTGCTGTACAGCCGGACGACGGAAATCCAACCCGTAAACTGCATGTCGCTATATCGAAGAACGGCGACTGATGTTGGGCAATTTCACAAGATAGAGAGCAAAACGTTGAATACAGCAGTATTCTAATACCGAAAACTAGCTGAAATAATGGTCGATGGAAAGATCACCACTACCAGCCGGTAGTTCAGAGAAGAAAACCCGAAAAACAGCGATTACACAGTAGTGTCGCCACTAACGAAGGGGAATACCCGGAACCGAAAACGTCAGTCGGGGGGATCTAACCCGACGTAATCCTTCGCAATCGTCAGGAACAGATCTGCTGTCACGAGTGGTTCATATCGGAACTCGGACTCAGCCCGTAGCTCCAACTTCACCAGTAGATCGGTGAGTCGCCACACATTGTACATCGTACACGCGTACAGGAAGTTGAAGAACCGGTACTCGTGATCCATCGACGTGGTACGGACACGGAAGCTCTTGATCTGCTTGAATCCGTTCTCAATCCCCCACCGATGCTTGTACTTCCTGATCACCCGCGCCACCATGTGTACCTTCTCCATCTCGGACATCTCACTGACCTCACCAGCACCACCCGGGAGTTCGAGATCAGGGTGATTCGTCTCAAACAACATATACAGCTCCTTGTCTTCCTCACTCCCCGGCAACTCTTGTTCGTCTTCCTCTTCACGAACCTCTTCAATCACGTCACCGAACATCTGCCCAACATCTTCTGTATCCGCATCAGTCGCTTCTGCGAAATCACGGAGTAACTCCTGACGAAGCACATCCTCTCCATCTGACTCCTCATCCGCTTCGTCGCTCTCGTCATCCTCTATTCCATCATTCGTCCGCTCAGCATTCATTGCTGGCACATACACACGCTTCCGTTCAACCTCATCATCGTCATCTTCGTCAGTTGTCTCGTCAGCTGTAAAGTCACCAAGCGTTGTTCCCACGTCAGCGTCATCGGTACTGGCCTCATCACTCTCGATGTGGACGAGCTTCCCTTGGCGGCGAAGACGCGTACACGTCGCCCGCTCACTCGTCCGCATAATGCCCGGATTCAAATACCACACACCGTGATCCTCACAGACCTCTTTCACCGGATCGTGGGCAAACTCTCGATCCATCATCAGCAACTCGACATCTACCATGTCTGTCGCAGTCTCCAAGAGCTGGTCAACGATAGCGACACGTGAGAGCCCGCGATGCACGGGAATCGCATCCAATACGAGTGGAATATCTAATCCGACAATTTGGATGCTCGCCCACTGAAAGTAGAACTCCGCAGACTCGTCTTCATCATCGTTCTTGTACCCGAGCAACCACGTGTTCGTCACGTTCCCGTCCTCGTCAGACTCGATTTTCCGCTTCGTTCGGTACGGGTTCGACTTCGTGATGTCAATGCTCACGAGGACACCGTCAACGAGTTCTGAGTCACGGCGAGCGCGCTCGATCAACTCTCGTGTCGTGTCACGATGCATTTTCCGAGCGGCATCCGGCCCGATTTTCTGTAAGTGGTGGCGATGAGTACTGCCCGTTTGAACGCGGTCACGCGTTGTCTCTGCTGCGAAATTCCACGTACCGTTCTCCGCGTACATCTCCTCACGTGAACCGATGAACGCGTGTGCTTCGAGGAATGCGTTGTCGTGAACCTCTGTGTTCTTGCCACGCGGGAGCTCATAGTTTTCCGTCGCCATCGGCTTGGCTTGCTGCCAGATCTCCCGTGTTTTCGCAATCGTCCGGTCTCGAACTGTTGAATCATCCTGTTCGACACCGTCAGGTGTGTCAACGCTCGGATCAGGGTGGAAGACCTCGTCCGGCGCGGGCACGTCGTGTTCGCGTGCGACATCAACCAGCACCTGCCCGATAGTCCGCACGACCTGTTTGTGTTCGTCTGAGAGACGATCTTCATTCCATACTCGCCAGAGCGTGGTTTTCGATGCGAGCCCATCCTCGAATCCGAGTTCAGCAACCAACTCTGGGTTATCGTCAAGATAGTTGTGAAGGGCAGTCTCGCCGCCCCATCCTTTGACGATACGAAGCAGGTGTGCTTTCAGCAGCGATGCTGGTGGCTGTTTGAAATGCCAGTCAGCCACGTCATACCCGAATTTAGGTGGGGCGAGCTCGACGAAACAGATCGCTTCTTCTACGTCGTTGTGTTCTGGGTGCGCGAACCATTCTTCGATGAATGCGGCGGCATCCCACGCGAGCGGCCATGGGTCTCCGTTGACCGTGTCATGGGCTTCCGAGTATGGCCACTCCCGGTGAGACTCACGCAAGGAGTCAAGGACCGTCTGTTTCGTGTTGGGAGTGGCCGTCATAGACTGGTAGGTGGTTTTACTTCGAATCGAAGTGTAAAGTTCGGGGTGTTGTTTCCGGAAACCTGTCTTATCCTACGCCAAGGGTGGTCAAACGCGATGTGCATACAGGATGATTCGATTTCCGAATAGTTCCAAATCAAATTGTGGTTTGGAGCGAAGCGGGGTTCAGAGTAGAAGAAAGTTTGACTACGGATGCCAACAGGGTATAGCGTGTGAGACATGGCAGACACGCTTAGGGAGTTCTTTGAGCTGCGTGGCGGGATTGGTCTCCTCGTGGTGCTGAAAGGTGAATCCAAGCGGTTCAAACATCTGAACGAGCGATTACAGATTAGTTCGTCAACGTTGTCGAAGCGGATCGGGGAAGCGAAAGATCTCGGGCTGATTACTCCGGAAATCGACGACCGGGAGACATCGGTGAAGAATCAGTACCGGATTACAGAGCGTGGGCAGTATGTCGTAACAAAAATGGAGCGATTGGATATGGTCCACGCGTATCGGACGATGCTTGATATGCAGGCACAAGTTGAGGATGGGAAACAAGAGCTGGTGGAGTGGATTGAGGGTGAGACGACGAAAGAGGAGTTAGCGAGACGCAGTGACAGCGATCCGTACGTTGATCCGTTCGGTGAAGATGTGACGGACTTTTCCGGTGAAGACTCTGATCGAGACTTTGATGATGAGTTCTTCACTAGGGAGTAACTCCCTGAAGTCTTTATTTCGAGCTTTTCTTTCTTGAGACCGTTGATCACTACGACTGCGAATGTATCGGTCAGTCGTTCAGAATGAGTAGATAATACACCAGCATCATCCCAAGGAACGCCCCTCCGAACACTACAAATCCGATGACAGTCCCAAGGTATCCTCCACCAAGGGTAGCACCGACCGCGTTTGCAAGCCATGCTGCGATACCGAGTGTTAATAGTAAGTATGCAAGATTCGATAACCAGTACAAAGATTCTAAGAGATTTTCAATGAGCATTTGCTTTGTAACTGCCATGTATAGGTCCACAACCCGATAAGATATGGTTGTTATGTATTTGACCTGTACTGATCACGTAATCTTCCCAGACACGGTGAAAGCAAAAGCAGTGATCTGCTCACTACACGTGCTTATTGATCGAAGAGTTACTCCCGGAATGGTGGAACGAGATTAAAAGCAGCGGCTGCCACTACAAGCCCAATTGAAACAAAACCGACGCCGAATAGAACTCCTGTCGTAGAGGACGCAAGTATCACTTGGGTGCCTGCACCAATGAGCAGGAGCGCAAATCCGAGAAGGAATACGGTTCCAATTACATCAATAAGTGCGTCCTTGACAGCAGTTTGAACAACGGTATAGAGTTCGTCTTGAGTGAGCCCTGTTATCTCACCGCCATCTGTTTCTCTGTCTGAATCTATCCCCATACTGTTGATTATATTTTACTGGTTCAACATATTAAAGCTCACATTCTGGTCCGACATATGCCTGTTCTGTACTGACCGATCAAGAGAGTAGCCGAACATCATTCGAGTTAAGAACCATTATAGACTAATGAAATAAGCGGTAGCTAGTGAACTCGTCACGGCGATGCTCCGTACTGGTCGTCGACCGACACTGTCGGAAAACTGGACGACGGACGCCCCAACTCTGGCGTTCTTGCTGATCGGGAGCCGGAACCCTACCGACCCACGGCGAGTTCGGTCTCTTCGGGACCGTTCGCCAGCATCGATCGGACGGCCGCGATCGAATCGGAGACTTCGGGGGAACTCTCGAGCAGAACGGTCTCGCTCGGGAACAACTGCTCGCCGAGTACCAGGCCGTGTTCGCGGGCGGTCGATCCGGTCATGGTCAGGTAGACGCCGACGCCGGTGTCGGCGATCGCCGCCTCCTCTTCCTGCCCGTTCGGGGGATATTCGAACGAGACGTTCTCGAGGGACCGGGTGCCGAGGACGGCCTGCACGAGACGTTCGTACCGGGGTTCGATACACAGCGGCCCCTCGTAGGTCTCGAGAAACGCCCGATCGAGCGACCCGGACGCGGGCGCGACCTCGGGTGTCGCGAGCAGCGTGTGGTAGACGGTGTCTCCGAGTCCCGTGACCACGCGGACGTCCGTGTCGGCGGGATTGATCCGCGCGTTGACGTCCGCGATCCGACCGAGCGGCTCCGGACGGAGTTCGACGACCTCTTCGAGGACGAGGTCGGCGCTGTCGAACCCGAGCGCGAACTCGTGAGTCCGGAGCGCTCGAAACGGTTCCTCGCGGCCGACCAGCTGGATTTCGGTACCGTCGGGGACGCCGTCGACGCCGTCGATCGGGATCGTCACGCTGTCGAAGACGATCCGTCGCGGTTTGCCGGCCCGATCGTCGCGCAAGAGCGTGTACTCCGGCGCCGTGGGATCGTCGACGGTGCTGTAGGTGGCGAGACGATGGTAGACGTCCTCGTCGTCGGGACTGATCGTTCCCTTCGTGAGCGCTTTCTCGTGGCGGAGCGTCGAGATGACGTCGTCCGCGAGCTCAGAAACGTCGAGGCGACGCGCGAGCCGATCGAACACCGACTCGAGGGGTCGCCCTTTCCGTGGAATCGCGATCGGAATCGTCTCGCCCATCGGTGCGTTCTCGACAGGCGACGGATAAACGCGTTGCGTTTCGGGACCTCGGCGACCCGTCAGTCCGAGAACATCGATCCGAGCTGATCCCGCCAGTCCTGGATGTTCGTCACGTCCTCGCGGACCGCTTCCAGATCGTCTTCGAGGTCGTCGACGTCTTCTTCCAATTCGTCGACGTCCTCCTCGAGTTCGTCAACGTCGTCGTCGATCGTCTCCACCTCGTCTTCGAGGTCGTCCACGTCGTCGGTCACGTCGTCGAGCTCCGTTTCGACGTCGAGGACGTGGTCTTCGGTGCCGGTGAGACGCTCGTCCATCGCGGAGAGGTCGGACTCGAACGTTTCGAGTTCCTCCTTGAACTCCTCGATCAGTTCCTGCCCGGAGCCGTTCTCGTCGAGGAACGCCTCGAGAGCATCGGTGTAGGCCGCGACCTCTTCGATGCGCGACTGGAGGTGGTCGATCTTCGCGATCTCGGAACCGGACGGTTCGACGTCGAGTGCGTCCCGGAGAACGTCGAGATCCTCCTCGTCGACAGCGTCGTCTTCGAGTTCGCTCGCGAGTCGGGTCGCGATCGAACCCGCCGGTCCCGGCTCCGGTGCCGGTTCGGTATCGAGTTCTGTGCCGGCGGTTTCCGTGGACGACGCGGTGTCGATCGCGGGTGTTTCGGCTGCATCGGGGTCCGTCGCAGGGGCGTCGGTACCGTCGTCGGTCGTGTCGCCTTCGTCGATCGTCGGTTCGTCGGCGTCCGCCGGACCGGCGGATTCCGCGTCGGCCGCATCCGTATCGACGTCTGACGTCTCGTCGGCCGCGTTGACGTCGTCGGCAGCCGCGGCGGCCGATTCGAGGTCGAGGTCGATCTCGGGTTCGTCGTCCGAATCCGGCACGTCGGCGCTCGACTCGTCGTCGGTTCCGAGGTCGATCTCGACGCGATCGTCGTCGGCCCCGGACTCGTCGGCCGACGTCGCGGGGTCGTCCGTCGGTTCCGGAATCTCGTCGTCGTCGAACCCGAGATCGATGTCCGGCGCGTCGTCTTCGTCCGCGTCGTCGTCGATCGGTTCGGGTTCGGGGTCGACGTCGCCGAGGTCGAGGTCGAGTCCGCCCGCCTCGTCTCCGAGCGCGGCACCGTCCGAATCGGTCTCGTCGCCGGCTTCCGGACCGGTCTCGTCGGTGGTTTCCGCGTCGTCCTCGTCGGCCTCGTCCTCGAGACCCGGTACCGAGTCGGATTCGCCCGAGATCATGTCTTTGACGGGCTGGTTGCGGTCCTCGTCGACGATACTGCCGATGACGTCGTCGTCGATCTCGTCGGCGTCCGAACCGCCGTCGTCGTCCGAATTCACCTCGACGATCGTCGGTTCCGTGAGGAACGTCGACGCCTCGCTCTCGTCGTCGATACGGATACCGTAGACCGTCACGAGTTCTTCGTCCGGGTCGACCGTCCCGGTGAACTCGACGTGGTTGTCCTGGAAGGCGGTCCAGTCGTCGCTGTGATAGTCGGGATGGAACCCGACCTTGTCCATCGGGAACGAGTCGGGGATATCCTCGGAGAGTCGAAAGGCGACCTCTTCGTCGTGGTCGGAGTGGATCTCGAACCGGATCGCAGGTACGGGGAACTCGTCCGCCGCGAACGTCTTTCGGACTGTCAACCCATCGCCACTGACCTCGATCACGTCGTCCGTGTCGGCGGTGTTACTCATGACCCCAACGTTACCATACCATTACTATAAATTGTACGGCGCATATCAATTTCAGGACAGTTGAACCGTCGCCGTCCTACAGATCGACGCGATCGCCGATTTCGACCAGTTCGAGCCGTCGTGGATGCGCAAAACTCTTCGCGTGGTGGTGGAGGACCTTGGGATCCGATGTCAGGCCACGCCACATGTCCCAGTGACTTGGCAGGAGTCGATCGAGCTGGAGGTCGGCCGCCGCCTCGACGATCTGGTTCTCGTCGTTGTACCAGCGGGTTCGTTTGGGTTCGCGCGTCTCCTTGTCCGGAATCCGTCCGACGGTACCGAACGCGAGGACGCCGAGGTCGATGTCGTAGGCCTCGCCGATACGTTCGAACTCGTCGGACGGCTTCGTGTCGCCGCCGTGGAAGAACGTTCCCGCATCGTGTTCGAGAACGTAACTGACCGGATGCGTCGCATCCGGATCGTGCGCCTCCTCGACGTGGAGCGTGAATTCGCCGATGTCGACGGTATCGCCTTCCGCTATCTCGGTGAACTGGTCCGCACTGACGTTCCACTCGTCGGTCCACGCTTCCTCTTCGCGCGCGACTGCGAGACTGTCGTCGGGGGCGTAGAACGTCGCCCCGGTGGTCGCGAGAATCGGTGCCTGGCTCGGGCCGTGGACGTGGTCCGTGTGTTCGTGTGTCGCGAGCACGGCGTCGGCCGCGGTGACGTCCGCCGGGTCGAACGGAACGGGGATCATCCGTACCGTGCGCGGCGGATCGCCCAGACCGACGTAGGGGTCGATGAAGAGCGTCGTTCCAGCACTCCCTTTCAGGACGAAGCCGTTACAGCCGAGATACCAGATCGCTACCCCGTCCGGGTCGGCCTCCTCGACGTCGCGAACCAGCCAGTCGCCCCAGTCGCTCCGGATCTGTGTCATACTGGTGCGTGTGCGGACCGACCGGGTAAGTGTTGTCGTCTCCGATCGCGTCGCATCCTGAAGGCGGCGCGTGCCGGTGTCGAGTCCGGCCATACGGACCACTGTCCGTTGGTCCCGGCACAACCGCCGACGGGTCGCGGTCGTGCCGGCACATCGGGACAGCAATCCGTATCAGTCACCGGTCGGTGCGAGCACCGCGAACTCCGTGACGGCGTCGATAGCTTCCTCGTCGGTCGTCTCCGTATCGCGACCGAGATCTATCAACCCGGTCCGGAGCAGGGGGTGACCCTCGTAGCCGACGCGACCCGCCGAGTCGTCGTACGCAACGAGGCCGGCGTCTGCGAGCGTCGGCAGGTGAACGTGGACGAGCGACGCGAGCACGCGATCCACGCGATCGGACGGGACCGATCGCTCGCTCGCTCCGATTTCTCGGGCCGCGACCGAACGCGCGAGCGATCGCGCGGAGAGGGATCCGCGTTCGTTCTCGAGGACCGAAAGGACCGTCCGCCGACGTGCGTCCGCGAGCGCCTCGAACACCGCGTCGCAGTCGGCATCCGAGCGTTCCGCTAACGCGTCGTCGATCCCGTTTTCGTCGACCGCTGGATGGTCGGTCGCGACCACGGCCCCATCCTCGCGCGTCGCGATCAGGCCACCGTCTTGCAGGGCGGGGAGATCGTGGTGGGCGAGTTCGATCTCGGACCGCCGGCGTTCGTCGTCGGTCACTGCGCCGGGGGGTTTATCGTTCGTTACTGCGACGAGTCGGGTCGCAAGGTCGGCTTTCTCGATTCCGTCCGACGAAGGGTCGGGGACGAGACGGAGGATCGCACGGCGACGATCGCTCGCGAGGGACTGACACAGACTGTCCAGCGCCGCGGTCGATCGGTCGAGTGAACTCGTGGTAGTCATCGACTACTGGTCGGCGTGCTACGAGCAAAAGAATCCCTCCAAACTGTGTTGGATACAGCCGACGATTACCCACGAAAGCGTTACATTCACGTAATATTAGGGCTATACGGCCCGGGTGTAGTCACTGATTTCGAAAATCGAGTTACAAATCAACAACGGGTGGTCGGTCTTCGACGGGCCGCGATCGCCCGGGGCGTACGAGCGACTGCGACGAGTCGGGACAGTATATCCGACTGGGGGAGCGAACACCTGTCTCCTCGCGGGGGCCGGGACGGGGGCCTGGTGGCTTACCAGGTCCCGTGGAAGGTGTCGAAGGAGAGTTCGTCGAGCGGCTTGTCGCCGACGGCGATCCGATACTCGCCGGGAGTGAGCATGGGCTTGTGGAACTGCGGCCCGTCGTCGGTCGTGATCCGCGGACAGCCGGTGTTGACGAAGGCGTCCATGTCGAAGTTCCGCAGCCGATCGGGGGTGACCTCGTCCATCGTGATGAGGTAGGCGTCGTCGTTGTCGTCGAGAATATTCTGGGCGGTCTCCCAGCGACCCTGGCCGATCTTGGTACAGAAGATGACGCCCCACTTCTCGGCGTCCATCGCGCGGTGGACGGCACCGTACCGCTGTTTCATGAACTTGTCCGTATCGGCGACGGTGACGACGTTGTTGACTGGATCGGCGATGACGACGTGTTTGTCGGGGTGTTCCATCGCCAGTCCGAGCGGATGGAACTTGCCGCCGCCGACGTAGAGCACCTGGTCCGCGGGGACGTCCGCGCTGGCGTAGTTGCAGCCGAGCACCTGCCCCTCGTGGGTGAGTCGATCGTCACCCCGTCGGCTGTGGACTTCGTAGCCCCGCTCCTCCAGGAACGCCGTCATCTCCTCGTACCGGTTCATGTGCTGGGCCGTGGTGACGAGGCCGACGCCCTCGGTCTC
Organism: Halosolutus amylolyticus; assembly: GCF_023566055.1. Lineage (NCBI taxonomy): Archaea > Methanobacteriati > Methanobacteriota > Halobacteria > Halobacteriales > Natrialbaceae > Halosolutus > Halosolutus amylolyticus. Next base: position 154,896 of record NZ_JALIQP010000006.1, on the reverse strand, counting down.
CTCGGGCGGTTCGAGCGTGTCGAGGGCCTCCTCCATGATCGGCGCGACCTCGACGTTCGAGAACAGCGGCACGTAGATCACCTTGTCCGTGTCCTTCATCGGCGAGTGGCCGAAGTGGACGAACACGTCGGTGCGTTTCATCAGGTACGTATCGAGGTCACAGGCACCGTAGCACGGCTGACCCGAGAGCATGAACGTCACGTCGTCGTCGGCGAGTTCCCGGAGGTCGTCAGCGACGGCCGGCCCGCGCCGTTTCAGCCCCTCGGGAAACTGCAACCCGACCTTCGTCGCGTCTCGCTCTTCGATCGCCTCCACGATCGTCTCGAGTTCGTAGTCCCACTCGCGATCGTGCTTGAGACGCATCCCGGTCTTCCTGAGGTCTCCCTCGCTGTACTCCGACTCCTGGCTCATTGGCCGGTATTACAGCCACGGACGTAAAACGGCGACGCTTCCGAAATCGACTGTGCGAGGAGCGGGACAGGCAGGCACGCTGGGTTCTCAGGAGGGCCAGCCGACCGTCCGGACGCGTGGCCGGCCGGTGAAGTCGGGCGTCTCGAAGGCGGCCTGGAAGTCCTCGGCGTCGAACTCGGCCGTCATGTCGTCCAGTTCCCCGAGCAGGTCGGTGATCCGACGACGGAGTTCGAGGAACTCCTCGTCGTCTTCGAGTTCCGATCGGGAGTGAGTCGCCTCGAGCGCGCCGCGTCTGGCCGCGAGGTTCGCACACTCGGCCAGCCGCTCGTCGTATCGGGCGCGATGGCGGAGCCGTTCGACGGTTTCGAGGAGTTCCTCCTTCTCGACGGGCGTGACGAGGCACTCGCCACAGGAGACGTACAGGACGTCCGCGCCGGGTTCGATGCCGCTGACGATGGCGGTCAGGCAGTCGGCCGCCCGCCGATCGATCTCCAGGGCGAGGGGAGTGCCGGATACGGTCGGCAGGTCGCGGTCGAGCAGTGCGACGTCGACGTCGTCGAGTTCCTCGAGGGAATCGTCACCCCCCGTCGCCCTCCCGACCCGGTACTCGTCCGAGAGCCACCTCTCGAATAGCTCGACGTTACCCGGTCCGTCGTCGACGACGAGAACCGTGTACCTGTCGTCCGGCATATTTTGGTATGGCCACACGTAACAATCGCCTCCGTATCAAGGTATCCCATATCTTACGACAGTTTATAATAATTATGAAACCTCGATGGAGTGTCGTCGAACGAGACCAGTCACTCGACCCAACAGTCATAGTACTGGAGTGTAAACCGGGTGCCTATGGCAGCGGAATCGCCCTCGGAGGGCTATCTCTTCGACCTCTATCGCCGATACATCGGCGAACCGGAGGACCGGACCGACGTGTACCTCGGGTTCGGACTGTTCCTCGGTGGCATCGGATTCGCGATCGTCGCACTGCTGCTCTACCTGTGGAGTAGCACGTTCGAGGCCCGTACTGCATCTCACCTGGCGTGGGCAGAACCCGCGTACGCGCTCGCGATGATGGCCTTGCCGGTCCTGATGCTCGGGATCGTGGTGTTGCTCCCGTCCGAACGGCGGGTCCTGTACACGTCGATCGCCGGCGTCGTGATCGCGATCGTGGCGATCGGCGGGTTCGTGTACGCGTATCCCGACGACTGGAACGGGTACGGTGCCGACTACACTGCCGTAGTCGTCGCCGTGTACGCCGTGGGCCTGGCCGGGATCACCGCCTCGACCGGCGCGGCGCTGATCGCCCACTATCTCGACATGGCCCGCACCGCGAAACAGGTCGAGACGGTCGACGAGGAAGACGACGACCCGGAACTCACCGACGCCGAGGTACGGGAGGACATCGACGACGCGATGGAGGGGGTCGAACTCTCCTGGGGCGGCGTCGAGAAGACGGAACACAAGCGACTCTCCTTCTCCGAGGACGAGTTCGACGAGGTCAACGTCGACACTGCCGCGGGAACGAAGACGACTCGATCGACGGGGGTCGACCAGCAGGTCGCGGGACTGAAGGGACTGAAGGGCGGGGAGACCACGACGACGACCTCGAGTTCGACGGTCGACGACCAGACCCAGAAGCTGAAAGAACTCCGCGAACAGAAACGTCAGGAGGAGTCGTCTGCGGACGCCGATACCAAGTCGGTCGCGTTCCTCGCGTCGGTCCGAACCCGATTACGTGAACTGGTTAGCCGGGATTAACCGGCCGCGGCGCGTATTCTACTCCTTTCGCGATAAATATCAGAAAGTGAAATTAAGGCACATAGATTTATAATCCGTCAGTGGCCTTGCCCAATCATGGCCAAAGGCCTAGACGTTGGAACGATGAACATCCTGTCGGCACAGCAGGATGGGAACGACACGGTGTTCGTGCAGCAGCGTAACTCCTTCGTAGAGATCGAGTACTCGGACATGGCCGAGCAGATGCTCTCGCGAAGCGAAGTCCTCCACATCCGGAAGGACGACAAGGTGTACGTCGTCGGTGACGACGCCCTGAACTTCGCGAACATCTTCAACAAGGAGACCCGTCGGCCGATGAAGCACGGGATCCTCTCAAACGACGAGAAGAGCGCGATCCCGATGATGAAACTCATCATCGAACAGGTCGTCGGTGAACCCGCCTATCCGGACGAGAAACTGTACTTTTCGTCCCCGGCGGATCCGATCGACTCGGATCTCTCGACGCTGTACCACCAGAAGACGATCGAGTCGTTCCTCGACGACATGGGGTACGATTCCGAACCGATCAACGAAGGGATGTCCGTCATCTACAGCGAACTCGCGGACAACAACTTCACCGGCCTCGGCATCTCGTTCGGTGCCGGGATGACGAACGTCTGTCTGGCGTACTACGCGGTGCCCGTCATGAAGTTCTCCGTCGCCCGCGGTGGCGACTGGGTCGACGAACAGGCCGCCCGTGCGACCGGGACGCCGGTCGACAAGGTTACCTCGATCAAGGAGGACGACTTCGAACTCGACTTCACGACGGACGTCGGCGGCGTCGAGGGTGCCCTCTCGATCTACTACGAGAACCTGCTCGACTACGTCATCGAGAACATCGTCAAGGAAGTCGACGAGGAAGACGTCGAGGAAGGTCTCGACGTTCCCGTCGTCGTCACCGGCGGGACCTCCAGCCCGGACGGCTTCGAGGCACTGTTCCGTGACCACTTAGAGGACGCGAACATTCCGTTCTCGATCAGCGGTGTCACGCACGCGGACGAACCGCTCTACAGCGTGGCTCGCGGTGGCCTCGTCGCCGCCCGCTCCGACGAGGACGTCGACCACCAGGAAGAAGCCGAACCGGCAGCGGCGAACGAATAATCCCCCTCGCATCCCCTTTTCGCGACGACGTCTAGCGACTGCTGACCCCCTCGGCACCCGATCGGTGGGTCGTCCGGCGATCGGACAACCCGTCGAATCGGGTCACTCGTTGCGGATCACGTCTCGCCGTCGGTGACCGCTCGGAGAATCGGGTCACGCCCCGTCACTCCTCGTAGAACCGGTTGAACGCGTCTCGCCAGGACTCCCGCTCCTCCGGTGGCCGCTCGTGTTCGACCGGGATGTCCGCGTAGCTACAGTGTGGACACGTCACGGTCGAGACGTCTCCCAGCGAGAGTTCCTCGAGGGACCCCTGACACCGTGGACACTGCTCCATAGGTGTATCTGACACGGTACGGTCTTAACTCTAGTCGATATCATATCGAAACTGTCACGAACTGCGGCGTCAGACGGCGGCCAGTGCTGGATTCTCCTGGGTCAGCTGATCGGGACCGACGAGACGCCGCGACCTGGTATTACTATCGTGTATTCAACAACCTTTTTGTATGCGGCTCATGTATGCAGTGGCAATGAGTACGACTTCCACGCCCGACGGCGAACCGGCGATCGATGGCTGTCGACCAGCAGACGTCACCCCCGTCACGCTCGAGGCCGCGGCCCTCGAGTCGACGGCTCCCGCGTACCTCCGCGAGTTCAAGCGCGACCTGATCGACGACGGGTTGACGCCCGCCGGCCTGACCGTCGAGGCCCGATTCGACGAGGACTGCTCGCTCGCGGCCCAGGAGGAGATCGATCGGCTCCGCCGCTACGTGCGCGCCGGGGCGTTCCTCGGCGTCGGGACCGTCACCGTCGTGATCGACGACGTCGCGAATCCGGAAAAGGTCCGCCCGGCGCTGTCCGCGACCGCCGAGCGCGCCGAACGCGACGGACTCACGCTCGACGTTGCAGACGACTCGGTGCTCGAGTTCTGACGCGGTCATGTCGGGCCCCTCCCGGCGGACGCTCGCCCGACGGCTCGAGGCCGTCGCGGACTTCTCCGAGCCGTCCGCGTCACTCGAGCAGTATCTGACGCCCGCCGATCTCGCCGCCCACGTCTGTCATCTCGCCGGACTCCACGACGACCTCGATCGGCCCGTCCTCGATCTCGGTACCGGAACGGGGATGCTGGCGATCGGCGCGTCGCTCGCGGGCGCAGAGCGCGTCGTCGGCGTCGACGTTGATCCGGACGCGCTCGCACTCGCCGGGCGGAACGCGGCCGCCGTCGGCACCGGCCCGATCGAGTGGGTTCGCGGCGACGCGATTCGCCACCCCTTCGCCCTCACCGACGGCACTGTGATTTCGAACCCGCCGTTCGGTGCCCAGCACGGGAACCGGCACGCGGACCGGGCCTTTCTCGAGGCGACGGCCGAGATCGCCGCCGTCTCCTACACGATCCACAACGAGGACAGTCAGTCGTTCGTCGAGTCGTTCGCCGCGGACCACAGCGCGACCGTGACCCACGCCTTCCGGGCCCCGCTCCCGATCGGGAACCGGTTCGACTTTCACACGCGATCCGAGCAGACCCTCGACGCGGAGGTCTTCCGGATCGAGTGGCGCTAATTGTAGCGCTCTTCGCGGGCGATCGCGACCTCCGTCCCGTCCGCGCTCGCGTAGATCGTCTTGCCGTCGCGTTCGAACGTGAGCCCACCAGCAGTGGTCGTCTCGTTGTCGGCAGGTACCTGTGCCGTGCTGGTGGTGCCGTTCGAGTCGACGTCGAGCCGGAACTCCCCGTCCTCGGAGGCGATCGTCACGTTTCGATCGGCGATCCGGACGTCGGCGCGTGACGCGTTCGATTCGTAGGCGAGACGGTGGTCGCCGCCGTCTTCCCAGAGCCAGACCTGGTAGACGGTGTCGTTCCCGATCGTCTCCCACCCCGTTCGGTCGACGTGGACGGTCTCGCGCCAGCCCGGGCCGCCGACGTGGATCGTCTCCTCGCCGGTGAACGCGAGTCGCTGGGCGGAGACCGCCTCCAGCCAGAGCTGGCGCTCCTCGCTCACGACGATCACGCCGCTCGAGTCCAGCTGGACGTCGTCCTGGAACGGTCCGATTTCGATCGCGGTGACGAGTTCGTTCTCGACGCCCTCCGCGTATGTGACGGTGTAGTCTTCGATCTCGACCCCCGGGTTCGACGCGGCGCTCGTCTCTTCGAGCACGAGGAGGTTGGCCGGGACCGCGATCCCTGCGAGGACGGCGAAGACGACGAGCACGGCCATGAACGCGGTGTCCCGACTCGTCACGTCCGCCAGTCGTGATTCGTCGGTCCCGTGCCCGCCAGCGCTGGCCAACGTCCGAATCCGATCGGGCCTGTCGACGATCCCCCTGGTCCCGTCGGTGGCCCGGCAGCCGAGTTCGAGGGCTCGATCGGCGGGTGCCCGTCCCGTCGATCCCCGCACGCGAGCGACGACCCGATCGAGCAGTCGCGGGACGAGCGACGTCTCGGGACCGGCGACCGCGAGCGTGACGACCAGCGTGAGGATCGTGACCACGACGACGCCGGGGCCACGGAGGAGGATGTAGGTGTTCTCACCGCCGAACCAGTAGATCGCCCACAGGGAACTCGAGAAGCCGTACAGCAGGACGGCCAGCCAGATCCGTGCCACGTCGGGACGGCGGTCGCGTCGCCTGAGCACGAGCACCCCGAGCACGAGTCCGACGAAAAAGCCGAGCGCGTGGCCCTGGATGGCGATCGTGGCCCACGACGGGGGCGACGGCGGCCTGGGTTCGGCGACGTAGACGGCGATCGGCGATTGCAACGCACGATAGATCGTCACGAGGACACCCTGGACGCCCAGGGTGGCGACGATCGTCACGATCGGGTAGTGGACGATGGCGAAGCCGGCGAACGCGAAGACGACGCCGGAGAAGCCGATCACCGGCCCGAGCGCGAAGACGCTCGTCAGGAGGGCAACGGCGACGACGATCGCGGGAAAGATCACGAGTGCCCGCAGCCACGGGTTCGTTCGCCACGACGCGAACGTCTGAGAGCCGCGCTCGTCGGGGTAGTGGCCCCACGCGTACTCCGCGATCGGCGCGACGACGACCGTTCCGAACAGGTTCCCGAGCAGGTGGCCCGGTCCGGCGTGGGACAGCGCGGCCGTCACCATGCCGAGCGGATAGAAGTACGACCACGACCGGAACGGGATCGTCACGGGGTCCTGGAAGTCGGTGGTCCCGTCCTGGACGAACAGGTACACCGAGAAGACGACCGCGATGGCGACGAACGTGCCCCACGGAACGCCCATCACCAGGCGTTCCCGGACGACGTCGCCCCAGCGTGGGCCCGCCCGGTGGATCCGCCTGACGATCGCGATCGAGACCAGCAGGCTCACCACGACGACGACCGCGATGGCGGTCGCGATCGAGAGCATGTCCTGTGGTTCGACCCGATCCGTATAGTGGTTTACATTCCGGACCCGGCGTCGCGAACGGATGTCGATCGCGGGATCGGACCAGCGCTCCCCGACGAGTCAGCGACGGCTTCGAAAGGTACAAGCGGCCGTCGCACGGAGTATCGGCCATGGAACTGCGGGTCACCGAGAGCAGCGAGGACGAACTCTCGATCGAAATCGCGGGCGAGGATCACACGTTCATGAACGTCCTCAAGGGCGCACTGCTCGAACACGAGCAGGTGAGTGCGGCGACCTACGACGTCAACCCCGAACAGTCGGGTGGACAGACCGAGCCAATTCTCACGATCAAGACCGACGGCACGATCGAACCGCTCGAGGCCCTCGAAGAGGCCGCCGTCGACGTCCGCGAGAAGGCGTCGTCGTTCCGCGACGCGTTCGAGGCCGCCGCGTAGATCGACCACTCAAGACGATCGACGCCCGTTTTCGACGCGATCGATCGCCACCACTCCCGGAGAGTTACGTCTCGACCGTGACGAGTCCTTCCGTCGAGTTGACGTGGACCCGCCGGTCCTCGCTCACCGTCAGACTCGCGCGAGCGAGGGCTATCGGGTCGGTCTCGTCGGGTCGATCGGCCACAAGTACGGAGTGATACGACGCGATGTCGTCGGTCTGCTCGTACGGCTGCGTGTAGTAGCCGTGCAGGTGAAGCCCGTCGTCGACGGCCTCGATCCGGGCCCAGCGCTGGTCGACCGATCCGGAACCGAAACCGGACTCGACGACGATCACGACCCGGTCGTCGAAATCGACTCCGTCGAGGGTCGTCCGCGAGTCGTCGTCCGATGCCTCGAGATCGATCGTCTCCCCCAGTTCGTCCTCGGTGTCGACGAGACGGACCGCGTAAGCGCTCTCGCCGTGCTCGATCTCCCCGTAGCGGAGTGCGGGGGCGGCGAGACGGACTCCCGAGAGGGTGTCGAATTCGACGGTTGGCTCGGTCGCCATCTCCGCACCGAGGTAGTGGTCGTCCCACGCCTCCCACGGGTCGTCCTCGTCGTCGACGTCCGGCCGCTCGATCGCGTGCGGTGGCTCGTCGACGCGTGGCTCTTCGTCGATCGCTTCGCCGTCTTCGTCGTCACCGCCCGCGCCGTCGTCGTCCGCACCGTCGTCCGTTCCGTCGCCGTCGGACGGTTCGTCGTCCGATCCCGAACCCGGGTCACTGGTCTCGTCGAGACAACCGGCACCGACCGTCGCGATAGTCAGGCCAGCACCCGCGAGGAGCGTGCGTCGCGTTCGTCCGGTCATACGTCTCGTAACCGTTCGGGGATCCAAGTACCTTCAGCTAGCTCAAAGACGAATTGTAGTTTCGCGGGCCACGATCGCCGGCAGGGCGGAGTACGTCGATTAACAGACCGCGTACATAATGTAGATCCGATCGTCCGGAGCGATGTGGACGTCGATTCCCTCGGCGTCGTACCCGCTCCGGACGTCGTCGCCGAACCGTGAGGTCAGGAGTTCGTCCCCGAGGTCGGCCGCGAGTTCGCCCTCGTCGTCGTACTCCTCGATCGAGACGCCGTCGACGATCAGCGGGGCGATGGCGGGCGTCGACTCGCCGCACTCGGGATCGAACTCGTTCAGTCGCGGCGTATCCCCGGGATCGTCGTCGCCGTACTCGGCGATGACGAGCTGGCGGTTCCGATACTCGGCGTAGGCCGCGAGTCCGTCGTCGTACGATCGCGCCGTGTCCCCTGCCGCGTCCCGTTCGTCCGCGAGGTGCTCGTGGATCTCTCGGTCGGTTGTCTCCAGGTCCAGGCCCGCGGCCTCGACTCCTTCGCCAGGTGCGTCGGGCGGCGACGGGGTGCCGATCCCCGGGAGCACCGTCGGGGGAACGATTCCGGTAGCGAACAGGAGAACGACGAGTCCGACGACGACGAACAGCGGCGCGTACGGCTTCGCCACCTCGAGCCAGCCCGGGGTCGCGAGGTCCCGATCGACGTCGTCGTAGGTCTGCTCGGTCTTCTCGAGGTCCGGGTTCCCACACCGCGAACACGGCGGGTTGTTCCTGACGTGTTCCCGGCCGCAGTTGGGACAGGCCCAGACGTAGGTCGTCCCGGTATCGACCGTCCGACCCGCCGCCGCGTCGGCTCCGGACTCGTCTTCGCCCTCGCGAACGACCGCTTTCTCGAAGGCGTTGTGACCGCAGGCGTCACAGGGTGGATCGTTCTCCGCGTGTGGTTTGCCACACCACGTGCACCGCCACTTCACTGGTAGAACAGCACGACCGTGACGTGATAAGCGTACTGGATACCCGACCGCACTCTCGAGACGGGTTTTTCGTGCTCGACACCGTCGAATCCGTATGACGCCCGCGGAACGAGCGTTCCTCGAACGGGCTCGCGTCGCCGCACTCGCCACCGTCGACGCGGACGGCCGGCCCCACGTCGTCCCGATTTGCTACGCGCTGCTCGACGCCGACGACGCCCGACTCGTCACCGCGATCGACGAGAAGCCCAAATCGACCCGCGATCTCCAGCGGGTTCGGAACGTCCGGACCGAACCGCGGGTGACGGTGCTGGCCGATCGATACCGCGAGGACTGGTCGCGGCTCGCGTGGGTCCAGGTCCGCGGGAAGGCCCGCGTGCTGTCGCCCGGGGCGGACTCTCACGCGGCCGCAGTCACCGCTCTCGAGGCGAAGTACGAGCAGTACGCGGATCACGACCTCGCGGACCGACCGATCATCGCGATTGTGGTCGCAGAAACCCGATCGTGGGGTGCACTCGAGGAGTAACGTCGCTCGCTCGCGGTCAGAGACGAACTGGAACGTCGCGCTCGTCGAGGTACTCCGTTCCCACCTTTTTCCGTTCGGGTGCGGCGAGCGCACCCTCACGCAAAAATCTGGACCAAAAAGCCGCTCACTCGCGTCGCTCGCTCGCGGTCAGAGACGAACTGGAACGACGCGCTCGTCGAGATACCCCGTTCCCACCTTTTTCCGTTCGGGTGCGGCGAGCGCACCCTCACGCAAAAATCTGGACCAAAAAGCCGCTCACTCGCGTCACTCGCTCGCGGTCAGAGACGAACTGGAACGTCGCGCTCGTCGAGATACTCCTTCGTCTCCGCGATCGAGTACTCGCCGAAGTGGAAGATCGAGGCGGCGAGACCGGCGTCGGCGCCGGCCTCGGTGAACACGTCGTACATGTCCTCGGGACCGCCACAGCCCGAGGAGGCGATCACCGGCGTGTCGACGGCGTCACAGACCGCCGTCGTCAGCGGGAGGTCGTAGCCGTCCTTCGTGCCGTCCTTGTCGATCGAGTTGACGAACAGTTCGCCGGCACCGCGGGATTCGGCCTCCTGGGCCCACTCGATGACGTCGATGCCGGTTCCCTCGCGGCCGCCCTTCTTGGTACACTCGAACCAGCAGGATTCGCCGTCGATCTCGACGTAGTGTTCGCCTCCCTCGTCGAAGCGACGTTTGGCGTCGACGCTGATGACGATGCACTGGCTCCCGAACGCGCGGGCCCCCTCGGTGATCAGTTCGGGGCGTTCGAGCGCCCCGGTCGTGATCGAGACCTTGTCAGCGCCGGCCCGGAGCGTCTCCTTGATGTCGTCGGTCGTTCGGATGCCACCGCCGACCGTGAGCGGGATGAAGACCTCGTCGGCGACGCGCTTGACGACGTCGAGCATGGTCTCGCGGCCCTCCGCGGAGGCGGTGATGTCGAGGAAGACGAACTCGTCGGCCCCCGATTCGTTGTATTCTTTGGCCATCTCGACCGGATCGCCGGTGTACTCGAGGTCCTCGAAGTGAACGCCGGTGTAGACCGCCGGGTTCCCGTCCTCGTCCAGGTCGACGTCGATACACGGGATGATTCGCTTTGTCAGTACCATTTACTACCCGGCCCTTCGCACCGGGGGTAGTAAAGGAGTCTGGATCGGTCTATCTCGCGGCGTCGGCGGGACGGGCCGATCGATTCTGGCGGTGGCGATCGAATCCTGTGGTCGTCATACGGTCCGCTGTAGTCAGTTCCGGCACAACGGCGAACTCGCCTGCGGTTGTGCCGGGAAACCGGTACAGCAGACCGTATCAGGGTTCGGGGTCGAGCAGTCGCCCCCGGAACGCGTCGACCGCCTCGGGGAGGACCTCGAACCGGGCCCGCAGGCAGACGTACTCGCCGAACTCGCCCGCCAGCGAGACGACGACGCCGGGATCGCCGTCGGCTTTGCGGCGTATCTTGTCGTCGGTCCAGGAAAGCGTCCGGATCGTCTCCGTGAGCCGATCGGTTCCGAGTGACGGTCGCGTCAGTTCCTCGGCGGCCGATTCCGCCGCCGAAATCGCGGCCGTGCGCTCCGAACCGATGGGATCGATCGAGTCGGGTCTGGCGAGTTCCCCCGCTTCGAACCGGTCGCGGACGCGTTCGAACGCCCGGTACTCCTGTTCGAACCGGAGCGCGTCCCGGAGTCCATTCGCCAGGTTCCGCCCGGTCGAATCGATTCCGTCGGCGTCACGGAGTCCGTCCCGTGCGTCGTACACCGGCCTGACTGCCTCCCAGAGGACGGTCTGGTCGAAGCCGGTGTCGACCTCGCCGTCGACGAGGGTCGAGAGCCAGTCGTCGCCGTCCTGGTCGGGGAGGTCGACCGCCCCGGCGCGATCGGCCGACGTCTCGAGGGCGTCGGCAAAGACCGGTTCGAGGTCGACCCGATCGCCGGTATCGGCCGCGTACCGGTCGGTACAGTGGTCCCAGATGGCCGTCGTCGCCGTCGCGAACTCGAGGTCGCCGGCGGCCCCACCGAGGTCGATGACGGTGGCGGTGTCGTCGACGCTCCATCGCCCGACTCGGTGACTCGCTCGCTGAAGATCACGCTCGAGTTCGGCGAAGAACAGCGCCGCACGCAGCCGTCCGTCGTCGCCGTCCTCGCCGCGGTAGGCGATGCCGTCGCACCGGTCGTCGACGGCCGATTCGACGGCGGTGCGCTCGTCCGAAAGTTCCGCGAGAAGCGCCTCGGTCTCGGCCTCGATCGCCGCGAGCGTCGTCGCCGACGCCCGGGCAGACTTGCGAGCGCGTCCGAGCGTCCGCAGGGCGTGGTATCGATCGGCCCCGGACGCGTCGGCCGCCTCGTCGCGGTACTCGATCGCGCTGTCCCGACGATCGGCGATCGATTCCCTGACGACGCCGTTCGGCACGTCGTCTGCGGGTATGGCGTCCGGCACGTCAGACAGGAGATCGTCGACGCGCGTGCGTTGCGCGTCGAGCGCCTTCGCCGCTGGTTCGACCGGCACCGGTCGAACCACGTCCGGAACGGCCGGTTCAGAGTCGGCCAGGATCTCCTCGGCGTCCGATCGAGAGAACCCCGTCGACGCCCCCTCGTCCTCCCAGGGGAGGTCGGCACATCCGGCGACGGCAATCCCGGACGCCGTCGCGAGCCCCGCGAGGAACCGGCGGCGGGATCCGTGTTGGGCGGCGGTCATCCGTCCGCCTCCTCGTCGGTTCGATTCGCGTCGTGGCCGGTCTCTCCGTCGGAGTCGTCGGTCCCTCCGCTGGTGTCGTCGGTCTCGAACACCGAATCCGGACACGACGCGCTCTCGCCGCTCGCACGACTCGAGGGGCTGTCGTCGTAGGCCTGCTGGACGCGGACGAAGATCGCTTCCATGACCGTCAGGTCGGCCTCGCACGGCGTCGTCGGCGATTTCAGCGACCGACAGTACTGCGTCCGGAACTCGTCGGGGCGGGCCTGGACGCTCAGCAGGTGCCGGCGGTAACAGTCGTCGATCGGCCGTTGCTCGATCACGACCGATTCGGTCTCGAAGTCGGTCGCCTCGAGGAACGACCGCGCGGCGTCCGCGTCGTCGCTGTCGATCCGGACGTCGGCGGCCTCGTCGTCGGTCACGACGAAGGCGACGTCGTACCTGCTCGACCGCGATCGATCGTCGTCCCGTTCGTTCGGCGAGTCCTCGCCCGTGACGACGAAATACTCGTCGTCGTCCGATCGAAGCGTCAGGGCGTCGTACTCGTCCGACGGCATCGCCGTCCCACCGTCGGCGGCGGTGTGTTCGGCGGTGGTCTCCGACTCGCCGAGGCCGGCACAGCCGGCGAGGACGGCCGAGAGGCAGCCACCGGCGGCTAACAGCCGTCTGCGGGGGAAGTCAGTGGAGGGCATTCGAGGACTAATTTTCAATCCACCAATAAATACTCTCTGGACGAACGATCGGGGACGGACGGAGTCGCGAACCGGAGCGGAGGGCGGTCTCGCCCGTCGTGGGCGGTCGACCCTGTCGACTCCGGTCAGGCCACCGAGTCGCTGTAGATGTCTTTAAGGGGCTGAGTCGAAAACCCTGAGACATGGCAGACGACACTGCACCTGCGGACGACTCGGGCGCCGACGTCGGTCACGATCTGGCGGCGGATCGAACGACTGCACCGATGAGCGAGTACACCGGTCGCGACGTCGCTGTCGGCCTCGTCGTGATGCTCCTCGGCGTCGTCGTCGCGTTCGGGATTCCGCTCCTCGCGTTTCCCCTGTAGGCGGTTAGAAGACGTACTCGTCGTCGTGGCCCATCATCCCGTCGTCTTCGAGACCGGTACCCGTTCCCGTTCCTTCCTCTTCGTCCATCGGTCCACTGGTCTTGTAGGCTTTGATCCCCGTCGAGAGGAGATCCTCGATCGCCTCCTCGCGGTTGACGAACTCACCGCGCTCGACCATCTGCGCGATCTGCATCTCGAGGTGCTCCGGAATGGTGATCTCTACTTTCGGCATCTGATTCGGCTTTCGGCGAGGGGGTATTTAGCTCTGACGGGGATTCTGCACCGATGTAGGAGAGAAATTTTCCGGTTCGGGAGCCTCGATTCCCGGTTCGACAACCGACCGGGTTCGGGCTCTTCGATCGGCCGGGGTTCGAACGTCGCGACGTCGACTCGGATCGTTGGGAGCGCTACTTGTTGCCCATCATCGAGTCCAGCGCGTTCCGTAGCGTCGTGCCGGGCTGGGTGATCGAGTTGAGCTGCTGGCGCATCTTGCGCTGGTTGAAGTAACTCGCGAACGCGAGGATGGTCGGCGGCCAGAGGCCGACGAAGAGTCCGCGTTCTCGGTCACCGCGCAGGAAGAAGTAATACCACGCGAGGCCGACGGACGCCGCCGATGCGAGCGCTGCTGGCCCCATGGCCTGTTCTCCGACTGCTTCCGGTGCCTCTCCGGAGACGTCTCGTTCTGTCATCTGTTGTTTCGTAGCCATACGGGAGATACGGAGGACGAGATGCTACTAAGGGATGACGAGGGTTTCGAGAGAAACCCCCGAGTTGTCACCCCGGCCGAACTGTTACAGCTCGTTTCGTCCCCGTTCCCGGTGTGGAAATCTCGCGTTTCCACCCCAGCGCATCTCGAAACCTATGTTAGCACACCACAATATCCGCTTTCGTGAGAGCGGTGCTCGATCCGCCGTCCCGATCGAGCGTCGGGACAGGGGCGATCGAAACCACCAGCAGGCGAGCCAGCGTTTCGGGAAACGCCAGCGTTACGTTTCCGAGGCCGGTAGCGGACTTCATGAAAGACGTCACGGACCTCTACCGGGAGTTCGGCGAGGAACGGCTCCCGCCGGGCCAGCGCGAGACCAGCGAGTTTCCCGTCCTCTCGAAGAGCGGGACGCCGGACTGGGATCCCGACACGTGGGAGTTCACCGTTACCGGTGCCGTCGAGACGGAACTGGCGTTCTCCTGGGAGGAGTTTCGGGACCTGCCGAGCGAGACCCACCGCCAGGACTTTCACTGCGTGACCGGCTGGAGCAAGTTCGACTGCGAGTTCACGGGCGTTCCCTTCCCGGAACTCGCGGAGCGGGCCGGCGTTGTCGACGACGTCGACGAGCGACGATCGTCGGGCAACCGGACGGAGTCCGGTCAGGCCGTCCACGTCATGTTCTCCGGACTGGACGGCTACACTACCGATCTCCCGCTCGAGGACTGTCTCCGCGAGGAGGTCCTCCTCGCGTGGGGCTACGACGGCGAGTCCCTGCCCGCGGACCACGGCGGGCCGCTCCGGGTCGTGACACCACACCGGTACGCCTACAAGGGTGCGAAGTGGGTCGACGGGATCGAGTTCCTCACGGAACCCGATCGCGGCTACTGGGAGAAACGCGGCTACTCCCAGACGGCGGATCCGTGGCGGGAGGAGCGATACAGTTAGCGGGCGAATAGTTAGGCTGAAGGCGCGGCAGTCCCGAACTGCGTTCGATGGACCGAGCGTCGGGCGAGAGACGGCTGGCAGGTGATCCGGGACCAGCGACCCGTCTCGCGAAGGAGGTCGACCTGGTGAGCCGCAGTCGAGAACTCGAAGACGTCTCCTTCGGTGCGATCGCCGATCCAGCCGACGGAGCACGCATTCAGTGGGCGACTCCCGACGGCCTCGAGGTCGTCGGCCGCGGCGTCGCGGCCCGTTTCACGGCCAGCGGCGCGGATCGCATCGATCGCGTTCGAGAACAGGCGGCACGGACCTTCGCCGCGCTCGATCACGAGGGGCCGTCGGTCGCCCGGCCGCGGGCGTTCGGCGGCGTGTCGTTCCACGACGGCCACGACGAGTCGCCGCCCTGGACGGGATTCGGGGCCGCGTCGTTCGTCGTGCCCCGGATGCTCGTCACCCGCAGCGACGAGGCGACGTGGCTGACGACGGTCACTCCCGACGACGCGACCGCCACCGATCGAATCGAGCACTGGACGGAGCGACTCGCGGACCTGCCGCCGATGCGGCCGAGCGGAACGGCTCCAGGGGTCGCCGCGAGCCGGCGGACCACCTCCCAGGCGGCCTGGACCGACCAGGTCGAGACCGCTCTCGATCGGATCGCGGACGGTCGGCTGACGAAAGTCGTGCTCGCACAGGCCCTCGAGGTCGACCTCGAGGGCCCGATCGACGTGCCGGCGACGCTCGAACGGCTGCGCCGCCAGTACCCCAACTGTTACCGGTTCCTCGTGAGCAACGCGGACGGCGGCACGTTCTTCGGCGCGCCGCCGGAGCGGCTGGTCTCGAAGCGCGGCTCGCGAGTCGAAACGGAAGCCCTCGCGGGGTCGGTCCCCCGGGGCGAGACGCCAGAAGAGGACGAGGAGTACGTCGACCGGATGCTCGACAGCGAGAAGTTCCGGCGCGAACACGGACTCGTCGTCGACTCGATCCGGGACCAGCTCGACCCGCTCGCGCGCGACCTGACCGTCGAGGATCGGACGATTCGCCGGCTGGCGACGATTCAGCACCTGCAGACGCCGATCGCGGCAACGCTCGCGGACGACCGCCACGTCCTCGACCTCGTCGAGGCGTTGCATCCGACGCCGGCCGTCGGGGGTGTCCCCCCGGCGGCGGCCCTCGAAACGATCCGCGAGACGGAGTCGTTCGACCGGGGCTGGTACGCCGCGCCGATCGGCTGGTTCGACGGCGACGGCGACGGCGAGTTCGCCGTCGGAATCCGCTCCGGCCTCGCGACGGACGAGACGGTCACCCTGTTCGCCGGCAACGGGATCGTCGCGGACAGCGATCCCGCCGAGGAGTGGGAGGAAGTACAGCTGAAGTTCCGGCCGATCCTCGACGAACTCCGATAAGCGATGACTGCACCAAACCGTGCGACGCTGTGGGGCCGCGTTCTCGTGGACGAACTCGCGAAGGGCGGCCTCGAGGCGGTCTGTATCGCGCCCGGGAGCCGATCGACGCCGCTGACCGTCGCGTTCGCCGAACACCCCGACGTCGCGGTCTACTCGCACCTGGACGAACGCTCCGCCTCGTACTTTGCACTCGGGCGGGCACGACGGACCGGCGAGCCGACGGCACTGGTCTGTACCTCCGGGACGGCCGCGGCGAACTTCCACCCCGCGGTGATCGAGGCGAACCAGGCCCGCGTCCCGCTGCTCGTGCTGACCGCCGATCGACCGCCGGAACTGCGTGACAGCGGCGCAAATCAGACGATCGAACAGCGAGGCCTCTACGGCGACGCGCTTCGGTGCGAGGCCGACCTCCCGGAACCCGAGGCGGACGAACGAAAAGTCAGGAGCCTCCGGACGACCGCCGCTCGCGCCCTCGCCGAGACGACCGGCAACCCGCCCGGCCCGGTCCACCTCAACTGTCCGTTCCGGAAGCCGCTCGAACCGATCGCGGTGCCGGACGACGTTCCCGACGCGTTCGCCGATACGCTGGCCGGCCGGGGTCGCGAGGGCGCATTCGTCGACACTAACAGCGGTCGCCCGCGACTCGACGACGACGAACTCGACCCGGTACTCGACGCGCTCACGGGTGCCGATCGACCGCTGATCGTCGCCGGACCGGCGGATCCGGCGGACCTGGGCGACCTCGATTCCGGAGCCGTGACCGAACTCGCCTCGCGACTCGGTGCCCCCGTGCTGGCCGATCCGCTCTCGGGGCTCCGGTTCGGCCCGCACGTCGACGACGGGCCGATCGTCGGGGGCTACGACGGCTACATCGACGCGATGGCGTCACCGGACGTCGTCCTCCGGGTCGGCGCGTCGCCGACGTCGAAGCCGCTTCGACGCGCGCTGGCCGATTCGAACGCGACCCAGTTCCTGATCGATCCCGCGGGCGAGTGGCGCGAAGCGACCTTCACGGCGACCGACCTGCTCGCCGCCACGCCCGGGTCGGTCGTCGAGACCCTGCTCGATCGGCTCGAGCGCGACGACGTGGTGACCGACGCACAGCCGAGATTGACGACCGACGGGGACTGGCTCGACGGGTTCAGACGGGCGGAGAACCGACACTGGGAGCGTCGCGACGACGCGCTCGAGACGGACGCCCTCCGGGCCGATCCCTTCGAGGGCGCGGTCCTCGCGTCGGTGTTCGAGGACGCGCCGGACCCCGCGACGATTTTCGTCTCCAACAGCATGCCGATCCGGGATGCCGACCGGTTCGGACGGCCGCGAACGGCCGACCTGACGGTCCTCGCGAACCGCGGCGCGAGCGGCATCGACGGGATCACGAGCACCGCGCTGGGTGCCGGTAGCACCGTCGACGACCCGCTCGTGCTCGTGACCGGGGACCTTGCCTTCTATCACGATTCGAACGGCCTGCTCGCGATCGATCGATGCGGCGTCGACGCGACGATCGTCCTGCTGGACAACGACGGCGGCGGTATCTTTCACAAACTCCCGATCGAGGACTTCGAACCGCCGTTCACCGACCAGTTCAAGACGCCGCACGGCCTCGCGTTCGACGCGCTCGGGGACCTCTACGACGTCGCGTTCGAACGCGTCGACCCCGCCGACTTCGACGCCGCCTATCGGCGATCGCTCGCCGCCGACGGCACGCAGGTGCTCGCGGTGGAGTTCGACGCCGAAGCGAGTCACCGCCGCCGCGAAGCCATCCGAGGGTCAGTTCTCGAGGCAGTAGCGGCCGACCGAACCGGGGAGTCAGGGTCGTAAGGCCCACCGGACGGCCACGGCGTAGGCGAACGGAATCCAGCAACAGGCGATCGCCAGCAGCCCGAACGGCGAGACCGGATCGATCGGACCGGCGAACAGCCCGATCGGGAGAAGCACGCTCCAGCCACCGAAGGCGACGGTCGCGACCCGGGGAAACGTGAGCACGTAGCCGACAAGGAGCAGCGTACAGGTAGCGACGACAAGGTTCGTCAGAAGCGAAAACACCGGTGTGAGGCTCGCGTAGACGAATAACGGGTACAGGACCGTCACGGCCCCGAGACCGACGATCGTCGGCTGATCGAGGCTGTGCCCGTCCGGATTCAGGTCGACCTCGTCGGTCCAGTCGTGGACGGCGTAGCTGAACTCGGCGTCGTCGTGTGTCGATCGATCGGCGGCCATCGCCGTTTTCGTCCCGGATCCCGTCGCCGCTGTCACCGTTCCCGTTTCCGTCTTCGCCTCCGCCGTCGTCGTCGATCCCGTTCCACCAGCGTGACTCGCCGTCCGCTCGCGATCGTCGTCGAACGGCCATTCGCCGGCCGATCGCCGGTTCGACGTTCGTCGCTGTCGCCGGGCCCGCTGTCCGGCGTGGTGACTGGGGCCGTCGGATCTATCGGTCCCGTGGTCGGCCCGGCCGGTGGAATCGCTCCAGGCTCCGCGCTCTCGCGTGCGCTGTCGCCGGTTCGTCGTTCGCGAGGTGGCTCGCTCGGTGCCGGTGGTCGACGACGATCCGGCCCGATCGTCGTGGTCCTCGACGGTCGAGTCGTCGGCGTCACCCTGGGCGAGCCGGACGTACGACTCGTGGCCGAGTCGATCGTAGCGCGCGCGTTCCGTCGCGTCGGTGAGCACCGACTCGGCCGTCGAGACGCGCCTGAACTGGTCGGCGGCGTCGGAGGCGTCGTTGTGATCCGGGTGGGTCTCGAGGACGCGATCGCGGTAGGCCGACCGGATCTCGTCCTGCGTCGCCTCCCGGTCGACCCCGAGGACGTCGTAGTACGTCTCGCCCATCGATCGGTTCAAGGTTGGTACTCGGAGGAAAAAATACCTCGGATGGAGTGACATTCAGCCGACGTGATCGGCGCGCTGACTCCGCGACGAGGCTCCGGCGGTCGATCGAGAGTCGGAATTCCGACCCGGTACCGAAATGGACCTCGGTAACTGGTCTCCGTCTCATTGACCTGCCTCCGACAAATAAACTAAATAGTGCTATATTAAATACGGCGTTCTCCCGATCGGTCCGTCGACCGGAATCGGACGACTCGGACCCCGACACTGGGCGCGGGCCAGAGACTGTGTACCTTCACCGGTGAGGTCAGCATGTGCGTATCCGCGACGCGAGACCGACCGACGCCGAGACCGACCGACGCCGAGACCATCAGGGAGGTTCACGCCGACTCCATCACGGGACTCGGCACGCAAACGTACGTCGACTGCAGCGGACGAAGACGAGTCGGCATCTCATACGGTTTACTGTAAGTCATTTCCGGCGCAACCGCCGCCCGGATCGCGGTTGCGCCGGTACATCGGTACAGCAATCCGTATCAGTGGTCGTGGTCAGCGTCCGTGATGCGGGGGCCTCTGTGTGCGAACTTCGCCGGCTCCTCGTCGAACGATCGCTTGCAGGTGTTCGAACAGAAGTAGTACGTTTCGCCGTCGAAAGACGCACTCGGCCCGTCGTCGCCGGTTCGCATCCCACAGACGGGGTCCCGGTACTGGCCTGGGGCACCGAGCCCCCGTCGATACACGTACAGCAGGAACCCGGAGAGGGCGAACGCGACGAGATTGAGGTAGAACGTGTAGTCGAGTTCGAAGTACGTCTGTTCGGTCGCGAACTCACCGCCCGCCAGGTTCGGGACGATCCCGAGGGCGTCGAAAAGCAGTTCCATGACGAACCCGGTGAACGCCATCGTGACGAAGAAGACGCCGAGGATGTACAGCATGATCGTCCAGCCGTAGTACTTCCGATAGACGTTCAATACGGGGATCGTGATGAGATCCGCGTAGACGAACGCGATGACGCCGGCGAAGCTGATACCGCCGCTCCAGAGTGCGACGGCGAAGGGGATGTTCCCTATACTCCCGACGAAGCTGATGACGGCGATCGCGACGCCCATGACCGCGTTTTCGGCGGTCACCAGCAGACCATCGCCCTGGAGGAAGAGCGTGTTCCAGACCCACTGTGGGACGAACACGATGACGAACCCCGAGACGAGAAACCCCGCGACGACGTCCGTCCAGATCATCGACCACTCCTTGCGATACTGGTTGCCGAGTTTGTACCAGCCGCCCCACGAACGAAGTTCGTCTCGCCAGCCTCCCCGACCCGCTGCCGCTTGCCGGTAGGTTTCCAGGCACCCCTCGGAACAGAATTTCAGGGTCTCTCCCCCGTCGGTCACGATCGAGTACTCGTCTGTCCCTTCCATCCCACAGGTCGGGTCTTCCGTGACGCCGTGGTCGTGGTCGCGTCGGTTGAGCTCCGCGCGAACCTCGTTGAACAGCGTCTCCGGGAGAGTGTGATGAACGAGTAGCGCCATGACTGCGATGAGAACGAGTCCGCCGAGAAGTTCCGCGAGGAGGAACTCCCAGCCGAGGAGGAGCAGGATCATCAACCCGAGTTCGACGATGAGATTCGTCGAGGCGAACATGAAGGCGAGGAAGTTCACCGCGTGCGCCCCTTTCTTGAACAGTCCCTTGCCGATAGCCACGGCACCGAAACTACAGCCACTGCTCGCCGCCCCGAACACCGTCGCCCTCGCGAGTCCGCCGAGGTCGCCGTCGCCGAGGACCCGGGCCATCCGCTCCTTGGAGACGTACACCTGTACGAGACTCGTGATCGTGAGCCCCATGATGATCGCCCAGGCTGCCGTCCAGAGGAAGCCGACGCCGATGCGGAGCGATTCGAACACCCCGCCCAGCAGGGTCGCTTGCATGGTCGTCTCTTCGACCGACTCGGCTAATGCACTTCCCATTAATAATACTCGGTTGTACCGCGTCTCTTCTTCAGAAACCAAGGTCTAGCACTGGTCGGCGTCCGAATAGGGATTCGTTCGATCGACCGGCGGCGGTTACCGCGATCGCTCCGTCCGACGCCGACGGCACCCGTTTCCGGAGACCCGATCGCGTTTTTCGAGTGGAATCCCGGAGTCGGTCTGCCCGTCGATCGGTTCCGGGCCGGCACGGCGGTGACCACGCGGCCCGACGGGGTTTTGATACAGTGTCTCGTCACCCTCCTGGAGTACAATATCGAAAGAATACTCGAGAGAATACTGTAGGAACGAAAGGACAACCGCAATGAACGATCACCCCGTAGTTTCCGATAGCGGGAACTCACGGAGGAACGAGTATGTCCGACACCACATCCACTACACGACCTGTCGTGATCGTCCTCGCACTCATCGCCGCGCTCGTCGTCCTCCCGGGCCTCTTCATGGGGATCGGGATGATGGGGTTCGGTCCGATGATGGGCGGCTGGAGCCACATGTGGGGCGATGGATCGGTGCCCGGCTGGATGCCGTTCGTCGGCGTCCTGATGCAGTTGCTGTTCCTCGCCGCGCTCGTCGGCCTCGGCTACCTGCTCGTCCGCGCGATCGCTGGAACCGACGAGCGGTCCGATCGGGCACTCGAAGAACTGCGCCTCGCGTACGCCCGTGGCGAGCTAAGCGACGAGGAGTACGAACAACGACGCGACGCGCTCGAACGGACCGACTGAACGAGACGCTCGATCGAGGCGACCGGACTCGTCATCCGACGTGAGCGACCGGCGCCACCGCAGTCCTCGCGTTCGGAATCCCGTCACTCCCGATCGGCCTCCCGGCGGCTTTCGAGGGGTAGGAGCCGGCAACGGACGTGCCGGACCGATCGACGCGTCGATCGGCGATCGCATTACGCCCGGCACACGGCGAGCATGTGCGGCGAGAGATCGGCGATCGATCGATCCGTCCGGAGCAGGTCGTTCGCCTCGCGGATCGCGTCGCGATCGTCCTCGCTCAAGTCGTCGAAGTGTGATCGGCGGGTCGCGGCGACGCCCTCGAGTGCCGCGATCGTCTCGACGGTGAGTCCAGCCGCCGAGAGCAGGTCCTCGAGTTCGGCCCGCCGGAAGAAGTGACAGTCGAAGAGCGCTGGCTCCATCCCGTGACGGCGGGCGAGTTCCGCCGTGTGATCCTGCTCGCGGACGAGTGCGGGTACCAGCGACGGATCGAGGGCTTCCTCGCCCCTGCCGGCGTACTGGACGGTGATCAGCACGATCCCGAGCAGGCCCATCACCGAGACGAAGACGGGACCGTCGGGGGCCGTCACGCGGTCCAGTTCACGGGCGGCCTGCCGTCGATCGGCCGCGTCGAGGACGTGTGAGAGCGGGCCGCCGAGACAGCACGTCGCGTCGAAGGCGGCGGCGTCGAACGCGAGATCGCGGACGTCGCCGTCGACGATCGCGACGGCGTCCGCCACGTCGTGTTCGCGGACCTTCTCGCGGGCGATTGCCCGCTGGGTCTCGCTCGGTTCCGCGAGCGTCACTGCGTACCCTTGCCGTGCGAGCCAGATGCTGTACCGGCCGGCTCCGCCCCCGACGTCGAGGACGTGCGGCGCGTCGGATTCGGTCGCGGGCGGGAGCTGCGTCTCGAGGTGCTCGATCGTTCCCTCCCACTCGAGTCGATGGAAGAAGTCCCGATCGAGTCGCTCCCACTCGCGGTCGCCGTACTCGTCGTAGTACGATCCCGGCTTCGTTCGATTCGACTGGTCCATTCGTGTGGCGGTTTCCGCCGATAGTACATGACTGTTGTCACGACGGCCGACGTCACGAGGGCGGTATCGATGATGCGGACGCCTCGGCGGTCATCTCGACGCTGGAACCGAAGACGGCGTCACGGAAGCGAACGCTCCGGCGGGTCAGCGCGGACGCGAATCTATTTCAGGCGACGGCAACCAAACAGGAGCCAATGGTTTCGGAACTCTTCGACGCGGATCGGTGGGAACCGATCGACGACTTCGACTTTCAGGACCTCACCTACCACCGGGCGGTCGACTCCGGGACGGTCCGGATCGCGTTCGATCGACCGGAAGTGCGCAACGCCTTCCGGCCGGGAACGGTGGACGAACTCTACGACGCGCTGGATCACGCCAAGCGACAGACGGACGTGGGGTGTATCCTCCTGACGGGGAACGGCCCCTCGCCGAAGGACGGCGGCTGGGCGTTCTGCTCGGGCGGCGATCAGACGATCCGGGGCGAGGACGGCTACCAGTACGAAGGGGATGAGGAACGCGCATCCGAACAGGGGCGACTCCACATCCTCGAGGTCCAGCGACTCATCCGCCACATCCCGAAGGTCGTCGTCTGCGTCGTGCCCGGGTGGGCCGTCGGCGGCGGGCACTCCCTGCACGTCGTCTGCGACCTGACGCTGGCCAGCGAGGAGCACGCGAAGTTCCTCCAGACCGATCCCGACGTGGCGAGTTACGACGCCGGCTTCGGCTCCGCGTATCTCGCGAAACAGATCGGCCAGAAGAAGGCCCGTGAGGTGTTCTTCCTCGGGAAAACCTACTCGGCCGAAGAAGCTGCAGAGATGGGGATGGTCAACGAGGTGGTTTCCCACGAGGAACTCGAGGAGACCGCGCTCGAGTGGGGCGATCGGATCAATTCCAAGAGCCCGACGGCGATGCGGATGCTCAAGTACGCGTTCAACATGACCGACGACGGCATGATCGGCCAGCAGGTGTTCGCCGGCGAGGCGACCCGGCTTGGCTACATGACAGACGAAGCGAAGGAGGGTCGGGACGCGTTCGTCGAAGGCCGAGAGCCGGAGTTCGACGACTACCCGTGGCACTACTGACTCTCGCCACCGCGTGAACGCCGCCGACGCCGGCGAGGACGATATCGGACGACGATCGACCGCACTGCCACGGTCGACCGCAATGCCAACGTTGACACTCTCTCGAGTGGGATACTCGACCAAATGAGCACGGCGGAGGTCGACATCTCGCGGACGAAGGCCTGGCTGATGGCCGTACGCCCCCAGACGTTGCCGGCCGCGGCGGCGCCGGTGATCGTCGGGACGGGACTCGCGGTCCACGACGGCAAATTCGCGTTCGTCCCGGCAGTGATGGCGTTCGTCGGCGCGGCGCTGATCCAGGTCGGAACGAACTTCGCGAACGACTACTACGACGCGATCAAGGGCGCCGACACCGACGATCGCGAGGGGTTCACCCGGGTCACTCAGTCCGGGCTCATCCCGCCCGAACGGGTCAAACTCGCGACGATCGTCACGTTCGGGCTGGCGATCGTCGCGGGGACCTACCTCGTCTACCGCGGCGGGGTCCCGATCCTCGTGATCGGCCTCGTGAGCGTTCTCTGTGGCTGGGCGTACACGGGCGGTCCCTACCCGCTCGGCTACCACGGGCTCGGCGACCTCTTCGTGTTCGTCTTCTTCGGCCTCGTCGCCGTGACGGGAACATACTACGTGCAGGCGGCGGCCGTCCTCGCCGAGCCACTCGCGACGACGGTTCCCGCCGGGACGATCACCCTGGACGCGATCGTTGCCAGCCTCCCGATCGCGAGCCTCTCGACGGCGATCATCGTCGTGAACAACGTTCGCGACAGGGAGACCGACGCGGAGGCGGGCAAGCGAACGCTCGCCGTCCGGTTCGGCTACTTCTGGAGCCGCGTCGAGTACGTCGGGCTGTTCGCGCTGGCCTACGTCACGCCGCTGTGGTTCTGGCTCGCCGCGGGCTACGGGCCGGCGGTCCTGCTCCCGCTGGTGAGCCTCCCCTACGCCATCCCGATCGCGCGGACGATCTGTACCCGGACCGACGGCGAGGCGCTCAACCCCGCGCTCGAACGGACCGGAAAGCTCCTCGCGCTGTACGCCGCCCTGTTCGCGGCCGGCCTGGTGATCGTATGAGCCACGAGACGGATCTCACGTTCGAGTACCGCCCGTTCTCACTCGCGCTCGATCGACCGCTGGGAACGGCGAACGGGTCGATCGACACCCGCGACGGCTTTCTCGTCCGGGTCACCGACGCCGACGGAACCGTCGGCTACGGCGAAGCGTCGCCGCTACCCGGCTGGACGGAATCGTACGCCGACTGCGAGGCGGCCCTCGATCGGGCGCGAGAGGCGTTCCGAACGGGAGACGAACGCGACGCGCTCGAGGCGGTCGATCGCACGTCCGCGGCCCGACACGCGGTCACGCTCGCGCTCGCCGACCTGGAGGCGACCCGGGAGTCGACGCCGCTCTACCGGTATCTCAGCAAGGGGCCCCTCGTCGGCCGGGTGCCGGTGAACGCGACGATCGGCGACGGCGATCCGTCTGAAACCGTAACACGGGCGCGTGATGCCGTCGATCGCGGCTTCGACGTCTGCAAGGTGAAAGTCGGCCGACGGAGCGTCGAGGAAGACGTCGAACGGGTACGGCGGGTTCGCGAGGCGGTCGGGAGCGGGGTCGACCTCCGCGTGGACGCGAACGAGGCCTGGACCGTCGCGGAAGCCGAGACCGCGATCGCGGCTTTCGCCGACCTCGGCGTGTCGATACTCGAACAGCCGCTCCCGGCCGGGGCGCTCGAAGGCCACGCCGCGCTCCGGGGCGACGGCGTCGCGATCGCGCTGGACGAGGGGCTTCTCGAACACGGCGTGGACGCGATCTGCGGGGCCGGAGCGGCGGACGCGGTCGTTCTCAAGCCCATGGCGCTGGGCGGGATCGACGTCGCACGCCAGGTCGCGGCCTGGGTGACCGAACTCGAGATCACGCCGGTGGTGACGACGACGATCGACGCCGTCGTCGCGCGGACGGGGGCCGTCCACCTCGCCGCGGCCATTCCGGAGGTCCCGGCCTGTGGCCTCGCGACGGCCGAGTTCCTCGCCGAGGACCTCGGTCGCGACCCCGTTCTCCTCGAGAACGGTTCGGCGGTCGTCCCGCAGGCGAAAGGGCTCGGCGTCGAGGGGGTGTGGGAGGCGTGATCGGCGGTCCGGCCGAGTGGCCGACCCGGGACCTGCTCTCCCATCGTGCGGCGACGACGCCGCAGCGGACCGCCCTGATCGACGTCGAAACGGACGAGGCGTGGACCTTCCGCGCGTTCGATCGCCGCGTCGATCGGGTCGCGAGCGCGCTCGAGGCGGACGGTGAGCGGATCGGCGTACTGATGGACACGCGGCCGGCCTTCGCGACCGTCTTCTTCGCCGCGATGCGGATCGGATCGACCGTCGTCCCGCTGAACGTCCGCGAGACGGCCGGCGAACTCGCGTCGAAGGTCGAGCGCACGGGACCCGACGCCATCGTCTGCGAGCGATCGACCGAGTCGACCGCGTACGAAATCGCAGTCGACGCGAGGGTGGTGTCGGTAGACGACCCGGGCGATGATCGGATGGCACGGCTTCCTCACCACGGTAGCGATGAGGACGCCGATGGCTCCGGTGCGGCCTCGATCGACCCCGTCTCGCTCGCACCCGACGACACCGCACTCGTCATGTTCACGTCGGGCACCTCCGGCGAGCCGAAGGCCGTCCGACTGACGATCGACAACCTCGTCGCCAGCGCGTCCGCCTCGGCGTTCCGGCTCGGCGTCGATCCCGACGATCGGTGGCTCTGCTGTCTCCCGATGTACCACATGGGTGGGCTCGCACCGGTGATCCGGTCGGTGCTGTACGGGACGACGGTCGTGATCCAGCGGGAGTTCGATCCCCGGGAGACGGCCCGCGTCATCGACGAGTACGACGTGACGGGTGTCTCTCTGGTACCGACGATGTGCAGGCGACTGCTCGACGCCGGCTGGACCCCGCCCGACTCGCTGCGGTTCGTCCTGCTCGGCGGTGCGCCGGCCTCGAGCGAGTTGCTCGAGCGCTGTCTCGAGGCCGGCGTCCCCGTCCACCCGACCTACGGGATGACCGAAACGGCCTCGCAGATCGCGACCGCGACGCCGGACGAGACGCGCGCTCACGAGGGGACCGCGGGCCAGCCGCTGGTCTGTACCGACGTCGCGATCGTCGACGACGACGGACGCCCCGTCGAGACGGGCGAAGCCGGCGAGATCGTCGTCTCCGGCCCGACGGTGACGCCGGGCTATCTCGACGACGACGCGACCGCGGCGGCGATCGGCGATCGCGGACTCCACACGGGCGACGTCGGCTACCGCGACGCGGACGGCCGACTCTGGGTGCTCAACCGGCGGAGCGATCGGATCGTGACCGGCGGCGAGAACGTCGATCCGGGCGAGGTCGTCGCGGTGCTCAGGGAGGATCCGGCCGTGGCGGAGGCCGCCGTCGTCGGCCTCGACGATCCGGAGTGGGGCGAGCGGGTGGCGGCGCTCGTCGTCCCGGCGGCCGGCCCCGGCGAAAACTCCTCGCAAAACGTCGACCCGCCCCGCCTGCTGGACCGCTGTGCCGATCGGCTCGCGGGGTTCAAGCGCCCGAAGACGATCGCCGTCGCGGACTCGCTGCCCCGGACCGCCTCGGGAACCATCGATCGGGCGGCCGTCCGGGATCGACTCCGCGAGGACGGGATCGACGTGACGCGCGGCGAGTGACGGTGAGTCGCGACCACCAGCGGAGAGGCGCGTCCACTGGCGGTGCGGCGCACCCGGTGACGGTGCTCGTCGTCGCGGGCCTGGGCGAGAGTCCCGGGCGGAACGGGAGTTAAGGCGGTCCCGTGCCAATAGCGACTCGTGTGCACGCTCACCCTCGCCTGGCAGGTCTTCGACGAGGCCCCGGTGACGGTCGCCGCGAACCGTGACGAAGCGATCGATCGGGAGTCGATCCCGCCCGGCGTGTACGACGATGACCCGCTCACGATCGCGCCGCGGGACGCCGAAGCCGGCGGCACGTGGATCGGGTACAACGAGCACGGCGTCTTCGCCGGCGTCACGAACCGCTGGAACGACGCCGACCTCGCCGGCGAACGATCGCGGGGCCTGCTCGTGGCCGACGTCCTCGAGTCCGAGTCGGTGGCCGAGGCGGCGACCGTCGTCGAGGAGACGACCGCGGACTACGAGTACGAGGGGTTCTACCTCGTCGTCGCCGACGCGTCGGACGCGCTCTGTTTCAAGTGGGACGGGGAACTCGAGCGAACGCGCTTCGACCCCGGCGTCCACGTCGTCGTCAACGTCGCGGTCGACGACGACGCCGAGATCCCGCCGATCCGGCGGGAGCGATCCCGGGAGCAGGCGGCGAACGCCCGCGAGGTTCGACGGGAACTCGCGGCCGAACCGGACGAGACCGCCGCGGAGTGGCTCGATCGCGCCGGTGACGTGCTCGGCGACCACGAGTACGGCGTCTGCATCCACGAGAACGGGTACGGGACGCGATCGTCCTCCCTGCTCGCGATCGGCGAGGACACCCGGTACCTGTATGCGCCCGGCCCGCCCTGTGCGACCGACTACGAGCGGGTCGCACCCGGTCGGGACGCGAGTGCCGTCGAGGGCGAAGGGCACATTTAAGCGGTTCGATCCATCTTATCCACACATGGACGGATTCCTGCCTGTCGCGTCGAACACGGAGGGGTGGTCCCCGTGAGCGTCGCTGCGATCGAAGCGGAGCTCTCCGCGGACGAGCGAGCGGGACTCGAACTGGTTCGCGAAACCGGTGGCATTCACCAGAGCGACTTCTGGAAGGAACTCGACGTCTCCTCGCGCAAGGGGAGTCGGATCGTCGAATCGCTCGTCGAGAAGGAACTCGTCGATCGGGAGGAGACGGTCTACGACGGGCACAACACGTACTACATCACGCCGACGGCCCGCGACCTCGATTTCACCCTCCTGATGGCCGGCGACATGCTCTCGCCGTTCATCGGCGAGGAGGAGGTCGATCCGAACAGCGACGCCTTCTCGCAGTGGATCATGAACCTCGCCTACGAGGAGTGAGCGCCCTATCGGTACGGGCAACGCTCGACACCGATCGGTTCTCGGTGGTACGGACCGTCTCGAGTGACGTCATCGGATCGACCGCGAGGTAATCGAAGAGGTGGATTCGGCCGTCACTCGTAGGGATCGAACCGTTCGATCAGCACGAACGGGTCCCGTTCCCGGTTGTAGTAGGGGACGTCGCCGTCGATGACCTCGATCAGTCGCCGGTGGACTTCGCGGGCGGCACGTCCCTCGTCGGCATCGAGGTGGTGCAGGCCGCGCATGTCGGTCCAGAAGCTGCCATCGAGCCAGAGCAGAGTCTCGTCGTTGGACTGGTAGACGACGTCGCCCTCCTCGGTCAGTCCGTCGATGGCGAGCTGGCGGCCGGAGAGCTGTGCCCGCGCGAGGACGGCGACGAGCTGTCGCCGCGACACCGGCGCGTGCAACGCGACGTCGTCGATCGTCTCGCCGAAGTACCCCTCGACGAGATCGCAGGCTCGCGAGAACTCGTCGAACTCGACCTCGTGGTCCTGTGCGATCTTCATGGAAATTCGATTGGATATCCGCTGTGAGAACTGTAAGCAATGTTAATATAAAAAGGTATCTCCGATCGGGATCGTCAGGCGTGACGACCGATCGCCGACCGGGAACGATGCCCACCGCCGGACTGGAACGGGGGTGACCGCGGCGGGCCTGGTAAGCGCGCTGGCCGCCCGGATCAGGCGATCGCGCTGGCCGCTCGGATCAACCGTTCTTCGCCGAACGCGGGACCGACGAGTTGCAGGCCGACGGGGAGGCCGTCGGTTTCTCCTGCGGGAACGGAGATCGCGGGCAGGTCGGCGAGGTTGACCGGTACCGTGTTCGCGTCCGCGAGGTACATCTGCAACGGGTCGTCGAGGCTCTCGCCGAGTTCGAACGGCGGCACTGGCATCGTCGGCGACGCGAGGACGTCGGCCTCCGAGAGCGCCTCGTCGAAGTCCTGCTTGACCCACGCGCGGGCGTCCTGAGCCTTCTTGTAGTACTTGTCGTGGTAGCCGGCCGAGAGCGCGTAGGTTCCAAGGAGGATGCGCCGTTTGACCTCGTCGCCGAACCCTTCCTCGCGGGTCCGGGCGAACGCCTCGTTCCAGTTTCCGTCGGCGTCGGCGTCGTGGCCGTACCGGACGCCGTCGAACCGGGCGAGGTTCGAGGACGCTTCCGACATCGCGATCACGTAGTAGGCCTCGACGGCGTGTTCGATCGAGGGGAGGCTGACCTCGTGGTACTCGGCCCCGCGGTCCTCGAGGTCGGCGATCGCGTCCCAGAACGTCTCGACGACGCCCTCGTGGGCCCCGTCGAGCAGTTCGGTCGGCACGCCGATCTGCAGGCCGTCGACGTCGCCGGTGGCGGCGTCGGCGTAGGTTTCGTCCGCCTCGAGTGGCCCCTCGTGCGTCGTCGCGTCCCGATCGTCGCTCCCCGCGATCACGTCGAGCAAGGCGGCCGCGCCCTCGACGGTGGTCGCGAAGGGGCCGATCTGCTCGAGACTGTTCCCGTAGGCGACCAGCCCGTAGCGCGAGACCAGCCCGTAGGTCGGTTTGATGCCGACGACGCCGCAGAACGCGGCGGGACAGCGGACCGAGCCGCCGGTGTCGGAGCCGAGCGCGAGGTCGGCCTCGCCGGCGGCGACGGCGGCCGCCGATCCGCCGGAGGACCCGCCCGGAACGCGGCCGGGAGCGGCCGGGTTCTCGACCGAGCCGAAGTACGACGTCTCGTTCGTCGTTCCCATCCCGAACTCGTCCATGTTCGCCTTGCCGACGATCGTCCCGCCGGCGGCTTTCACCCGTTCGACGACGGTGGCGTCGTAGGGCGGAACGTAGTCCGCGAGCATCCGCGAGCCACAGGTGGTCCGGACGCCCTCGGTGGAGATGTTGTCCTTGACGGCGATCGTCTTCCCGGCCAGCGGGCCGTCATCGTCGCCCTCGATCCGCTCCTCGGTGATGAAGATGTTCGACGACATGATCAGGAAACGTTCGGCCCCTTGAAGTAGCCGTCCTCCGTTTCGGACGCGTTCCGGAGCGCTTCCTCGGTGTCCAGCGAGTCCCGCTCCTCGTCCGGGCGCATCACGTTCGTCAGCGTGGTCTCGCGATCGACCTCCGGCACCTCGTCGAGCGTCTCGAAGTACTCGAGGATGTCCGCGAACTGCCCCGTGAACTGGTCGACCTCCTCGTTCGTGAGGTCGACGCGGGCGAGTTCCGCGACGTGGCGGACCTCCTCGGTACTGACGGCGTCCTCGCTCATACCTGATCCCACCGGCCTCCGGAGAGTAAGGGTTTCGATACCGTCGGGAAGGTCCCGACGTCGAACCGCCTCCCGTCGCCGACCGAATCCCGACGTTCACCGGTGGTACGATCGAAGTAGTTAAGTGTTGACGAGTGATCATTCGCGTCCACGCTAGAGCGTTTTCCAGCGAGCGTCTCGACCCAGTTTCAACACAATGACTGATTCTCCCATCCGAACGCGGAGCACCGAGCGGCGCCAGAGCGAATCCGAATCGCCCGGTGAGCGGGCGGACGAACACGAACAGGCCGACGAGCGCGAGCAGTGCCCCGAGTGTGGCGGCCGACTGCTCTCGAACGCCGAACGCGCCGAGACCGTCTGCGACGACTGCGGCCTCGTCGTCGACGAGGGCGAGATCGATCGCGGACCGGAGTGGCGCGCGTTCGACGCCGCGGAGAAAGACGAGAAGAGTCGCGTCGGTGCTCCCACGACGAACATGATGCACGACCAGGGGCTCTCGACGAACATCGGCTGGCAGGACAAAGACGCCTACGGGAAGTCCCTGAGTTCCCGCCAGCGCCAGAAGATGCAGCGGCTTCGCACCTGGAACGAGCGGTTCCGCACCCGCGACTCGAAAGAACGCAACCTCAAGCAGGCGCTCGGTGAAATCGATCGGATGGCCTCGGCTCTGGGTCTCCCCGAGAACGTCCGCGAGACCGCCAGCGTCATCTACCGCCGCGCGCTCGAGGAGGACCTCCTCCCGGGCCGATCGATCGAGGGCGTCGCGACGGCCTCGCTGTACGCCGCCGCTCGCCAGGCCGGCACGCCGCGGAGCCTCGACGAGATCTCGGCCGTCAGTCGCGTCGGGAAAGACGAGGTCGCCCGGACCTACCGGTACGTGATCCGCGAACTCGGCCTCGAAGTGAAGCCGGCCGATCCCGAGAGCTACGTCCCCCGCTTCGCGAGCGACCTCGACCTCTCCGACGAGACCGAGCGGCGCGCTCGCGGGCTCCTCCAGACGGCCAAGGAGAACGGGGTCCACTCGGGGAAGTCGCCGGTCGGCCTCGCCGCCGCGGCGGTCTACGCCGGGGCCCTCCTGACGAACGAGAAGGTCACCCAGAACGACGTCAGCGAGGTCGCGAGCATTTCGGAGGTTACCATCCGCAACCGGTATCACGAACTGCTCGAGGCCGAGGAAGGCGCACCCGCCTGAGAGACGCCCGTCCGCTATCGATTTCAACAAACTCTTGTCCCGTTCTAACCCGACACTAACCGCCGAAGCAACCGGCTAATGGGTGCATATTCAAACCCTTCGAGGTGGGGATGGCGAGTATGAACTGTGATAACTGTCGCGCGGACGAGGTCGCGTACACGCTCACGACCCACGTCGACGCCGACGGTGCGGACCCGATCGATCTGCACTTCTGTTCGACCGAGTGCCTCCGCGTCTGGACGTAGTGTCGAGAGCCGCCTCGGGAGAAGCCGGACGCGTTACGGATCCCCGTCGTAGACGTCGGGATTCTCCTCGCCGGCGACGTCGACGACGGCGAGTGCGCCCTTGTGGACGACGCGGCTGAGCGCGTGGTCGACGATCTTGACCGGGCCGGGGACGGGGAACTCCATCTCGCCGGCCGCGGTCGTCCCGGGGGCGATCGGGGCCGTCTCGATGTTCTTGTCGGGTTCGGAGAGCAGGTCCCCGTCGCGGTAGTAGTTGCTCCAGACGTTCCCGATCGGGTGGAGCGAACTCAGCAGGTTCGGGCCACCGTTGGCGAAGTAGACCCGGGCGGTCTCGCCCGTGTTGGCCTCCATCGGTCCGACGCCGTCCTCGGTGAAGCCGTAGGCCTGGCCGTTGAACACCACGTAGGTGGGCTCTTCTTTCTTCATGGCGTCGAAGTCGAAGCCGTGGTGGCCTTCCTCGCCGACTTCGCCATCCGTGTAGATCTCGTGCTGGCCGAGGTAGAACTCGTGGTCGACCTCGGGGAGGCCGTCCTCGGGTTCGACGAGGATCGAGCCGAACATCCCGGAGCTGATGTGCTGGTCCATGTTCGGGACCGCACAGTGGTAAATGAACGCCCCGGCGTACTCGGCCGTGAAGCTGATCTGCGTGGGGTCGTCACCCGGGGCGAGCGTCGTGGCGTCCGCACCGCCGCCGGGACCGTAGACCGCGTGGAAGTCGACGTTGTGCATGTCGATGTTCATGTCGTCCGGGACGTCGAACGTGAGGTTCACCGTGTCGCCCTGGCGGACCCGGACCATCGGACCGGGGACCTGTCCGCCGAAGGTCATGTACTCGAAGGTGACGCCGGGCTCGATTTCGGCGGTCACGCGCTCGGTCTCGAGCGTGATGTCGTGTTCGCGGGGCTCGTTCCAGTCGACGGGACCGGGAATGTCGGTCGGGTCGCGAGCGATCCGATCGGCGTCCACAGCCTTCGCCGCAGGCAGTCCCTCCTCGTCCTCGCTCTCGGTACTGTTCTCCGACGCGTCGGCGTCGTTGCCGAGACAGCCGGCGACCGCGACTGCGCCGGTTGCTCCGATCACCTGCATGAACCGCCGTCGATTTGCTGTGGTTTGGGTCATTGTGCTTCTCCTCGGTTCTACGTACACCCTGCATACGTTCAGCACCCTCGGCGATTCCCCCGGAGAAAGAAAACCCCAGAACATGTTCGGCGACATGGCCACGGTGAGAGACGAACGCGATCCGGCGGACAACCGGTTTTGAAACCCCGTCGCGTACATTATTCGGTATGGGTTCGACGGCTCCTCCAGGTAGGACCGACGCGTCGTTACTGTCGACGATCGACGTCGAGTCGACACGCCGCACCGTCAACGGCGTTCGGCTCCACGTCGTCGCGGCCGGTGACGAGACCGATCCGCTCGTCGTCTTGCTCCACGGGTTCCCCGAGTTCTGGTACGGCTGGCGCGCCCAGATCGAACCGCTGGTCGCGGCCGGCTACCGCGTCCTCGTGCCCGACCAGCGCGGGTACAACCTGAGCGAGAAACCGGCCGCCGTCCGGGCGTACCAGCAACGTGTACTCGCGCGAGACGTCGTCGAACTCGTCGAAACCGAGGGGGCGGCGTCGGCCCACGTCGTCGGCCACGACTGGGGCGGGTCCGTCGCCTGGGAACTCGGCCTGTCCCATCCGGACGTCGTCGATCGGCTCGCGATCGTCAACGCGCCGCATCCGACGGCCTACCGGGAGCAACTCCGATCGAACCCGGAGCAGTTGCGGCGAAGCTGGTACGTGATGGCGTTTCAGCTCCCCTGGATTCCGGAACTCGCCTGTCGGGCGACCGACTTCGGCGTTCTCGAGCGAGCGCTCCGCGAGACGTCCGCGACAGGGACGTTCACCGAGGAGGAACTGGCCCACTACCGTCGCGCCTGGGGGCAGGACGGTGCGATCACCGGGATGCTCAACTGGTACCGGGCGGCGGCCCGGTACCCACCGAGTCCGTCACGGGAGCGTGTCGCAGCGCCGACGCTCGTCGTCTGGGGCGAAGACGACACCGCACTGGTTCCGGAACTGGCCGTCGAGGGCCACCGATACTGTGACGACGGTCGCCTCGAACTCCTGTCCGAGACGAGCCACTGGGTCCAGCACGAACGGCCGGAGCGGGTGACCGATCTTCTGCTCGATCACCTGGGAAACTAGCCGTTCGACCGCCAGATGACGGTCACGACTTCGTCGTCCAGGTCGACGGTCTCGTAGGCGTAGCCCCGGTCTTCGAGTTTCGGGTAGAGGAACTGCGGCGCGCGATCGTTGCGCTGGACCAGGACCGTCTCGGTGTCGAGGTCGGCGAGCGTCTCGAGCGTCTCCGTCAGCGGTTCCGGCGGCCCGAGCATGCGGACGTCGATCACCTCGCGCGGGCGATCGGACGGTGCGTCGGTGCGGTCGATAACGGACGAGGGTGACTGCATACGTCTCAGTACGGGTTCGGCCGGCCTGTGTCTCGTCCCGGACGTGTTCGGGTCGGGTCCCGATTGGCGGGAGGGATGCTGAGAGCGGGGCGCGAGCCATGGTCGAGGTGTCCGGGCGAACGCGCCGAACCCGTTCGGGAGCAAATCCGCATACGTGGCGTGCGTCGACTCGATCGAACGTCACCGTGGGCTGTCACGGCGGGGACCGCCGCGCCTCTCGCCAGCCGTTCGGTCTCCCGTCCCTCGATCGGAGCCGACACGCGGTGACCGTGTTACGAGAGCCATGATCGAATCCCACCCACGCCCCGAGTCGGTCGATCGAGTCGCTTCCGTTCCGCTGGTCGCCGTCCTCGCCGTCGCCGACGCGCTCGTCGTGACGGCGTTCGTCGCCGTCGGCCTGCACAGCCACGGGATGGCGCCCTGGGAGTTCCCGGCCCACACCGTCCGCACCGCGACGCCGTTCGTGATCGGGTGGGCGACCGTCGCCGCGCTCGTCGGCGCGTATCGCGGCCGGGTTCTCGAATCGGCCCGGCGGACGGTCGCCGTCGTCGGTCTCGCCTGGATCGGCGCGTCGCTGCTGGGCGGCGCGATCCGCGCCACCTCGCTGTTTCCCGGCGGCGCGCCGCCGTCGTTCTTGCTCGTCAACGCGGTCCTCGGCCTCGGGTTCGTCCTCCCGTGGCGACTCGCAGTGACCGGCACCATCCGCGGATGGCGGGGACGACGGTGACGCCCGATCGAGCCGGGCGGCCGGTCGGCCGGCGAGGGGAACGTGTTCGGCGCCACGGCTACCGGTCGCGTCGACGACTATCCACCGTGGCATGAGTTCCTGCTCGCTCTGCGGGCTCCCGACGCCGGAGCCCCCGGTGACAGCCACAGACGTCGAGGGGCGCTTCTGCTGTCGGGGCTGTCTCGAGGTGAGCGCGACCCTGGAGACCGTCGAGGACGTCGATCGCGAGTGCGTCGTCGAGCGGGCCTCAGAGTCAGTCGATCGAGAGGTTCCCGACGGGGCGACGGAGACGTTCCTCGCGATCGACGGGATGCACTGTTCGACCTGCGAGGGGTTCGTCTCCCTGCTGGGCGAGGGCGAGGACGGAATCCTCGCGGTCGAGGCGAGTTACGCGACCGACACCGCCCGCGTCGTCTACGATCCCGATCGGCTGGACGAGGCCGACCTCCCCGACGTGCTCTCCGGCTACGGGTACGACGCGCGATTCCGCGACGACGACGAGCGCACGCGCGCCGACGAGGACCTCGTCGAGCGGCTGCTGGTCGGCGGCTTCCTCTCGATGCTCGTCATGCCGTGGTACCTGTTCTACCTCTATCCCAGCTACGTGGGGATCGAGACGGGCATCCTCTCGGTCGACGCGACCTCCCCGCTCGGAACGACCATCCCGTTCGCGATGATCGGCCTGTTCGCCGGCGGCGTGCTGTTCTACACCGGCTACCCCGTCCTGCGCGGCGCGTACGTCAGCCTGCGGGTCGGCCAGCCGAACATGGATCTGCTGATCGCTATCGCGGCGGTCTCGGCCTACGCCTACAGCACGGTCGCGCTCGCGACGGGCAGTACCCACCTCTACTACGACGTCACCGTCGCCGTGATCATGGTCGTCAGCCTGGGTACCTATTACGAGCGCCGGATCAAGCGCCGGGCAACCGACCTGCTCGCGGACGTGACGGCCGCGCAGGTCCGCGAGGCGACTCGCAGACTCCCCGAAGGCGAGGGAACCGAAACGGTCCCGATCGATCGGCTCGCGGCGGGCGACGAGGTCCTCGTCAGGCCCGGCGAGCGGATTCCCGTCGACGGCACGGTGATCGAGGGGACGGCGGCCGTCGACGAGTCGGTGCTCACCGGCGAGTCCCTGCCGGTCACGAAGCGGCCCGGAGACCGGGTCGTCGGCGGCGCGATCGTGACCGACAGCGCGCTCGTCGTCGCAGTGGGCGCGGACGCCGAGAGCACGCTCGATCGCATCGCGACGCTCATGTGGGAGATCCAGAGCGCGACGCCTGGCGTCCAGCGGCTGGCCGATCGGCTCGCGACGATCTTCGTCCCCTTCGTCCTGACGCTCGCGGTCGTCGTCACGGGGTGGCGACTCGCGACGGGAACACCGATTCCGGACGCGGTACTGACCGGGCTGACCGTGCTCGTCGTCTCCTGTCCCTGCGCGATGGGGCTAGCGACCCCGCTGGCCGTCGCTTCCGGCCTTCGCGACGCGCTCGAACGCGGGATCGTCGTCGCGAACGCGGCCCTCTTCGAGTCGGTCTCGTCCGTCGAGACGATCGTCTTCGACAAGACCGGCACGCTGACAGCGGGTGAGATGACCGTGCGCGAGGTCCACGGGGAGGCCGACGCGATCGATCTCGCGGCCGCCGTCGAGCGTCGGTCCGAACACCCCGCCGCCGCCGCGATCGTGGCCCACGCGGTCGAGGGTCCGGAAAGTGATCGAATTACGGCCGACGGCGGCCACCTCGATCACGCGTCCGGCGACGTGCGTTCCACGGGCGAGGACGTCCTCGACGTGACCGACTTCGAGCGCCACCCCGGCGAGGGCGTGAGCGCGACGGTCGCGGGCGCGAGGGCCGGCGACACCGACGATCCTCGAGACGCCGATCGCGTCGTCGTCGGCACGCCCACCCTCGTCGAGCGGCTTGCCGGGCCGGTCCCGGACGCCCTCGAATCGGCCGTCGCGGACGCTCGAGATCGGGGCCGACTCCCCGTCGTCATCGGCTACGGCGGGGCGGCACGGGCCGTCGCCGTCGTCGGCGATCGGACGCGATCGGAGTGGCGATCGGTTCTGGAATCGTTCGCGGATCGCGAGGTGGTCGTGCTGACCGGGGACGACGCGGCCGCGACGACGACCGTCCGCGAGCATCCGGCGGTCGATCGCGTCTTCGCGGGCGTCCCGCCCGACGGGAAGGTCGAGACCGTCCGGCGACTCTCCCGGGAAGGTGTGACGGCGATGGTCGGCGACGGGACGAACGACGCGCCGGCGCTGGCCGCGGCCGACGTCGGTATCGCGCTCGGGAGCGGGACGGCCCGCGCGACCGACGCCGCAGACGCGGTCGTGACCGCGAGCGATCTCCGCGCCGTCCGGTCCGTGTTCGACCTCGCCGAGGGCACCCGGCGGCGCATCCGCGAGAACGTCGGCTGGGCGCTGCTGTACAACGCCGTCGCGATCCCGCTGGCCGCCGCGGGGCTGATCAACCCGCTCTTCGCGGCCGTCGCGATGGCGACCAGTAGCGCCCTCGTCGTCCTCAACTCGTCGCGATCGGTGCTAGAGGACGATCGGTGAGAGCAGTCGGTAGATCCACTCGATAGGGCATCACAGAACACTTGATTGGAGGACCGAACGATCTCCGGCGAGAGGGAGAGTGGAAACACCCTCTACGTCTCAGAGACATCGATCTGGGGAAGTACGAACCGTACAACGTTTCCGCGAGGGGAATTCTCGTCAAAGACGAGTTCACCCCCGAGAGAGTCGACACACCACTGCATCACCCATAGACCGACGCCAGATCCGTGGTAGGTGGTACTCGCCGTGATGTCCTCTCTGAGAACGTCGACTTCGACGTCCGGGATAGCTGGTCCAGTATCAATGATGCGTATCTCCCCCTGATCAGTGTCCGGCACTGTGGTGATGAGTACCTCGACAGACGAGGTGTCACGGTCGTTGTGGACGATCGCGTTCTCGATGGCGTGTTTGATCGCGTGGCGAAGGCCCCTGTCGGCGCTAACCCAGACATCGGCCCGAATATCGACAGTTAGCTCGATGTCTGTATATTCAGCACGCGTCTCCGTAACGACTTCTCGGACCAGATCTGCGATATTCGACGGAGAGCGCTGTGTTGCGTCGGGCTTCGCGATCTCCTCTATTTGCTGAATCGAGTCGCTCAACGTCCCGATCTCCGTGGCAATCTCCAGAATCGTCTCGACCTCCTGTTCGAGCGTCTTTTCTTCGACGGCGCTTTTGAGACGGTCGGCGTACCCCATAAGTACGTTCGTCTCGTTTCGGAGGTTGTGTCGGACGACGCGATTAAGGAGGCGTAATCGTCGCTCTCGTGCCTTGTACTCACTAATATCGCGAATTTCGGCGACGACATACGTGTTCCCTCCGATCGTCGTCTGATTGAGGCAGACGCGAACCCAGACCAGTTCACCATTGGACCGTTCGACCCGCCATTCGAACACCTGTGAATTCCCATCGGCTGCAGCGTGGATTCGACGGATTGCCGAGTCCTGCGAAAATTTCGTCGAAGGGGCGGTATACTCCTCGATCTTCATCTCGAGTAGTTCCTCCCGAGAGTAGCCGTATATCCGCTCTACCTGTTCGTTCATATCGATGAGTTGTCCTGTCTCCGGCTCCCGTAAGGTGATACCAATATCCAGGTCATCGAACGCCGACGGTAACACAACATCCTGGGTATCATCCATAAGAACTACCAGAAAAGAGACCATATAAACTCTCGAATAGAGGAAGCGGCTGCCTGGTAGTTACTTTCATCTCGATCGGTTCTTCAGATATTTCGACGCGGCTTTCTGCAATCGGCCAATATATTTAACAGGTGAAAGGTCGTCTTGTAGATAACTGAATTTACATATGGAACATACTCCTCTACCGGATGGTTACCGGGCCCTCGTCGATACGTTCCCAAACGGTGTCTTAGTACTGTTCGACGCTGACCTCCGCTATCGTATCATTGGCCCCGAGACCCTCCCGTTCTCGAGGAGAAGGGCTACGGAGATGGTCGGCAAACAGCTCGGCGAACTTTTCCCCGAGGAAACGGTAACCGAACTCGAGCCGAAACTTCGGGACACGATCGATGGTTCCTCTCGATCATTCGATACAGAATACCAGGGTCGAATCCACCATCTCGAGACGAGATCAGTGCGTATCGATGACGAGTCGTACGGCGTACTGGTCACGCAAGAAGTGACTGACGCTCGCCAAACAGCAGCGGAACTCGAACGCCAGAACGAGCGCTTAGACCAGTTTGCAAGTATGGTGTCCCACGATCTTCGGAACCCCCTGGCGGTCGCGCTGGCAGAACTCGATCAGTATCGCGAGACCGGTGACGAGGCCAACCTGGATGGAGTTGCGGACGCATTGGGACGAGTCGAGGATCTCGTTGTGGATCTTACAGCGCTCGCCCGGTCCAGTACTTCGGAAAAGGAGCACGAACGTGTCTCGCTGTCTGCTATCGCACGAGACGCGTGGAAATCGATCGATACCCAGTCTGCGACCCTCGAAACGCAAAACTCCACGATCGACGCCGACAGGAGCCAGTTGCAGGCACTTTTCGAGAACCTGTTCCGGAACGCAGTTGGCCACGGCGGGAGCCACGTAACTGTCCGAGTTGGCCCCGTAGACGAGGGGTTCTACGCCGAGGATACCGGAGAGGGGATCCCGCCGGAAAAACGAGAGCAAGTGTTCGAACATGGGTTCACGACGAGCTACGGTGGGAGTGGGGTCGGATTGACGATCGTGCGGCGAATCGCCGAAGATCACGATCTTGACGTGTCGCTTGCCGAAAGTCCAGAGGGTGGTGCTCGGTTCGAATTCCGGTGAGATCTGCGCAACTGTCTCGGCTCGTCCGCGAGAGATCCGTTTCTGTTCACGGATCTCTCGTCGTGATTATTTGTTCGGAATCGACGACGCGTACCGCCGGTATCGCCGGATCGTGTCGCCGTCCTCGTCCTGCAACTCGACGACGAACTCCTGCTGGCCGACCACCTCCTCGAGTTCGTCCTCGCGTATCGTGAACTCGAACGGCGGGTCGTCGACGCGCTCGACCTCGCGATCGCCGCTCGTCACGACGACGTGGTCGATTCCCTCCGACTCGGAGAGGTGACAGTGGATCTCCCCGTCCGATCGGGTACACAGCAGGTCGGGGTTCACGTCCGAGCCGGATCCGCCCTGTAGCGTCGTCTGGAAGTCGAGCGTCATCGGCCCGACGGGGAACGTCCCGAGGATCAGGACGATCGCCAGGAAGATCGAGAGGTTGATCTTCGAGCCCTGGCGGGCGATCGTCCGCAGGATCGGCGACTCGGCGCTTCGACGGAGGCGGATCACGAGCGGGACGACCACGGCGTGGGTCAGCGGCCCCCAGAGGAGGAGTACGAATCCGTACGATCGGATGTACCGGAGGATCGTCCAGTCGATCCCGTAGGAGAGCACCAGGTTCGACGCCGACCAGCAGAAGAAGCCGAAAAAGAGCAGTCCGACGCTCTTGAGCAGGCGCCAGATCGGCGTGTTGGCGTAGTAGACGCTCAGGAGGTCCCGCCAGGCCTGGCCGAGGACGCGGCTGAGGAACTCGAAGGGCGATGCGGTCGCGTCGGCGTCGGAGTGTGTCATGAGTGTGAATCGGGCGAAACGGGTCGTGAGATCGATCGGAAACGGTTCGACGGGTCGATCAGGCGCCGATCGACCAGAGCTGTGTGAGCAGATACCAGTTCAGCAGGTAGGTGATCACGAACGCGGCGAGGAAGATCAGACAGAGGACGAACGTGCCGCGCATCTCGTAGGCGTGGACGGGGTCGTCGGGGTCCTGTGCCATCCCGAGTCCCCCGTCGGCGATCAGATCTGCGTTGTCCCCGTTCTCGACCCGATCGCCGAAGACCAGCGAGCCGACGGCGACGAGGACGAACAGGACGCCGCCCACGATA
This sequence comes from Halosolutus amylolyticus, assembly GCF_023566055.1. Classification (NCBI taxonomy): domain Archaea; kingdom Methanobacteriati; phylum Methanobacteriota; class Halobacteria; order Halobacteriales; family Natrialbaceae; genus Halosolutus; species Halosolutus amylolyticus. The sequence continues at coordinate 113,232 of NZ_JALIQP010000006.1, read as the reverse complement.
GCCAGCAACGCGAAGATCCCGAAGATCGCGAACAGCGGCGACGCGGCCGAGAGGCTGAACTCGGTGCCGGGGATGTTCTCGACGACTTCGGACGTTCGGCGCGGGATGCCGTAGAGGATGCCGACGTACATCATCATGAGGACGGCGACGCCCATCGCGGCCGAGTAGAAGAACGGCTGGATCGACGCGAGCCGTTCGGAGACGTACTGGCGCATGAACATGGTCCGGATCACGAAGAAGGCCAGCCCCATGAACGCGACGGTGGTCCCGAGGACGACGGTCCCGTGGAAGTGGCCCACCGTCGCGAACGTGTTGTGCCAGGTCATGTTGAGCTGGAGCTGCCCCATCATCACGCCGGTGATCCCGCCGAGGAAGCCAAAGAGGATGATCGAGAAGATGGTCGAGGAGAACACCGGGTTCGACCACGGTGCGGACGTGAGCCAGCCGAACAGTCCGCCGCCCTTCCCGCGCTTGCGGCGGCCGGCCTCGATCCCGGCCGGGATGGCGAACGCGTGGATGAGGCTCGCGAACGTCGCGCCGTAGAACGCGTAGGAGGTGTTCCAGATGCGCCACCCGGTCGAGACCGCGGGATCCGACAGCAGGTGGTGTGCCGCGCCGAGGTTGATGAAGAACAGGTAGAGGATGAACGCCGTCCGCGAGACCTTCTCGCTGACGACCTCCGCGCCGGCGACGACGTGGGTCAGGAAGTACCAGACCGCGATCATCGCGACGAGGTTGATCTGCTGGGTGCCGTGGCCGATGATCCAGTACATCTGGCGGTACCAGGCGGCGTCCCACCACTGGATCAGTTCCAGCCGCCACAGCAGGGCGGGACCGAACGCCAGCAGGCCGCCGACCAGCGCCTCGACGGCGATGATCGACGTGACGAACGCGGCGAAGCTGACGAGCGGAAGCGTCTTCCCCGGATTCTCGCGCTTTTCGCGCCACATCGAGACGAAAAACGGCAATGCCGCGACGACGGTACCCAGGATGAACACGCACGCGCCGGCGTAGAACAGCGGCGAGATCGGCATCGGGACGTAGGCCGTCAGCAGCGGTGCCTCGTTCGGTGCCTCGGTAGTCCAGATGGCGTAGTTGACGAGCACGGCCCCGCCGACCATGACGGCCCAGCCCGCCTTCGCGATTCGCGTGAGCGGCAGCCGTCTGCCGAGCACCATCGGCCCGCCGACGTAGAGGATTGCGACCTCCATGAACACCATCCAGAAGATGAGCAGGTTCCACGCGTGGAGGCTGAGGTGCGTGTAGAAGGCGTCGGCCCCGAGGAGGCCGATCACTTCCCAGCGGGTCATCGCCACGGTGAACGCGAAGATTCCGCCGTACAGTAGGGCGACGACCGCCGTGAGCCCGAACAGTTTGACGTGGTTGTCGACGGAGCGGTGGACCTCGAGTCCCGTCACGGAGCAGGTTCGGAAGCCGTCGTCGCGATACTCGTTGTCGAACAGCCCGAGAACGTCTAGCTTGTGTGCCATCGATATCACTCCTCCACGACGATCGTTCCGTGCATGGTTCTGTGGCCCTGGCCGCAGAACTCGTTGCAGATGATGTGGTAGGTCCCCGGTTCGTCGAACGTCATCGGGACGACCCACTCGTAGCCCGGAAGCACCTGCAGGTTGATCTGTTTGCTGAGCGCCTCTTCCGGCCGGAGCGAGAAGCCGTGCTGGACGTCCATGGAACTGAGGTGGATATCGTACTCGGTTCCGGCCTCGAGTACGACCGGCGCGCCGTCCCACTGGAAACGCATCGCGTTGATGTAGACGTCAGTTCCCGGCGGGACGAGGCCGTCCTCGGTCTCGGTGGCCGCCTCCTTGTAGGCGTCCATCTTCTCGCGGTACTCCTCGCTGTCGACGCGATAGGTCTCGCCGATCGGGTTCTGGTCCCCGACGCGCGTCCAGGCGCTCATCCAGCCAAAGAGGATGAGCGACCAGCCGACGCCCAGTCCGAGCCAGATGGACTCTCGCCTGTTGACCGGTTGGTCCCACCAGTTGCCGTCCGGGGGTTTGATCGGTGACGTCATCGAATCACCCCATTGGAACGGAAAAGACGTCGATCCAGCCCCACGCGACGTACGACAGCGCGAAGAACGCGAGCGCTGCGGCTGCGAGTAGCCAGATCCGATCGTAGAGTCGTTGCATCACCGGTACCGATTCACTCGATTGTGACGGAGGCATGGCGTCGTTCGGCCGGGATTCGTTGCGGTACCTGCATATCCATTGTCCCGCACATATTCCCCCGGAACTGGCTTCGACGACGGCCCGAACACGGCGATTCGGCTCGGCGTCACGAGTGCGCGATTCCGGTTCCGGAAGGCCGGCAACGGGACCGGGCGAAAACAGCGACAGAACGCCGGCGTCAGACCGCGGCGACGTACAGCTGGCCGAGTCCGGCGATTATCAGCACGACCCCAGCGACGCGGACCACCCGATCGACGTAGCCGGCGATGCGACCGGCCCCGAGCGCGTAGCCGAACGCCGTCGCGACCGTGACCGCGACCATGAGCGTCCCGAACCCGGCGGCGTACGTCCCGAGCACGAGCGCCGTCTCGAGCGGCGGCATGGTGAGCGATCGAAACGCCAGTCCCAGGAACACCGGGAGGACGCAGGCCGTCGCCGCGAGGGCGTACATCGCGCCGAAGAGGCCGAATCCCAGGACCGTCGATCGGCGCTCGGGCAGGAGGACGTGGACGGCACCGCTCCCGCCGTACAGCACCCACGCGCCGAGCACGATCAGGGCGACGCCGACCCCGTACTCGAGCAGGGGCAACGCCCGTCCGACCGTCTCGCCGGCGGCGATCGCGGCGATCGACAGGAGGCCGAGGACGCCCATCGCGCCGACGGCCGCCGCGAGGCCGCGAGCGAGCGTGCCCGACAGCGGCGGGGTCGTCTCCTCGCCGGTGGCCGCGACGTAGTAGCCGACGTAGCCGGGCAACAGCGCGTACGCACACGGCGAGAAGAACGTCGCCACGCCGATGCCGAGGGCGAACAGCATCGTCCCGAGGAGTTCGCCGCCCGCCACGTTACTCACCCCCGGCCGCGTCGATGGCCGATCGAATCTCGTCGGCCGATTTTCTTCCGCGTCCGGACCAGGTCACGACGTTGTCCGCGTCGAGGACGAACGCGTACGGCACCCCGGAGCCGTCGAGCGCTTCCGTCAGTTCGAGGTCGGGGTCGAGCGCGACCGGCCAGTCGCCGTCGTGCTCGCGCCACCAGTCCGCGACGTCCTCGCGTGTGATGGTGTTCCCGATCGGTTCGCCGGTCACCGAGACGAACTGGACGTCGCCGTCGACGTCGTCGTGGACTCGCCCGAGGGGCTCCATCATGTCCTGACAGACGTTACACCAGGTGGCGAACAGTTCGACGAACGTCACCCGGCCGGGTTCGGGTATCGTCGCGGTGCCGGCCGTACTCCCTGGCGCGTCGATCGTCTCGAGTTCGATCGGGTCGACCGCCGCGCCGCTCTCGAGGGGGTTCCACTCGCCGACGGCGATCGCGCCGCCGCCGAGGGCGGCGAGGCCCGCGGCTCCCGCGATGACCTCGCGACGGCGCATGGATTACCACCCCTCGACGACGGCCCGGGCGGCGTCGACGATCTCGTTACCACCCGGAGAGCCACCCGTCCAGGCGCGTTCGACGAGGCCGTCCTTGTTCACGAGCAAGATTAGCGACGTGTGGGTGATGTGTCGATCGTGGTCCATCTCGTCGTGGTCCATCTCCTCGTCGTCCGACTCTTCGCCGTGGTCCATCTCCTCGTCGTCCGTCTCGTCCGACTCCTCGCCGTGCTCGAACGCCACCCCGAACGTGTCCTCGACGATCGCCTTGGCGTCTTCGTGGGTGTCCGGCCGCAGGAAGTACCAGTTGCCGGCGTCGAAGTCGACCCCGTACTCCTCGCCGTACTCTTCGAGCACCTCGGCAGTGTCGTACTCGGGATCGAAGGTCATCGGGAGGAACGCGATCTCGTCCTCGTACCCTTCCTCGTGGGCGTCGTCCTGGACGCGGCGCAGGGCCGCGGTGAGGCCGGGACAGACGGTCGTACAGCTGGTGTAGACGAACGTCAGCATCAGGTGCCGATCGCCCTCGAACTCCGTGGTCGTGACCGATCGGTCGTGGAGCGGGGCCGGCACCGTCGCTTCCGGAATCCCCTCGCCGTAGATCGGATGCGGGAGGTCCGCCTCCTTGATCCGATCGTGGTTCTCCGGCGGGTCGAGAACGAGGCCCTCGGCGGCCCCGCTGGAACTGCTCAGCTGCGAACAGCCCGCGAGGGACGCGCCGAGCGCCGCCGCTCCCGCTGCGCGGAGTACGGTTCGCCTGTCGATGGGTGTGGATATTGGGGTCATGATCTCGAGTGGATCTTCGCGTTCGGGAGGGTAAAGCGCCGTCCGGATTCCCGATCCCTTAGAAATCGACGAATAAGTTCGGGTCGATTCCGACGTTCACGGCGGCGAACGGTCGGCCCGGGTCGGGGCCGATGACGGATCGACTCGACGAGCGAAAAGTGGGACGGGGCGATCACGGACCGTCCTCGAGGACGGGTCGGGTCTCCTCGTTGAACATCTCGATCGCCCGGGCGGCCTGTGAGGGCAGTTCCTCCTGGGGGTCGGTCATCGCGGGTTCGTCGTCGGGGTCGGGCCAGCCGACCACGACGCGGCCGATGTTGCCTGCGACCTCGTGGGAGGTACAGACCTGCTGGGTGTCCACGTAGTCGTAGACGCCCTCGCGATCGAACGTGTGCTCGTACTCCGAGCCGACACCGCTCATCCGATCGCTCCCCCAGGTCTCGACGCCGTCGGGTGTCCGGTGGGGCCCGTGGCCGTCCTCGTGGTAGGCGGTGACGTCGTGGCGCCCCGTCTCGACGAGCCACTCGACGGTCCCGCCGGGAACGACGTGGACGATCTGCGGTTCGAACTCGGGGTAAGGCTGGGAGTTCGCCGTGACGGTGATCCGCTCGGCGGGCGTCCCCAGCTCGCCGGCGTTCTCGGGCGGCTGCTCGTCGCCGTCGCTCGCGCGATCGGTCGGGTCCGCGAGACAGCCGCCGAGGGCGACGCCGATCGCGAGCGCGGACGAGCGGAGCACGTGGCGGCGGGACGTGAGTGTCATGGTGGGAGAGGGGTCGCGGGATCGTGGTTCACCCGTGCGAAATCCCGACGGGGAGCCTTACGGATCCTCGTCGTAGACGTCGGGGTTCTCTTCACCCTGGACGTCGATCACGCCGAGTGCACCCTTGTGGACGACGCGGCTGAGTGCGTGGTCGACGATCTTGACCGGGCCGGGGACGGGGAACTCCATCTCGCCGGCCGCGGTCGTCCCGGGGGCGATCGGGGCCGTCTCGATGTTGTTGTCGGGTTCGGAGAGCAGGTCCCCGTCGCGGTAGTAGTTGCTCCAGACGTTCCCGATCGGGTGCCAGGAGCTCAGCAGGTTCGGCCCGCCGTTGGCGAAGTAGACCCGGGCGGTCTCGCCCGTGTTGGCCTCCATCGGTCCGACGCCGTCCTCGGTGAAGCCGTAGGCCTGGCCGTTGAACACCACGTAGGTGGGCTCTTCTTTCTTCATGGCGTCGAAGTCGAAGCCGTGGTGGCCTTCCTCGCCGACTTCGCCATCCGTGTAGATCTCGTGCTGGCCGAGGTAGAACTCGTGGTCGACCTCGGGGAGGCCGTCCTCGGGTTCGACGAGGATCGAGCCGAACATCCCGGAGCTGATGTGCTGGTCCATGTTCGGGACCGCACAGTGGTAAATGAACGCCCCGGCGTACTCGGCCGTGAAGCTGATCTGCGTGGGGTCGTCACCCGGGGCGAGCGTCGTGGCGTCCGCACCGCCGCCGGGACCGTAGACCGCGTGGAAGTCGACGTTGTGCATGTCGATGTTCATGTCGTCCGGGACGTCGAACGTGAGGTTCACCGTGTCGCCCTGGCGGACCCGGACCATCGGACCGGGGACCTGTCCGCCGAAGGTCATGTACTCGAAGGTGACGCCGGGCTCGATTTCGGCGGTCACGCGCTCGGTCTCGAGCGTGATGTCGTGCGTGCGGGGCTCGTCCCAGTCGACCGGGTCCGGGATGTCCGTGGGGTCACGGGCGATCCGATCGACGTCGACGTCCTCCGCCGGCGGTAACCCCTCGTCCGTATCGTCTTCGGAATCTGTGCCCGTGTCGGCCGGGTCGCTGGTTCCCGTACAGCCGGCAACTGCGACTGCACCGGCCGCGCCCATCGCCTGCAGGAACCGTCGTCGGTTGGTATCGGTTGGGATCATTGTCTTCACTTGGGTATAGGGGTAGACGTATGTTCAACCGTACCGGCGATTCCCATACGATAGCAATCGAATCGCCGATTCCCGCCATATCGTGGTCAGTTAAGTACCCTTCCCTGTGGATACCGAAGCCGATCGGAGCTGGACCGACTCTCGCGGCCGCCTACCCGGCGATTACGAGCGTCTCGACGACGATCGCGAGGAGAATCGCGCCGAGGTAGTAGTTCGACGCGAAGAACGAGCGCAACGCGACCTCGTCGGTGGGCACGCGGTACTGGCGGATCACCGAGCGGAGGAAGACGGCACCCAGCGCGACCGACGTGGTCGCGTAGACCCAGCCGAGCCCGGCCAGCCAGCCGAGGACGCTCGTGGCCAGCAACGTCGCGCCGAGGTAGAACATCACGTGTCGACGCGCGGCGAGGACGCCCTCGACGACCGGGTACATCGGGAAGCCGCCGCGTGCATAATCGTCCCGGTACGCGATCGCGAGGCTGTAGAAGTGGGCGGGCGTCCACAGGAAGATCACGCCGGCGAGGGCGATCGCGGGCAGGCCGACGCTCCCGGTGACCGCCGCCCAGCCGATGAGCGCGGGGAGTGCTCCCGCGCCGCCACCGAGCACCGTGTTCCAGGCCGTGTTCGGCTTCAGGACCACGGTGTAGAGGACCGCGTAGTAGCCGATCGCGGCGAACGTCAGCGCCGCCGCCAGCACGTTGACCCAGACCACGAGGACGGCCATCGATGCCGCGACGAGCGCGACGCCGAAGGCCAGCGCGTTCCGGGCCGGGACGAGGTCGTGGACCAGCGGCCGATCGGCCGTGCGGTTCATCCGCCGATCGCGGTCGCGCTCGTAGACGTGATTGAAAGTTCCGCTCGCGCCGATCGCGAGGACGCCCCCGGCGAGCGTCGCGATCGCGGTCGTCGCATCCAGACTCGCGCCGGTCAGCGTCGCCAGCCCCATTCCCGCGACCGCGACGAGACAGAGCAGCCACATCAGCCGCGGTTTGGTGAACGTCAGGTAGGCGCCGACCGTCTGGCGCAGTCGGGCGAGCCAGTCGTCCGGCCGATCGCGACGGATCGGCCCGTCCCCGGAACCGCCGTCGGTGCTCGTTTCAGAGCCGGTTGGCGATCGATCGGGAGCGACGGAACCGGCCACCTCTTCGCGCGCACTGTCCTCCAGCGTCACGACGAGCGCGACGAGGAGGCAGGCGAAGATGACCATCGCGAGCGCGAGGTGGATTCGGTTCGTGACGGCGGGGCCCCCGACGACGATCGCGGCGCCGAGGACGACCTGGACGGGAAAGAGGACGACCGCGGTGCCGACGAGGCTGGTGACCCGGCGATCGGTGTCTATCCGCCGAGTCGCGAGGCCGGACGCGGCGACGAGGAGGCCGGTCACGAGGGCCGCCACGCGGTGGCCCCAGAAGAGAAGGTGGTCGCCGGAGAGCGACCCCAGCGTCGGGTCGGTCGAACAGTTCGGCCAGGTCGTACACGTCGCTGCACCGTCCGTCGTCGAGACGGCGGTCCCGAGCGCGACGAGAACGTACGCAGCGATCGTCGTCCCCGCGAGCAGGTTCGCGAACCGTCGTCGGTCGAGTCCCTCGTTCATCTCGTATCGATCGTCATCGTGCCAGTCGTCATCGTGTCGGTCGTCGCCGCTATCAGTCAGTGGTTCGATGCCGCCTTCGCGGCCCCCTCGATCGCGTCGGGAAGCCGATCGGTTCGGTCCGACGGCGATTCGGCCGCCGATACTACGCCTCTACTTTCGGGAACCGGGCGACGAACTCGTCCGGGGCAACCTGTTCGACCTCGTAGCCGTCGGCGTCGAAGGCCTCGACTTCGGCCTGGAACTCGTAGAACAGCGGCTTGGGTTCGTGGTCGTTGACGATCGTCAGCGTCTCACCGGGCTCCAGGTCCTCGAACGTTTCGTGGATCTTCGGATGGCGATTCACCGGCGGCACGTCCCTGACGTCGAGTCGTGTCATGCAGTCTGTGGTCACCGTCGCAGTCCTTTCGATATTTGCCCGAACACGTTCGCGAAGGTCGTCACGCAGGCTACGCCTGTTCGATCAGCACGTGCCAGACGTCGCCCTCGCGTTGCTCGCTCTCGTGCTCGAAGCCGCGTTTCTCGAGCACGCCGTAGAGCGGGACCGGTTCGAACGGGGCGATCAGCCGGAGTCGATCGTCCGCCCCGAGGTCGTCGAGGGCGGCCACGATGTCGTCGAACGGTTCGCCGTCGATTTCGCGCACGTCGAGTGTTCGTTCGGTGGGCGCTGGATTCGCCGTCATCGATCGGTCGTTCGGGACGGTGACGGTTGGCTGTTCAGGCGAACGTGTTCGAGCCCCGCGATCCGGGCGGCTGGCAATCCGTGAGTCGACAGTGCGCCCACCGACTACCACGACCGGCTCACCGGGATGGGTGATTCCCACGTAATAGGAATCCACCGAATATATTCGGGGCCACGGGTACGTAGGTCCGACTAGAACACGATCGTATGGCACAGGCAACGCTCACCCTCACGATGCCCGAACAGATCTGGATTCAGCAAGTTTCGACGGCCCACCCGGAGTCGACGTTCCGGGTTCTCGCGGCCGTTCCCAGTTCGGAATCGGGCTTCGCACTCGTCCGGATTGCCGGCCCCGACGTGGCCGAGGTGCTCGACGACATGAACGAGCATCCCCAGATCACCGAACTGACCCTCGCCCAGTGGAGCGACAACGAGGCGACCGTCCACTTCGAAACGACCGTCCCGCTGTTGCAGTTCTCCTCGCGGGAGTCGGGGATGCCGATCGAGTTGCCGGTCGAGATCCAGGACGGCGAGGCGACGATCGAGGTTACCGGCTCGCGCGAACGGCTCGCCGAACTCGCCGAACAGTTCGAGCACTTCGGGCTCCAGTACCGGATCGAGCACGTCCGGGAACGGCTCCACGAGAGCCAGTTACTGTCTGAACGACAGCTCGAAATCGTCGTCGCCGCCGTCGACGAGGGCTACTACGACACGCCCCGGTGCTGTTCGCTCACGGAACTGGCCGACCACCTCGACATCGCGAAGTCGACCTGTAGCGAGACGCTCCACCGCGCCGAGGAGGCGATCATCAAGCGGTTCGTCGAGGACGTTCCGAGCGTCCCCGACGAGGAGGCCGGTCTCGAGGAACAACTCGCCAGCGACTGATCAGTCGGCCCGCGTCGCGAGCACGAGCAGGGCCGTCGAGTCGGCGAGCGCTTTCGGCGCGATATCCTGTGCCCCGTCGAACCGCGCGAGTTCGCCCGCCGCGACCTCGTACTCGTCGCCGTCGAGCGACACCGAGAGCCGTCCCTCGAGGACGTGCAGTACGATCTGCCGATCGGGATGCTGGTGCGGTGCGATCGCTTCGCCCGCCTCGAGCGCGAGCCTGATCGTCTTCGGTTCTCCGTCGAAGACCTGCGCGTGCGGCGTGCTCTCCAGGGCGTCGAGCGACTGGACTGCAGGCGACTCGTCGTCGGATCTGTGGTCGGTCATCTAGGCGACCGTCGGTCCGCCGTCCGAAAGGGCATTTGGCCGAACAAATTCGGTCGAACGCCGTTCGATCGGCCGTCGTCGAAGCCTCGAGTTCCCCAGTGAGTGACTGTCACCTGATACCACATACCGGAGTTCGCAAGCACCGGTTATTCGACGGTATTATAAATGGCCGAACCTGTTCGCATCGATTCTCACGCGTTGGAAATCGGCTCAACACTTCAACCGGGTCTAGTTATGAGACGGGGGTAGAGTACAGAGACATGTATTCAACTACGTGCCGGCATGCAATTACATCGGACCACCGTAACCATTGTCAGGGGTGTTCAGGGTAGATGAGTACGGACGACGACTCGTTCCACCCGCTCGGCGAAGAGTGGGAGAACGAACTCGAGGGACTGCTCGACGACACCGAGTACGACAGCGACCTCGGGATGCAGATGGCCCAGGACGCGATGGCCGTCACCAAGGGCGAACTCTCGGAAGCCGAATTCCACGAGAAGTATCACGAGGACGTGATGGAGGAGTTCGGCGTCGACGATCGCCCGACCGAGGAGGCCTACGAACGGGCCCAGGAAGAAGGGAAGGGCACCGTTACCCGGATGCTCGAGAAGTTCGAGGGCGACGGCGAGGAGAGCCGTCGCGACGCGATGAAGAAGATGGGTGCCGGTGCGGCAGCCGTCGGACTCGGCGCCTGGGGCACCGCAGAAAACGGTAAGCAAGCCAGCATCGGCGCGGCCGAAGAGGAAGGCCACGGCGCTGGCGACGACGAGGGTACCCAGTGGGGAATGGTGCTCGACCTCGAGCGCTGTGACGGTTGTCTCTCCTGTGTCACCGCCTGTAAGGAGGAGAACCAGCTCGACCAGGGCGTCAACTGGATGTACATTCTCGACTACGAGGACTCGACGCCCGGCGGGCGCAACCGCCTCATCCGTCCGTGTCAGCACTGTACCGACGCGCCGTGTGAGAAGGTCTGTCCGACGACGGCCCGTCACACCCGCGACAAGGACGGGCTCGTCCTGACCGACTACGACATCTGTATCGGCTGTCGCTACTGTCAGGTCGCCTGTCCGTACGGCGTCAACTACTTCCAGTGGGACGAACCGGACGTCTCGACCGGGGAGATCGCGGATATGCACGACGCCGAACCCGGCGAAGAAGGCGACCACATGACCGACGATCGGGGTCGCTGGGTCGACAGCCGCGCCCCGCGAGGCGTCATGAGCAAGTGTACGATGTGTCCGAGTCGCCAGGACGGCCACAAGGGCGAGGAGAAGGTCGGCACGACCGCCTGCGAAGACGCCTGTCCGCCCCAGGCGATCAACTTCGGGGACATGAACGACCCCGAGAGTACGCCGCAGCAGTACCTCGCGAACGTCGTCCAGGGCCGCGCCCGAAACAAGGTCGAAGGACAGAGTCCCAGCAAGGACGACGTCAGCGAGTCCTACGCGTTCCTCGAGGGCGAGATCGATCTCCTCGAGATGGACTACAGCGAGAGCGACTGGGACTTCGACGAGATCGAAGCCGCGCTGTACGTCCAGGGCGAGGTCAGCGACGACGAACTCTCGCTCGAGGAGGAGGACCTCCGGGAGGCCCTCACCGGCATCCTCGAGGACGAGTTCGGTGACGAACGCTCCGAGGACGAACTCGCGACCATCGTCGACGCCCTCCTCGACGAGGGCGAGGCCGATCAGGACGACCTCGATCGCGCCAACGACGCGATGGACGCCGTCGTCACGAACGCCGAAGAGAGCGTCCAGGGCGTCGTCGATCGCTACGAGTCCCGCGAGATCACGCCCGCCGAGGTCCAGGAGTCGCTGGAGATCCTTGACGGCGAAGAGGAACCGTGGGTCTCCGAAGCCGGGATCACCGACGAGGGGACCGCCCGGGACGTGCTCGAGAGCTACGTCGGCGACGACGCATCGACGTTCAAACTGCTCGAGGACGTCGGGACCCACCCGAACGTCACCTACATCGGAAACGAACCCGGTCCGGAGGCCGAACAGGTCGAGGGTCCGGTCGCCTACGAAGACGTCGGCCTGACGGACAACCGCAAGGAAGTCCTCGACGAGGGGACCGTCGGTGACGCGGGGGTGTCGCTATGAGCACCAAGACGCCGAGCGAAGCGGACATCCTCCGTCCGATCAACACCTTCACGAAGAAGTACATCGCGCTGTTCGGTGTCTGTGCGCTCGCCCTCGGCGCCTTCCTCGTCGCCTGGGCGTACCAGCTGCAGAAGGGTCTCGTCGTCACCGGCCTCTCCGACTGGGGGACCGGCGGTGGCGTGACCTGGGGACTGTACATCGGCGCGTTCATCTGGTGGGTCGGCATCGCCCACGGCGGCATCATCCTCTCCGCAGCTGTCAGGCTGCTCGGGATGGACCGGTACATGCCGGTCGCCCGCCTCGCCGAACTGCTGACGATCGCCGGCCTCTCCGCGGCGGGATTCTACATTCTCGTCCACATGGGCCGCCCCGATCGGATGGTCACCAGCGTGCTGGGTCACTACCACATCACCGTCAACAACTCGCCGCTGGTGTGGGACGTGACCGTCATCACGGCCTACTTCGTGCTGACCGCGACCTACCTCGCGCTGACGCTCCGGTACGACATCACGCGCCTGCGTGACCAGTTGCCGGATCGCTTCGAGCCGATCTACAAGTTCATGACCCTCGGCTACAGCGAAGAAGAGGACCAGATCATCGAGCGGATGGTCTGGTGGCTCGCGCTCGCGATCATCATCATGGCCCCGCTCCTGCTCCACGGCGGTGTGATTCCGTGGCTGTTCGCCGTGCTGCCCGGGATGCCCGGCTGGTTCAGCGCAGTGCAGGGCCCGCAGTTCCTCACCATCGCCCTCACATCGGCGATCAGCGGCGTGATCCTCGTCGCGGCCGCCTTCCGGCGCGCCTACGACTGGGATCACATCATGACCGACGACGTCTTCCGCGGCCTGCTCCTGTGGCTCGGGTTCTTCTGTCTGCTCTTCCTCTGGCTACAGCTCCAGCAGAACGTGGTCGGCCTCTTCAAGGCACCGCTCAACGTCCTGCACGCCCAGGAAGCGACCCTCGGGCATCCGCTGTACCTGCTCTCGATGGGCATGGTCTTCGGGACGCTCGTCTACATCTTCTCGCAGGCGGTCCGTCCGTCCCTGTTCACGCGACAGCGCGCAATGGTCGCCGGCGTCCTGGTGCTCACCGCGACGCTGATCGAGAAGCTCCTGTTCGTCGTCGAGGGCTTCTACCACCCGACGTTCATGATCTACGAGGCAACGCCCGGCGAGTACTTCCCCAGCGCGATCGAGTGGCTGTCCCTCGTGGGAACGGTCGGCCTGGTGACGCTCATCTTCCTGAGCGTCTCCAAGGTCGTGCCGGTCGTCGAACTCCACGCTGTCGAACACCTGCGTGGCGACCACGGACACGGCCACGAACAGGAATCGGCACACGACAGTGCCAGCGAGGCTGAGGTGAAAGCATGACTGCAACCGCAACACTCGCGACCGCACTCTCGTGGGTACTGTACCACGGCTACGACGGAACCGAGGGCCTCACCGGCTTCCCGAACATCGGTACCTGGCTGATCTTCGCGGTCATTCTGGTTCCGGTGTACGTCATGATCGCCGCGTGGTTCCTCGGTGAGCCACGCGACACGAAGACCGGACTGCTCGGCGTGACGTACCTGGTCGGGATCACGGCCCAGATGTGGATCGGGATGTTCATCCTGACGATGCTCATCGGGATCGTCTTCTACGGCGGGATGCCCGAACCGATCGGCGCCGTGGGCCCGTAGACGCCCTCGCGCTGTCGACCGCTTTTTTCGCGCGCACACTCGTCGCCCAGCGTCGCGACCGGGACCCGTCGCGTTCGAACCGGTCACGCCGGGGACGACAAGGACCCTGAAATCGCATGCCAAATGACGACAAAGGTTCCGGTGGGGGTATGGGTGTGCTCAACACACTCGTCTCCACCGTCCTCTACCACGGCTACGATGGGACGGCAGGGCTCACCGGGTTCCCGAACACGGGGACGTACCTGATATTCGGGGTCATCCTGGTCCCGGTGTACATCATGGTGGCCGCGTGGTTTCTCGGTACGCCGCGGAACACGAAGACCGGCCTGCTCGGCGTAACGTACCTGGTCGGGATCACGGCCCAGATGTGGATCGGGATGTTCATCCTGACGATGCTCATCGGGATCGTCTTCTACGGCGGGGTGCCGGAGCCGCTCGGCCCCGTCGGCCCGTAACGGCGCCGGCCGATCGCGATCGTCGCCCGTCCCGGGAGGCGTCTCGCGTCCCCGGAGACGCGGGTTCGGGGTTCGAACCATCACACGTATCCCGGTTCGATCCCTTACTCCCGCTAACGGATATCGACGCACCATGAGTATTACAGAACACGAACTTGAGATCAGACTCGAGGAGATCGAAGACCCCGACATCGGCGAGGACATCGTCTCGCTGGGGCTGGTCAACGACGTGACGATCGACGACGAGACCGCACGGATCTCGCTCGCGCTGAACGCGCCGTACGCGCCCTCGGAGATGGAACTGGGGAACCGGATCCGGGAACTCTGCGACGAGGTCGGTCTCGAGGCCGACCTCCGGGCACAGGCCGGCGCGGAGCACGGGTTCGACGACGAGGTTCTTCCTCGGGTGCGAAACGTCATCGCCGTCTCCTCCGGGAAAGGTGGCGTCGGCAAGACGACGATCGCGGCCAACCTCGCGGCCGGTCTCGAGAAACGCGGTGCCATGGTCGGCCTGCTCGACGCCGACATTCACGGGCCGAACGTCCCGCGGATCCTGCCGGTCGAGAGCGAACCGGGCGTCACCCCGAGCGAAGACATCGTCCCGCCGCGATCGGACGGCGTTCGGGTCATCAGTATGGGCTTCATGATGGAAGAGGAGGACGACCCCGCCATCCTGCGCGGACCGATGGTCAACAAGTTCATGCTGAAGTTCCTCGAGGGGGTCGAGTGGGGTCGGCTCGATTACCTCATCGTCGATCTCCCGCCGGGGACCGGCGACGCGACGCTGAACCTCCTGCAGTCGATGCCGGTCACCGGCGCAGTCGTCGTCACGACGCCACAGGAGATGGCGCTGGACGACACCCGGAAGGGCATCCAGATGTTCAACAAGCACGACACGCCCGTCCTCGGCGTCGTCGAGAACATGAGTTCGTTCATCTGTCCGACCTGCGACGACGAACACGGCCTGTTCGGCACCGAGGGAGCCCAGACGATCGTCGACAAGTACGACATCCCGCTGCTCGGTCAGATCCCGATCCACCCCGACTTCGGGGCCGAGGGGAGCGAAGGCGCGCTCGTCAAGGACGATCGAAGTCCGGTCCAGGATACCCTCGAGGAGTTCGTCGCCGAGACGGCCGATCGGGTCGGCGAAACCAACCGCCGGACGGTCGCCGAGCACAAGGGCGGTGAACCGGACAACGCGCTGCCGACCGAGACCGAGGACTGATACGGTCTGCTGTACCGGTTACCGGCACAACCGCGACCGTCTTGCGGGTGTGCCAGAACTGACGGGCAGCGGTTCGTTCGAGTGTCGCGTTTTTCTGCCGGTACCGATCGAGTCGCCGACGACGCTCGGTGTCGCTACTCGTCGAGCAGCGATTCGACGTACTTCGTGACGTGGTCGTCCATACGGCGTTTGTAGCCGGCCTGTCTCGCCAGCCGATCGAGTTCGCGGGCGACGAGACTCCCGTACTGGACGGCCTTTTTGTCGCGGTATGCGATTTTCTCGGGGAGATAGTCGGTCGCGACCAGCCGGAGGCCGCGCTTGCGCCTCTCCTCGTCGGCCAACAGGGCGTCGGGCAGACGGAGCGCGGCGTCGATCACGGCATCGTGGAGTAACGGCGTCACCGGCTCGAGCCCCGCCGCTTCGACGGTGAGCACGTCCCGCGGAAGCTGGTCGGGGAGGCTCCGGATCCCCTCCCGGACCGCGCCGCGGACCGTGTCGGCCTCGACGCGGTGATCGAGGTGGACGACCTTCTCGTAGCCGCCGAACAGTTCGTCGGCCCCCTGGCCGAGCGTGAGCGAATCGAAGCCGTCGGCGGCGATCCGCTCGCCGACCAGGTAGAGCGGCAGGGCGATCTGGACGTCCATCGCGTTCGTGCGCCCGATCGCTCGCGCGACCGCGGGCACGGCCCGCTCGAGGTCGGACGGTTCGAGGTCGACGACGGTGAGGTCGCGCCCCATCGCGTCCGCGGCCGTGCGCGCCGCCTCGACGTCGTGGCTGTCCGGGAAGCCGACGACGTACAGCGGCGCGTCGAGGAGTTCCGCGACGAGCGCCGAGTCGACGCCGCCGGAGAACGCGACGGCGACGTCCCCCGTGCCGGACGTCGCGGCGTCCGCGGCCGTCTCGATCGCCTCGCGAAGCCGATCGAGCGCCGCCGATCGATCGGGGTCGGGGTCGGGGTCGGGGAGGGACCAGCGGGTCGTGGGCGCGGGGTCGTCGGGCCCCACGACTGCGCCGGCGGGAACGAGTTCGGGATCGTCGAGCGCGGCCGGTTCGAACGCCCAGGCGTCGTCAGCCGTCGGGTCGTCGGCCCCTCTCTCGACGAATAGCGGCACCCGCCCGAGGACGTCGCGAACGAGCCGATCGTCCACGAGTCCTGCGAAGCCGGTCGTCCCGGGGAGCGGGTCGCCGGACGCGAGCGCGTCGCGAACGAGGGCCCGATCGGCGCCGCGAAGCGTCATCCGAACAGCCCCACGACGGTGTTCCTGAGTCGCCGCGTGACGCCGCCGCCGAACTGCCGGAGGCTGATGTGCCACGGCGTTCGTTTTCCCTCGACGGACGTCTTCCCCTCGCGGATCGCGTCGAGAATCGCGTCGGCGGATTGCTCGTCGGCGTCGACCCGGGTGACGGCCTGCCCGACCATCTCGCTGATGTGGGCGTCGCTCCCGGCGGTCATCGGGAGGTCGCGGCTCCGTGCGAACCGTTCCGCCTGCCGGTTCGCCCGCCCGGTCAGCAGCCGCGAGTTGTAGATCTCGATCGCGTCGCCCAGCGCGAGCTGGTCGCGCGAGATCCGGGCCATGACGCCGTGGCGCGACTCCTGGAACGGGTGCGGGATCACCGCGAGACCGCCCTGGTCGTGGATCGCCTCGATCGTCGACTCGTAAGAGAGACCGGGTGGTACGGCCTCCTCGACGCCCAGTCCGAGGACGTGGCCGGCCTTGCTGGAGATCTCGATTCCGGGGATGGCGACCAGCCCGTACTCGGGGGCGCGCTCGACGGCTTCGAGGCTCGCGTCGATCTCGTCGTGGTCCGTCACCGCGATCGCGTCGAGACCGACGGCCTTGGCCTGCTCTAAGATGAGCTCGACCGGGTCGCGGCCGTCGTAGGACAGCGACGAGTGCGTGTGGAGTTCGACCGACAGCACGAGTGATCGTTTTGCGCGATTGATCAAAAGCGCCCCGATAAGCGGACGGTCGAACGCGCTCGTCGATCGGTACGGCGCAGTGAGATTTCTGGTTGACGACGGGAGCAGTCGATCGCTCGCCGGGGTTTGTCAGGCAGAAATCGGCATTCGGACACGCGTCGATCTATAGTTGGAAAATCAATATCTCACGATAATTTTATAATCACGTTTCTTGATAGTCGGGCCGTATCCTCGTATGCACCGACGACGATTCATCGAACTGGGACTCGCGGCATCGGCACTGGCAGGGACGGTAAGCGCGCGCGACGATCGCTACCGGCCCGGCGGACCGTGGGCACCGAACGAGCGGGCCGTCAACTATAGCGGCTACCTCGACAACGACCAACTCGGCGAACGACTCCGCCGAATCGACGAGCGAAGCGATCGCGTCGACCTCGAACGGATCGGCGAATCCGCCGGGCGCGGCGATCCGATCTGGGAGGTGACCGTCGGCGACGGCGACGAGCGCGTCCACATCATCAACCAGATCCACGGCGACGAACCGACCGGCGCGGAGGCGATGGTCGAGATTCTGCAGCGGCTGGCGACCGGATCCGCGGCGGAGATCGATCGAATCCTGGACGAGTTGACGATCACGATCGTGCCGCGGGTGAACCCGGACGGGGCGAACTTCGTCGGCGACGACGGACTCGGGGACAACGGCGAGTTCCGCCAGCGGCGATACAACACGTCGACGTGGGCCGACGACGATTCCCGATACGCCAACGCGAATTCCTACGCGTACAATCTGGACGTCCCGGGGTACGACCTGAATCGCGGGTTCAGTATCGTTCCGGGATTCGAGCCCTTCGACGAACCCGAGGAGTGGTGGACCGTCGTCGACGAGGAGGCGAATCTGGGCTATCTCGACGTCCCGGTGGACCAGGTCCCGCTCGATCTGAAAGACGGCGATCCCTACGACGAACTCTGGAGCGCCGGACTGAACCTCAATCCGGAGACGCGGGCGGTCACCGAATCGTTCCTCGCTGCCGATCCTGACTGGGCGCTCACGCACCACCACCAGGGACCGACCGCCGTTCCCGAGGCCCCCGACGGGAATTCGGGCCCGCAGTGGCAATCGATCATGAGCGTGATGGCTCCCTACGGGCCGACGTACGCGAATCTCGAGGGCGTCGACTACGCTCCCTACGTCGCCGAGGGCAACCCGTTCATGTCCGTCGACGCGCAGACCCGTTCCCTCCAGCTGGCGGGGCTCGTTCCGGAACGGATGGACCAGTTCGGTCGCGGTCGACTCGACACGATCACGCGGTACGCGTACGGGCCGCTCTGGGGCTCGTATCTCGACGCGCTCTGTCCGCAGACCGACGCCGCGGGTGCGCTCTACGAGGTCTCCCACCAGAGCGATGATCGCGGCCAGAAGGCCCTCGGCACCATGGTGAAGGTCTCCGTCGAGGGGATCATGGCCACGTTCGAGCGAATCGCTGACGGATCGATCCACGACGTGGACGAGACGACCTACTTCGACCTGCCGATCCCGGAGGGGATCGACAATCCCCACGACGAACGCGGGTCCTCGTCGCGACGGCGATGACGCCGTAGCGATCGTCCCCCGAGTGCGTATCGCCCCGGTACGGGTCGCCGATCGCGCTCGCGTCGTACCGGACCATCCGCGGGACTCCGGCTGGACTAATGCACGATCGTGCGTATAGAAACCCATTTACCGTCCGACTTTCACCACCTAGGTGAATGAGTCTTGCCGATCCGGACCGCAAACTCGTCGTCGAGGAGCTGGGGCGAGAGCCGACGGCGGCGGAGGCGGCGCTGTTCGAGAACCTCTGGAGCGAACACTGCGCGTACCGCTCCTCGCGACCCCTGCTGTCGGCGTTCGAGAGCGAGGGGGAGCAGGTCGTCGTGGGGCCGGGCGACGACGCGGCGGTCGTCGCACTGCCGGGTGAGAACGCGGACGACGACGGGGACGGGACGACGTACATCACGATGGGCATCGAGAGCCACAATCATCCCTCCTACGTGGACCCGTTCGACGGCGCGGCGACCGGCGTCGGGGGCATCGTCCGGGACACCCTCTCGATGGGCGCGTACCCGATCGCGCTCGCGGACTCGCTGTACTTCGGCGAGTTCGATCGCGAACACTCGAAGTACCTCTTCGAGGGCGTCGTCGAGGGGATCAGCCACTACGGCAACTGCATCGGCGTTCCCACGGTCGCCGGGAGCGTCGACTTCCACCCCGACTACGAGGGGAACCCGCTGGTGAACGTCGCCTGCGTCGGCCTCACGAACGAGGAGCGACTCGTCACCGCCGAGGCCCAGGAACCCGGGAACAAACTCGTGCTCGTCGGCAACGCCACCGGTCGCGACGGCCTCGGCGGCGCGAGTTTCGCCAGCGAGGACCTCGCGGAGGACGCCGAGACCGAAGACCGACCCGCGGTCCAGGTCGGCGACCCCTACGCCGAAAAACTGCTCATCGAGGCCAACGAGGTCCTCGTCGACGAGGGCCTGATCGAGTCCGCCCGCGACCTCGGCGCGGCCGGCCTCGGCGGTGCCTCGAGCGAACTGGTCGCCAAGGGCGGCCTCGGTGCCCACATCGAACTCGATCGGGTCCACCAGCGCGAACCCAACATGTCGGCGCTCGAGATCCTGCTCGCCGAGTCCCAGGAGCGGATGTGTTACGAGGTCGAACCCGAAAACGTCGATCGCGTCGAGGAGGTCGCCGAGAAGTTCGATCTGGGCTGTTCGGTCATCGGCGAGGTCACGGACGGCAACTACGTCTGCACGTTCGAGGGGAGCGAGGCGCAACGCGCCTCGGACGACTCGAGCGGCGACGGTGCGGAGCCGCGAGAGCGCGAGACGGTCGTCGACGTCGACGCCTACTTCCTGGGCGAGGGCGCGCCGATGAACGAGTTAGAGAGCGAGGAACCGGACCAGCCCCCGACGGACCTCCCCGAGGTCGACCTCGTGGAGGCGTTCGAGACGATCGTCTCCAGTCCGAACACCGCCTCGAAGCGGTGGGTCTACCGCCAGTACGATCACGAGGTCGGCGTGCGGACGAGCGTCGGGCCGGGAGACGACGCGGCGATCATCGCGGTTCGCGAAGCCGAGCAAGGGCTCGCCATCTCTTCCGGTGCGGCACCGAACTGGACCAGCATCGCCCCGTACGCCGGCGCGAGAGCGATCGCGCTCGAGAACGCGACGAACATCGCGGCGAAGGGGGCGATCCCGCTGGCCGCGGTCGACTGCCTGAACGGCGGCAACCCCGAGAAACCCGACGTCTACGGCGGCTTCGAGGGGATCGTCGACGGGCTGGCCGAGATGTGCGAGACGCTGTCCACACCAGTCGTCGGCGGGAACGTCTCGCTGTACAACGACTCGGTGGCCGGCCCGATCCCCCCGACGCCGACGCTCGCGATGGTCGGGACGAAAGACGGCTACGACGCGCCGCCGCTCTCGGTCGCGCCCGAGGGCACCCTCCTCCTGGTCGGCGACCTCGGCCTCGCGAGCGAGCCCCAACTCGGGGGCTCCGAATACCTCGCGCGGTTCGACGGCAGCGATCGGTTCCCCGCCCTCCCCGAGGAACCCGCAGCCGTCGTCGAAACGCTCGCAAGCGTAGCGAACGACGATGCCACGCTGGCCGTCCACGACGTCAGTCACGGCGGTCTCGCCGTCGCGCTCGCCGAGATGGTCACCGGGGACGCCGGACTCGAGGTCTCGATCCCGGGTGCAGGCGACGACCCCGCGGGCGCACTCTTCCACGAACAGCCGGGTCGCGCGCTCGTCCAGACCAGGTCGCCCGACGCGGTCCGCGAGGCCTTCGACGGCGTCGCGCCGGTCCACGAACTCGGCTCGGCGACGGCCGACGGCCGGCTTTCGATCGCGGTCGGGGATCGGACGATCGCGACCGACGCGGCCGCCATCGCCGACCGGCGCGCGACGATCGAACGCGAACTCCAGTGACCCGAATCGTGACGAGAGACTCTGCCTGATACGGATTGCTGTACCGATTTACCGGCGCAACCGCGATCCGGGCGGCGGTTGCGCCGGAAATGACTTACAGTAAACCGTATGAAACTGGATCGGGGCGATTCGATCGGTCTCGATCGGTTCCGCCGGCGTCCGGAAATCGATCGCCGTCGATCGCCCGGAATTTTGATATACTCTCGGTACAACCCCTCCAACGAACCGGAGTCTCCGGAGGAACACGTCGATGGACCCAGAGCACCCGTCCGTCCTGATCGTCGAAGACGAGCCCGACCTCGCGAATCTCTACGCCGCGTGGCTCGACGAGGGGTACGACGTGTCGACGGCCTACGACGGGACCGAGGCGCTCGAATCCATCGAGGAGACCGTCGACATCGTCCTCCTCGATCGACGGATGCCGGGGCTCTCCGGGGACACCGTGCTCGATACCATCCGGGAGCGTGACCTCGACTGTCGCGTCGCGATGGTGACCGCGGTCGAACCCGACTTCGACATCATCGGGATGGGATTCGACGACTACCTCGTCAAACCCGTCTCGAAGGACGAACTGCACTCGATCATCGACCGGCTACTGCTCCGCTCGTCGTACGACGAGCAACTTCAGACCCTGTTCGCGCTCGCCTCGAAGAAAGCGCTGCTCGACGCCCAGAAGACCGAGGCCGAACGCAAGACGAGCCAGGAGTACGCCGAACTCGAGGATCGCCTGGCCGTGCTCAAGGCGAACGTCGCGGAGACGATGGAGGAACTCCTCGAGAGCGACAGCTACCGACGGCTCTGTCAGGACATCACGCGGGAGACAGTGTTCGAGGACTGATGCGGATTGCTGTAACGATGTACCGGCGCAACCGCCGCCCGGATCGCGGTTGCGCCGGAAATGACGTACAGTAAACCGTATGACAGCGTCACACGCCGGCGTCGATCGCCCGATCGGCGGTGCGCTTCGTCGCCGGTCACTGCAGGGCCGGGGATTCGCCCAGTTCGAGCGTCGTCACGTCCCTGATCTCGATGCGCGTTCCGCCGTGTTCGCCGTTGTCGACCGAGATCGTCCAGTCGTGAGCCTCCGCGATCGCTCGCACGAGCGCCAGTCCGAGGCCGTCGATCGCGGTCTCGTCGTCTGCGGAGGGGTCGAGGACCTGCTCGTGGGCGGTCGGCGGGATCTCGGTGGCGTCGTCGAGCAGGAAGAACCCGCGTGAGTCCTGCGACCGGCCGGTCCGGCCGGTGTTTTCGACGCCGACGACCCCGACCTGGACCGTCACGTCCGACTCGGCACGCGCCGCGATGTTGTCGAACGCCGTCTCGAGCAGGTGGACGAACCGATCGGCGTCGGCCCGGAGCATCGCCGACTGGTCGACGATGACCGCGTCGTCGTCGAGGCGGGACCGGTCGATCGCCGTCTCGATCGCCGATTCGAGGTCGATCCGGCTCCGGGGCCCGACGGCGGACGCGTTCCGGGCGAACTCCCGGACGTCGTCGACGAGGGTTTCGGCCCTGTCGAGCGTGGTCTCGACGGCATCGTCCGCGAGGGGGAACTCCCACTCGTCGGGTTCGTCCTCGAGCGCTTCCGATACCCGCTCGAGCTGGTCTTTCAGGTCGTTCGAGAGGATCTCCGCGACGGACTCGAGTCGTTCGGTCCGACGCTCGAGTTCCGTCGTTCGATCGCGGAGCATCCGCTCCCGGTCGGCCCGATCGAGCGCGGCCCGGGTGTTCTCGACGAGCGTCGAGAGCAGGTCGACGTCGGTCTCGTCGAACTGGTTGGGCGAGCGCGACCCGGTCATGAGGACGCCGTGGGTCCCGATCGGGGCGATGATCTCGGATCGGATGGGCGAGTCGGGGTTGTAGAGGCCCTCGACCGCCCGGAGATCGTCGAAGCGCTCGATCTCGCCGGACTCGAAGACGTCCCAGACGAGTCCCTCCCCAACATAAAAGCGGGGCAGGCCGCCGAACTCTTCGTGAGCACCCGCGGTGCCAGCGACGGGATCGAGATAGCCGTGTTCGTCGTCGAGCAACCAGACGCCGCTGATCGGGAACTCGAGCAGGTCGCTGCCCGCGTGGACGGCGATCGCACAGATCTCCTCCGGATCGTCGGACTCGAGGAGCCACCGGGTGATCTCGTGGAGCGACGTGACGACGCGCTCGTGTTCGTGCTGGTCGGTGACGTCGCGGAGGATGACGGCGACGGTCGCCCGGTTGTCCTCGATCGGGACGATCCGGAACTCGCCCATCCGATCGGTGCCGCCGGCGTCGGTAAAGGCGACCTCGAGGTTGCGCCGGTCGGCGTTTCCGACGTCGACGTCGGTGATCGCTCGGCCGATCTCGAGGGTGTCGACCGGATCGATTCCCGCGAGTTCGGGGACGATTTCGACGTGTTCGCCGATCAACGCCGATCGATCGACCCCGAGCAACGTCTCGAGCGCCCGGTTGACGGTGACGATCTCGCGGTTCCGGTCGAGCGTCACGACGCCGTCGTGGCCGGCCTCGACGACGGCCGCGTGCTGGGCCAGCGTCGTCTCCTGTCGCTTCCGGTGGGTGACGTCGCGCATGTAAACCGAGAGCCCGGTCTCGGAGGGGTAGGCCCGGGTCTCGAACCAGGTCTCGACGTTCGCGTGGTAGATGTCGAACGAGACGGGTACCTGTTCGTCCATCGCGCGGTAAAAGCCGTCCGGGAACTGTGTCTCGACGGTTTCGGGGAACTCGTCCCACATGACGCGACCGAGCAACTCCTCTCGCGACCGTTCGAGCAACGCCTCGGCCCGATCGTTGAGATAGGTGAACCGGAAGTCCGTATCGAGCGCGAAGAACGCGTCGGTGACCCGGTCGACGATCGGTACCGATCGTGACGTCACGGCTGTTCACCCCCGAACCCGCTCGACCCGTGACGGGCGTCCTGACAGCTAGAGCCCACTCCCGTTCCGGTCATCACTGGAGACAGTTATGTGCTACTACTCGAAGGCGGTATTTCAGTGTCGTGGCTGTTCGGCGCGACGGCGTCGTCCTGCCGGCGGCCGAGTCGGGCGCCGTCGCCGACGGGAGCCAGACGGACTGCTGTCATACGGACTGCTGTAGTCAATTACCGCCGATCACCGACCCCGTTCTGGTGATCGGCGGTAAATAGTTACAGCAATCCGTATCAGTCATTGCCCGCGCGACCGCGAGCAGTCCTGCGATCGCGCCGGCGAATCGGGACAGCAGACCGGATCAGCGTCCCGGGGGAGGTTCTTTCGTCCCTGCCGTGGTACCTACCCGCATGAACGTCGTCATCGTCGGCGGTGGCATCGTCGGCACGGCAATCGCGTCGCGACTCGGGGAGACGGACCACGACGTGACCCTGTTCGAACGAGCGGACATCGGCCGCGAAACGACGGCCGCCTCCGCGGGGATCGTGATGCGGGCCGCGGTCGAACCGGAACCGTTCGATCTGCGACTGCGATCGCGGGCGCGATCGGGGTACCGGGACCTGCTCGACTCGTCGTCGCTGGACCCGGAGGGACTGGGCGTACTCTACGTGGCTGAGACGCCCACGTTCGCCGATCGTCTCGCCGGGTCGGCGACGGCGCTCCGGGAGTACGGCGTCGACGCGTCGTTCGTCGAGGCGACGGAACTGGCCGAGTACGGCATCGAACCCGCGAGGTTCGCCGGTGCACTCTACACGCCCGCCGACACCGTGTTCGACGAACCGGGAGCGATCGCGACGGCCTTCGCCGATCGTGCACGTCGCAACGGCGTCGACGTCCGAACGGGCGTCGCGGTCACGAACGTCGAAACGACCGAGGGGGCCGTCTCGGGCGTCGTCACGGACGAGGGGAGGGTCGAAGCGGATCGCGTCGTCAACGCGACGGGGCCGTGGGCCCCGCGCCTGAACGAGGCGGTCGGCGTCTCGCTTCCGCTCTGTCACACGAAAGGGCCGATGGTCGAACTCGAGGCTGCCGAACCGATCGACGGCCCGGTAACCATCTTCGAGTCGAACCGGTACGTCCGGCCCGGGGTCGGTACCGACGGGACCCGGGCGTGGATCGGCGAATTCCTGACGACGTACGTCGACGGACAGCAGTACGATCCGGACACGCTCTCGGTCCCGGACGAATTCGTCGCGTCCGCCACCGAACTGGCGACCGACGTTCCTGCGCTCGCGGACGCGACAGTCGTCGATTCGTGGATCGGCCTCCGGACCGTCACCCCGGACGGCCGGCCGATCGTCGGCGAGACGTCGGTCGACGGGTTCGTCGTCGCCTGCGGGATGACCGGCCACGGGATCACGCTCGCGCCGGCCGTCGCCGACGTCGTCGGCGAAGCGATCGACGGCGAACCCGATCCAGACATTCGCGATCGACTCTCCCCCGATCGGTTCTCCTGATTCGATCGAACGAACGCTTATCTCCGGCCGTGTCAATTGGTGGCGTATGAACGTGATCGTGGTCGGCGGCGGCATCGTCGGCCTCTCGAGCGCGTACGCACTGGCAGAGCGCGGCGTCGACGTAACCGTCTGCGAGAAGGGATCGATCGGCGGCGGGAGCACCGAACGGGCGGCCGGCGGCATCCGCGCGCAGTTCTCGACGCCGGTCAACGTCGACCTCTCCCGCGAGAGCATGCGCGTCTGGGACGCGTTCGAGGAGCGGTTCGGCACCGACATCGACTACCGGAAGACGGGGTATCTCTTCCTCGCCCGGGACGAGGAGACCGCCGCGGCGTTCGAGGAGACGGTTGCCATGCAGAACGATCGCGGCGTCCCGAGCGAGGTGCTCGACCCGGATGCGGCCCGAGAGTACTGTTCCGGGATCGATCCCGAGCGGTTCGTCGCGGCGACGTACTCGCCGACGGACGGGGTCGCCGATCCGCACCTCGCGCTCCAGGCCTACGCCCGGGCGGCGAGCGACGCCGGGGTCGACGTGCGGACGAAGACGCCGGTGATCGACGTCCTCCGAGCGGACGGTTCCGGCCCCGGCACCGATCGCGACGGTCGGGTAACGGGTGTCGAGACGCCCGAGAGCCAACTCGAGGCCGAATTCGTCGTCAACGCGGCGGGGCCGTGGGCCGGACGGGTCGCCGAACTGGCCGACGTCTCGCTTCCGATCACGCCGAAGCGCCGACAGATCGCCGTCGTCGAACCCGAAACGGCGATTCCGGAGACGGATCCGCTGACGATCGACCTCGGAAGCGGCACCTACTTCCGACCCGATCGGGACGGCGACGCGCTCGTCGGCGGTCACCTCGCCGACGCCGATCCGGCGCGCGACCCGGGAGGATACGAAACGTCGATGGATTTCGACTGGGCCGCAGACGTCGTCGAGCGGACCAGCGAGTGGACGACCTACTTCGGTCCGGAGTCGCGGCTCAAGCGCGGCTGGGCGGGGCTGTACGCCGTGACGCCGGACGACAACGCGATCGTCGAGGAGACCCTTCCCGGGTTCATCACTGCCGCCGGCTTTTCAGGCCACGGCTTCCAGCACGCGCCCGCGACCGGTCGACTCGTCGCCGAACTGGCCGTCGACGGCGAGGTATCGCTCGTCGACGGCGAGGCGCTTTCGAGCGATCGGTTCGCGTCGGGTGAAAAGCGCACGGAACGCAACGTCGTCTAGGGTCAGAAGAACTCCCCGAGGTAGACGTCCCGCTCCGGGAACAGGTCCGCGAGCGTCGCGACCGTCTCCGGGGTCGCGTCCTGGAGTCGCCCCAGCCGATCGAGCGTCGCGGCCGATCGGGCGCCGACGGCGAGTTGCGAGAGCGTTGCCACGTCGAGCGTCACGTCCGGGTCGTCCGCGGCCGGCGAATCGATTCGCGCACACTCGGCGCGGCCGTCCGAGACGTCGAGGGAGAACGTCCGGTCGTTCCAGTCGGCGAGCGGGTCGGCGACCGCGAGCGTCAGCGATCGATCGAGGGACAGGTACGACAGCGCCGCCAGGGTGTCCGCGACGTCGACGATCCGGACCATCGGCCCGTTCTCGACGATCGTCTCGATCTCGTCGGGATCGGCCGCGGTCGCGCGCAGGAGGTCGTCCGCCGGCATCCGGAACCGGACGCGATCCACCTGCGAGTCGTGATCGTAACAGAACGCCAGCATCGCCCGGTAGGCCCCGTGATCGACGGCCGCCAGTTCCGTGACGGTCATCGTTTGCTCGCCGCCGTCGTCGTCGATCGTGTAGACGAGATACCCGTGCGGTTCCCCGTCCCGTTCGTACGCGTAGACGAACGGATCGACGTCGTGGCCGCCGAAGACGCGGTGGCGCCACCAGGTTTCGTCGCGATCGAGCGCGAGCGCGTGGCGATCGGTCCACTCGTCGTAGACCGGTTCGATCGCGTCGTACTCGTCGGCGTCGACCGGCCCGACGGAGCCCCGATCGCGATCCGCCGCGAACGAGAGGGCGCCCGGGTCACACTCGTGGGTGACGATCCGGTTGGCGGTGTCCCAGCCGTACTGCCGGTAGAAGCGGTACCGGAACGGCCACAGGACCGAGAACCGGACGCCGTGGGTGCGATACTCGGCGAGCGACTCGGCGAGAAGCTGGCGAACGTAGCCGGCGCGGCGATACTCGGGAGGTGTAGCGACCGACGCGAGCCCGGCGGTCGCGTGCGTCTCCCCGCGAACGTGGGCCTCGAGCCAGTAGTGACGACAGACGCAGCGCGGCCGCTCGTCGTCCGCATGTTCGTAAAGGCCGCGGCGAGCGCCGAGCGTCGCCCGCGGCGTGTCGTGCTCCGCTGGATCGTACGCCGGAACGCCCTCGTGGGGCGTGAACGCGTACCTTCGGTACTCGTGGAAGACGTCCCGCTCGTCCGGGATGGGACGGTAGTCGACCATACCAGCGAATGCGAGGCGATCGAGAAGAACGTTCGTAAACTGCGTTAGCCGTGGTCCGCGACGAACGCCTCGATCCGGGCCAGCGCCTCGCGGAGGTCCTCGAGACCCGTTGCGTAGGAGATCCGGAGGTGGCCCTCGCCGCCGTCGCCAAAGACGTCACCGGGGACGACGGCGACGCCCTGCTCGCGGAGGACGCCCTCCGCGAACTCCTCCGCGGTGAAGCCGTCGGGCACCTCGGGGAAACAGTAGAACGCCCCCTTCGCCTCGAAGACGTCGAGGCCGATCTCGCGAAACCGCGAGAGGACGAACTGGCGACGCCGATCGTACTGGTCGACCATCTCGCGGACGTCGTTCTCGCAGGAATCCAGCGCCTCGATGGCCGCGTGCTGGGCCGTCGTCGGGGCCGACAGCATCGTGTACTGGTGGATCTTGTTCATCGCCCCGATCGCGTCCGCCGGTCCCAGCGCGTAGCCGAGTCGGAGGCCGGTCATCGCGTGGGCTTTCGAGAACCCGTTGAAGACGATCGTCCGCTCGCGCATCCCCTCGAGGGTCGCGATCGAGGTGTGCTCGCCCTCGTAGGTCAACTCGGCGTAGATCTCGTCCGAGAAGACGGTGAGGTCG
This sequence comes from Halosolutus amylolyticus, assembly GCF_023566055.1. Lineage (NCBI taxonomy): Archaea > Methanobacteriati > Methanobacteriota > Halobacteria > Halobacteriales > Natrialbaceae > Halosolutus > Halosolutus amylolyticus. The sequence continues at coordinate 84,696 of NZ_JALIQP010000006.1, read as the reverse complement.
TGCTCGCGGGCGAACTCGGCGATCGGTTCGAGGTCCGCCTCGCGCATGATCGCGCCCGTCGGGTTGTTGGGGTAACAGACGACGAGCACGTCGGCGTCGGCCGCGCCCGCCGCTTCGAGTCCCTCGACGGTGAGTCGGAACTCGTCTTCCTTTCTCGTGGGGACCGGAAGCACCTCGCCGCCGGCGAAGATCACGCCGGGTTCGTAGGAGATGTACGACGGCTGGGCGATCGCGACCGTGTCGCCGGGGTCGACGAACGCCCGGAACGCAAGGTCGACCGCCTCGCTCGCGCCCGCGGTCACGATGATCTCCTCGCCCGGATTGTAGCCGAGGTCGAACCGATCTGCGACGTAGTCGGCGATCGACTCCCGGAGTTCGCGTTTCCCGCGGTTCGCTGTGTAGGAGGTCTTGCCCTGCTCCAGCGAGGTGATCGCGGCGTCCCGTGCGGCCCACGGGGTCGAGAAGTCGGGTTCGCCGACGCCGAGCGAGATAACATCGTCGCGCTCCTCGGCGATCTCGAAAAAGCGCCGGATACCCGATGGCGGGACCGCCCGGACGCGGTCCGACAGCTCGATCGTCATGGCGAGACAGAGAGCCGATCGTCGTCCTCCCCGTCGCCGAGTTCGATCCCGTTCTCCTTGTAGGAGGTCATCACGTAGTGGGTGACCGTCTGGGTGATCTCGGGGACGGGCGCGACCTTCTCGCTGATGAACTGCGAGACCTCCCGGATGGAGTCGCCCTCGACCTCCATGTCGAAGTCGTAGTCGCCGCTGACCAGCCGGAGTGCCTTGACCTGCGGGAACCGTGCGAGGCGCTCTGCGATGTCGTCGTAGCCCGTCTCGCGATCGAGCGTAACGTTCAACTCGACCTCGGCACGGACGCGTTCGTCTTCCAGTTTGTCCCAGTCGACGACGGCCTGGTAGCCACGAACGACGCCTGCCGCCTCGAGTTCCTCGATGGCTGCCTCGACCTCGCCGTCATCGAGGTCGGTCATTCGCGCGATGTCCGCCGCCGAGTACCGCGCGTTCTCACGAAGCAACTCGAGCACCTCGCGTTCGCTCATACCAACGGCAAGCAGAAGCGCGAGTAAAAGCGTTGTTCTTTTCAGGCCGATCGATCGCGGGACCGGTCGATCGGACCCCGTCCACGGCGGTCGACGGCGGGGCTACCGGTAGTTCTTGAACAGGAGCGCCCGGACGTCGTCTTTCGTCTGGACCTGTTCGCTCGAACCGTCCGGGAGTTCGACCTCGTACCGGTAGTCCGCCGAATCCGACTCCCCCCACTTGTCGTCGTGGGTCTCGAGCAGGCTCATCATCTCGTCGAGCATGTCGTCGTCGTCGGCCGAGCCGTCGCCGTCGTCCGCCGTCTCGTCCGCATCCCCGTCGGTCCCTGAATCGGCCTCGGCCGCGTCGTCGCCGTCCGGTTCGTCGGCAACGTCCGGTCCGTCGCCTGTGGGCTCCGGATCGGCCGATTCGTCGACGGGATCGATCGAGGACTCCCCCGGTTCCGACTCCTCGGACTCGACGTACGAGACCGATTCGAGGTCGTTCGGCTCCGGATCGCCGTGTATCGCGGCGCCGACCGACGCGGCGACGTCGTCCGCGGCGGAGGAGTCGAAGTCGCCCTCGATCTCGACGTCGTCCGCCAGGTTGTCGATCAGGAACTGGATCGCGTCCTGCTCGCGGACGAACCCGTACTTTCCGACGACGTCCTCGGCGATCTCTTCACGAAGGTGCTGGATGAACGCGTACTGTTCGTCAGTGACCTCGAGCGTCTTCATACACACGCGATATCACTGCGGGTACAAATAGGTGGGCCGTCGGTATCGCGCTCGAGAGTCGGTCGGCTCCGGCAGGCCACCCGTCACGACCGGTGTGCCGATCGATGTCCCGTCCAGGGCCCGTCCGATCGAACGGAGTCCTTACGGTCGAACGCACGCAACGGTCACCTATGGTCCTGAAAGAGTCCGATTCGAAGCTGGACGAGGGCGACCTCGCACCGGAGTTCGAACTGCCGGGAGTCGACGGCGAGACGTACTCGCTCGCGGACTTCGCCGACGACGAGGCGGTGCTGATCGTCTTCACCTGTAACCACTGTCCGTACGCCCAGGCCAAGTTCGACCTCCTCAACGACCTCGCGGCCGAGTACGACGACGTCTCGATCGTCGGGATCAATCCCAACGACGCCGCGGAGTATCCCGAGGACTCCTTCGAGACGATGCAGGAGTACGTCGAGGAGGGACGGATCCAGTACGACGCCTACCTGCGCGACGAGAGCCAGGCGGTCGCCGAGGCCTACGGCGCGGTCTGTACGCCCGACCCCTTCCTCTTCCGGCGCGAAGACGACGAGTTCCGACTCGTCTACCACGGCCGCCTCGACGACGCCCTGAATCCCGATGACGAACCGACCCGGTTCCACGCTCGCGAGGCGATCGAGTCCGTGCTGGCTGGCGAGGCGGTCGATCTGGAGTGGCAGCCGTCCCAGGGCTGTTCGATCAAGTGGACGGACGACTGATACGGATTGCTGTACGATTTACCGGCGCAACCGCGATCCGGGCGGCGGTTGCGCCGGAACTGACTTACAGTAAACCGTATGAGTCCACGGTCCGATCTGGTCGTCGAGGTCGATCGACGACGCGAGAATTCGGCGGATTCGATTATCGAACGGCGCGGCGATACTGGATCGGCCACTCCCGATCGCCGTCGAGGGTATCGCTCGATCGAAGGCCGAAGTAGGGGTCGCGCAGGAACTCCCGGCCAACGAGGACGAGGTCCGCGCGATCGTTGCGCACGAGGGCGTCGGCCTGTTCGGGTTCGGTGATCCCGCCGACCGCGCCGACGGCGACGTCCGTCCGCTCGCGGATCTCCTCGGCCAGTGGCACCTGAAAGTTCGGCCCGACGGGCGGTTCCTGATCGGGGTGAATCCCGCCCGAACTGACGTCGATCAGGTCCGCACCCAGGGCCGCGAGGTCGTCGGCGAGGCGGACCGATTCCTCGATCGTCCACGACTCCCGATCGTCGAGCCAGTCGGTGCCGGAGATGCGGACGAACACGGGTTTGTCGTCGGGCCAGACCTCCCGGACCGCCGCGGTGACCTCGCGGACGAGTCGCGATCGGTTCTCGAAACGCCCGCCGTAGTCGTCCCCGCGTCGGTTCGTGACGGGCGAGAGGAACTCGTGGAGGAGATAGCCGTGGGCTGCGTGGACTTCTGCGACCTCGAACCCGGCCGACAGCGCCCGTTCGGCGGCCGCACGGTAGTCGTCGATCACGCCCTGGATGTCATCCCCGGTCGCCTCTCGCATCGACGGCCGATCGCCGTCGAACGGCGGGTAGGCGTCGGGCGAGGGCGAGAGCACCTCCCATCCCTTCTCCGCGTCAGCAGGGATGGGAACGTTGCCCTCCCAGGGACGGGTCTTGCTCGCCTTGTGGCCCGCGTGGGCGAGCTGGATCGCCGGCACCCCTCCCTGATCGCGGATGAACTCGGCGGTCGGGGCGAGCGCCGCCGCGTGATCGTCGCTCCAGATCCCGAGGTCGTGGGGCGTGATCCGGCCCTGAGGATTGACAGCGGTCGCTTCGGTCATGACGATCCCGGCCCCGCCGACGGCGCGACTGCCGAGGTGGACGCGGTGCCACTCCGTCGGGAGCCCGTCCGGCTCGCAGGAGTACTGGCACATCGGCGAGACGGCGATGCGGTTCGGAATTTCGAGGTCACGAAGTGGCAGTGGCGCGAAGAGGTCGGTCATCGCCGGGCCTTGACAGCGCGGGGAGTAAACGCCCGTGAACGGGGACGGACTTGCCGGGTCGTGTCCGCGACTCGCGGGGAGACGGAGCAACCATTTGGTTCTCCGGACACGAGCACGAGCATGACCACTGCATCGCGACCGTCCCTCCGCGACCGCTTCGACGCCGATCGTCCACTCGTCGGTATGGTACATCTTCCGGCCCTTCCGGGCGCGCCGGCGGCGGACGGCGATCGAGACGCGATCCGGACCCGGATGCTCGAGGATGCGCGTCGGCTCGAAGCCGGGGGCGTCGACGGCATTATCCTCGAGAACTTCGGGGACGCGCCGTTCTACCCCGACGACGTTCCGAAACACGTCGTCGCCGACCTGACCGCGCTCGCGGTGGCCCTGACCGACGCGGTCGACGTCCCCGTCGGCATCAACGTGCTCCGGAACGACACGACTGCGGCCCTCTCGATCGCCGCCGCCGCGGACGCCGCCTTCGTCCGGGTCAACGTCCACGTCGGGTCGGCCGCGACGGACCAGGGGGTGATCGAGGGCCGGGCACACGAGACCCTTCGGCTCCGCGATCGGATCGACGCCGACGTCGCGATCCTCGCTGACGTCCACGTCAAGCACGCGACGCCGATCGGGGACCGAGATATCGAGCGGACGGCGATCGAGACCGTCGAGCGCGGGCGTGCGGACGGTCTGATCGTCTCCGGACCCGGAACCGGCCGCGAGACCGAACTCGAGGACGTCGACCGGGTCGCCGGCGCGGTCGCGAGGTCGGGAGTCGATCGCTCGGTCCCCGTGTTCGTCGGGAGCGGTGTCACTGCAGAGACGATCGGGGACTGCTTCGCGGCCGGTGCCGACGGCGCGATCGTCGGCACGGCACTGAAGAAGGACGGAGAGACGACGAACCCGGTTTCCGAAGAGCGGGTCCGTCGGGTGGTCGCGGCGCGGGGCGGCGACAGCTAGCCGCCGAGCATCAGCGGACCGATCAGCACCCCCATCAGGTGGACGCGGCGGGCCCGCAGCCGAACCGGAACCATCCCGATCGTCGCGGCGACGACGAAGACGACGACGCCGATCGGGCCCGTAAACAGGAACGACAGGACGACGAGCAGCACCAGCACTGACGCCGAAATCTTCCAGTACGACGTCTTTCCGACGAGATCCAGGTACACGTCGCCGACGACGCAAACGAGGACGAAGCCGGACAGCCCCGCGATCGCGACGGCCGCGAGCAGGATCGGGAGGTCGAGCGGTGCGTTCGCGCTCTCGAACGCGACCATCACGCCCGTCCGGGGCTGGCCGATCGCGACCAGCGCGAACAGCGCGAAGATGGTGTTGGCCGTATCGACGCCGCTCGTCGCGACGATGTATCCGCGATCGCCGGCGTCGGCGGGGACGACGACGAGTGCTGCGACCGCGGCGATCGCGGCCGAGATTCCGGGGACGTAGCCGACGATCGCGCCCGCGAACGCGCCGGCGACGGCGGTCACCGCGACCAGTCGACTGGAGATGGCGATCGTCTCGCCGTCCTGTGGCGGGACGCCGCCGCCGCGGATCGCGTCGATGAGGACGGGCGCGCCGAACAGGCCGGCGAACAGCGGCGCGAGAGTTCCGCCGGCGTCGAGCGGCGCGTCGGGGGAGAGATCGAGGGTCAGCAGGCCGAGTCCGGCAGCGAGGGCGAACGAGAGGAGTCCACCTGCCCGGGTTCGCCAGGTTCGTTCGGACGCGACCAGGGCGACGACGACCATCGCCAGCAGGAGCGGCAAGGACGATCGGATCGTCGGATAGGTCGCGGTCATGGCCCACGTCACGGGGATCGCCAGCGGGATCGCCGCGAGCACGGCGAGCAGACTCCCGAGCGCCGACAGCCGGATCGCCTCGTGGCCGCGGCCAGCGAGGACGAGCCGATGGCCCGGGAGTGCGGTGACCGCCATCTCCGCGTCCGGCACCCCCAGCGCCATCGCGGGGACGGCGTTGAGAAACGTGTGGACGACGCCCGCGGCGAGCATCGCACAGCCGACGAACAGCGGCGGGCCGGGGACCGACGGCGCGACCCCCGCGAGCAGGAGTGCGAAGTTGTTGGCGTGTAGTCCCGGGACGAGTCCGCTACAGCTGCCGAGAAGCGCTCCAGCCAGAATCCAGCCGAGCAACTGCACCGTCAGCCTCGGTTCGACGACGAACTCGACGGGGACGGCCATCGTTCCCTCTGGCCGCCTTCTCTCGTTTAAACCCGCGCCGATCGACGCTAGCTCGTCGTCCTGAAGGTGGGTCGTATCGAAGCCGGGAGTGATTCCGGTTCGAGCAGGTCGCCGACGCTCGACACGACGGCGTCGGCCGCCTCGACGTCCGCGGGTTCGTCATTCGCCGTCACGTACACCGTCCTGAAGCCAGCCTGCCGGGCACCGAGGACATCCTCCTCGTAGCTGTCCCCGACGTAGACGTAGTCGTCGGCCGGCAGGCGGGCTTTCGCGAGGTCGAAGATTCGCCGATCGGGTTTCCGCACGTCGACGCCGTTCGAGACGATCACCTCGTCGACCGCCTCTGCGAGGCCGTGGTGCTCCAGTTTCGATCGCTGTTGCCGATCGTCCCCGTTCGTCAGGATGCCGATCGGCGCGGTCTTCGCGACCCGATCGAGGACCCGCCTTGTGTCCGCCGACACGACGGACGCCTCGCGCTCGACCTCGCAGTACTCTCGGGCGAGCGTCTCGGGCGTCACGTCGAGGGGGATCCGGTCCGTGACGGCCTCGAACGCACGACGGTACGGCTCCGACTCGCAGCTGTCGAGGGCGTCCAGCAGCCGATCGACGTAGGCGTCGTAGGCCGCTTCGCTCGGCTCGCCGTACGGGGCGACGGTCGATTCGAACTGCTCCTCGAACGGGACGGCGTACGAACAGAGCGTGCCGTCGAGGTCGAAGTACACTGCCGTCGTCACGATCGGCCGTTCGCACGGTCCCCAGAAGTAGCTACCGACGAATCGCGTCGAAAGAAATCGGGATCGTACGGAGTCGTCGCGTCGCGACTTAGCCGAAGAGTTCGCCGAGGCCTTCGCCGTCTGCCTCGTCGTCCTCGTCGTCCTCGTCCGTCGTGTCCGGGACGTCGCTGGTCTCTTCGACCTCTTCCTCTTCGTCGTCGCCTGCGGCCTCCTCGGCCGCGCCAGCGCCTGCGGCGGCACCGCCCGCGGGGACGGCAGCGGCCTCGGAGACTGCCTCGTCGATGTCGACGTCCTCGAGTGCGGCGACGAGCGCCTTCACGCGGGACTCCTCGACGTCGACGCCGGCAGCGTCGAGCACGTCCGTCAGGTTGTCTTCGTTGATCTCTTCGTCCGTTTCGTTCAGGATGAGTGCAGCGTAAACGTATTCCATTGTAGTGTCCTCCGTTGATTAGCCGAACATTGCGCCGAGTCCTTCTGCGCCGTCGCCGTCGTCGTCATCGTCGTCGTCTTCGGTGTCGGCGTCGGCGTCGGCCTCGGCGTCTGCATCGTCGTCTTCGTCTGCCGATTCGTCCTCGCCCTCGTCGGCCGCTGCCGGTTCAGCAGGCGCCTCGACGTCCTGCAGTTCCTCGGGCAGGGCCTCCTCGTCGTCGATCTGGGCCGCGAGCGCACGCAGCTGTGCGTCGGCCTTCGTGACGAGGTCGGGCATCAGGTCTTCGTCCTCGATCGCGGCCTGCAGGCCGAGGCTCTTGGCCTCGCCCGTGGCCTTGGCGATGAGCGTCGGGGCCGTCGTCGCGGTCGGGAAGCTCGCGTTGACCGAGAGGTTCCGGGCGCGGGCGGCGGCCGTCGACACGTCGCTCTGGTAGGCCTCGACGTCGATGTCGAGGTCTTCGGGATCGAAGAGCACGCCGTCGGCGACGACGGCGCGAAGGTCGAGACCGACCTCCTTGGGCTCGATGCCGAGTTCGTTGAGGACGTTCGCCAGGTCCGCAGAGACTTCCTCGCCGGCCGAAAGGACCGTCGAGTCCTCCATGACCTGGATCGAACCTTCTTCGATGCGTGCGTTGGCACCGATGCTCTGGAGTTCGCCGACGAACGGCCCCGGATCGACGCCGGTGTCACCCTCGGGGATGACGATGTCGTTCGGGGCGACCTCGCCCTCGTTGATCGGGGCGGGCGTCTTCGACGCCTCGAGCTCCTTGTAGAGCGAGAACGGGTTCTCGTCGGTCGCGACGAGACCGACCTGTCCCTCGATGTGCTCGACGAGGTCGTCGAGTCCGGCGTCCTCCAGGGCGCGCGTCTGCAGGGTGTTGCGGCTGACGCGCACGACGGCGGTGCCGTGCAGTCCGCGTCGCATGTCCTGGAGCTGTTTGCTCGGAATGCCGGCGATGCCGACGACGCCGACGCTCTCGTAGTCGTCGATGAGCTGTGCGAGCTCGTCGACTTCCTCTTTCTTCCACTGGGGAAGGTTTTCGGTCTTGCGTTCAGCCTGTGCGCTCATTCTAGGCCACCTCCTGAGACGGCCCCATCGTCGTCTTTACGTAGACGGCGTCGATGTTCTGGGGCCCCTTCTCGAGGTCGGCGTGCAGGCGACGCAGGATGACGTCGATGTTGTCGGCGATGTCTTCGGCATCCATGTCCTCGGCGCCGACGAGCGTGTGGAACGTTCGCCGGTCGCCGGAGCGAAGCTGCACGGTGTTCTTGAGCCGGTTGACGGTCTCGACGACGTCGTCGTCGGGCGAGAGCGGGTCCGGCATCTTCCCCCGGGGACCGAGGATGGTTCCCAGGTGCCGGGCGATATCTTGCATCATCGCCTCTTCGGCGATGAAGAAGTCCGTCTCGTCGGCCATATCTTTGGCCTCGTCGTCGTCCAGATCGGCCACGTCGTCCACCGAGAGGACCTCGTCCGCGGCCTCTTCGGCGCGGACTGCAGTCTCTCCTTCGGCGATGACGACGATTCGCGTCTCCTGGCCGGTTCCGGACGGCAGGACGACGGACTCGTCAACACGGTTCGACGGTTCGTTCAGGTCAAGGTCGCGCAAGTTGATCGCGAGGTCTACCGTCTCGGTAAAGTTCCGATCGGGTGACTCCTCGAGTGCGCGAGCCACTGCGGTTTCAATATCCGAATCTGCCATCGTTCACCTCCGTAGTACGCAGGGTGTGCTCCTACGGGTCAGTGAAACAGGCAATGCCTGTCTCTGTTGAACGAAGTGGCATGCCGAACTTAAACCCGTCGAACTACACCGTCGGTCCGCCGAGCGATCCCGTTCGGCCGGTTCGACGATCGGCGTGGCTCGGACAGCTTTGATCTTCGACGACTGGCGTGGCTCGGACAGCCTTGATCTTCGACGACTGGCGTGGCTCGGACGATCCCGGCCTGACGTCGACGATCGGTATCGATTCCCGGCCGAACCGCCGTCGATCGGCCCCCGCACTGCGACGCCCCCTTTTTCCGTCACCAGACGCGATCGATTCTCGGCCGACGATCGACGAATAGGGAGGGAGAACACTCAGTGGAACCGGAAATACTATAGAGAGTGATGGTGTAGCACATGAGTATGTGGCCAACAGAGTTATATAGTTCCAGTGGGGGAACGGTGCTCGAATCGGTCGCCCTCCTCGGGGTGGAGGGCGGCGCGATCGAGGCGATACAGTCGTTGCCAGCGTTGATGCGGGCCGTCGCCGGCGTCGTCGCGACGCTGCTCGTGTCGATTATGATCCTCGGGATGCTCCAGGGGTACGGGAGCCGGGCGGTGGCGACGTGTCGTCGGAGCCCCGTCATCTCCGTCTGTATCGGCCTCCCGAGTACCCTCGTCGTCGGGCTGCTCACGGGCGTCGGCTACCTCATGCTCGGGACGTCGGTCGGCGCGTTCTTCGGCGTCCCGCTCGTCGTCCTCGGGGCGACGGTGCTCCCGGCCGTCACCGCGATCGGGCTCGTCTCGGTCGGTCGATCGATCGCCGCTCGCGTCGGCCGTAACGAACTCTGGGCCGGCATCCTCGTCGGCAGTCTGTTCGGCGGTCTCGCCGCGATCACGGTCCCGGTCGCGATCGTCGTCGGTTCGATCGCCGCCGCGTTCGGGATGGGGGCCAGCGTCCGCGTTCTCGTCGGTTCCAGGGGAGCGACGACCCCGGACGAGCGAACGGTTCCGCCCGCGAATCAAATCTAGCTACCGCCCGCTGTTCTGACCGTCGATCGAGCGACCGACGCGTCTCTCTCCGTCGGTTCGGCTCTCGCTGAGGAACAGACGCACAGTTCGGACTCCAGAGCGTGTTGGGTCCGGCCGCAAGAACGAAGCAGCACTCGCTGTGCTCGTGCTTCGAGCGTTGCCCTCGGCTTACGCCTCGGCCAAACAACGAAGCACTCCCGCGTTCGTGCTTCGAGTTCTGGCCTCGCTACGCTTCGGCCAGAACGTCGTCGTACTCGCCGCTGTCGACTTTCTCCTTGAACTCGCGGGCGTCGTCGCCTTCGATGGTGACCCCCATCGAGGCGCAGGTGCCGACGACTTCCTTCGCGGCGTTTTTCGTGTCGTACGCGAGCAGGTCGGGGTGTTTCTGCTCGGCGATTGTCTTGACCTGGTCGACGGAGAGGTCCGCGACGAAGTCCTCCTGGGGTTCGCCGCTGCCGGTCTCGAAACCGGCCTCGTCTTTGATCAGCGCGGCCGTCGGTGGGACACCGACGTCGATCTCGAACGAGCCGTCGTCCTCGTAGTCGACGGTGACGGGCACTTCGGTGCCGTCGAACGCTTCCGTCTGGTCGTTGATCTCCTGGACGACCGCCTGCACGTCGACGGGCGTCGGTCCGAGCTCGGGACCGAGCGGCGGGCCTGGGTTGGCCTGTCCACCCGGAACGAGCACTTCGATGGTTCCAGCCATACGCGTCACAACCCGTGCGCGAGTTTTAAGGGTTGCTTTTTCGGGCAGTCACCGCCTGTCAGACACTCACGCACGGTTCGATCGATCGGCCTCGAGTGGTCCCGCAGTACCGCTACGCCACGTTCTCCGCCCGCCACCCCGCGAACGACTCCAGCACGTGGCTCTCGTCGAAGCGCTCGATACACGGCACGTCGTAGGGGTGAATCTCCCGGACCCGATCGACGAGGGCGTCGTACGCCTCGTCAGTGGTCTTCGCGAGCAACACCGCTTCGTCCTCGCGCTGTACCTCGCCGTCCCACCGGTAGGTAGACGACGTCGAGAGCCGATTGACGCAGGCCGCGAGCCGGTCCTCGACGAGCCGTTCGGCGATCGATTCGGCCGACTCCGGTGGTGCCGTGATATAGACCGTTGGCATGGTGGCGGCTACGGACGGTGCATCAAAAAGGTTCCCCGACTGGCAGTCACTCGACGTGGAGCCGTTGCCCGAAGTGGAGACCGCTAGACGCGCGGGTTCGGATCCCACGGGTGGCGGACGTGCTGACGACGCGAGCTGGTGTGGACTACTTCCCGTTGACGGTGCCGGTGACGGGGTTGAACGCGCCGTTGATGTCCCATTCGTGGATGCAGTGTGGATTGCCGACCTGTCGGTCGCCGTCCTCGCGGGCGATCTGCCAGGCCTCGACGTCGTCGTCCCAGCGTTCGGCTCGACCGCATCGCTCGCACGTGCGTGCGGTCGGCGTTCGTACCTGTGCGCTCATTGTCGGCTGTGGGGTCTGGACGCATATAACAGTATCAGTGTTCGGCAATTGCTGCGGGCCACCTGCCGACGCGGCGCGAGACCGTCGATCGGGTCACCTGGAAGGCGGGACCGGACTCCGATCGGCCGGCTGTGGCCGTCGCTACGAGCCAGCGCGATCAGTTCGCCGAAAAATATCGATCGGGAGTGAGCTTCCCTTAGCAACTGCAGGACGTCGTCACCGCCGCTTCAGCGGTGTCGTCGTCCTGGGTTTCGTTGTCGTCGTCGACCCCGGTCTCGTTGTCGTCGACGTCGCTCTCGTCGTCGTCGACTTCGTGTTCGTCGTCTTCAGCGGTCGGTTCTTCGGCCGGTTGGTCGTCAGTTGCGTCGATCACGATGAAGATCGTCGCCTCTTCGATCGTCACCTGCAGCCGGTCTTCGCCGTTCTCGACGTCGGTGCCATCGTCTTCGAGTTCGTCATCCTCGTCGTCAACCGCGTCGGTGTCGTCGTCTTCGACGGCACCGTCGTCCGTCCCGACCGGCTGATCGGCGAGCATTTCGCCGACGTCTTCGACGAGGACGAAGGCGGTCGCTTTCTCGAAGTTCATCGCCTGACCGTCTTCGACTCCGTTCGCGTCGTCTTCAGCATCGTCGCCGTCTTCGACGACGATGAAGACGGTCGCCTCCTGAACGGTGATTTCCTGGCCGCCGATGACATCGTCGGCCTCACTATCGTCCGCGACGGCGTCGTCTTCGACGCCGTTCGCGTCGTCCTCGGTGTCGGTCGAGTCGTCAGTGTCGTCGCTCGCGTCATCCTCGGAGTCGGTGGAATCGAGCCCGTTCGAATCCTCGGCTGCGTCGGCGGACTGGTCACCGATGCCGTGGATCGACGCCTGCTCGACGGTTACCTCGATCGAGGATTCGAGGACCGTGACGCCCTGCTGAGAGTCGTCGACGGCGGATTCGTTGTCCGCGACGTCGGCGGGCGCGTCGTCGGCCATCTCGCTGTCCTCGGAGAGGAGAACGATCGTCGCGTCTTCGATCGTCACCTGCAACTGGCTATCGGAAACGCCGTCTTCTGTGGGTTCCTGTGCGTCGTCGTCTTCGTGTTCGTCTACGACTGCGCCAGTCGGGGCCATCGCGAATGCGCCCCCACTGACGAGCATCATCAATACGACTGTTACGGCAAGTATTTTGCGTGCGCTCATGCCTCCAGTAGGAGAGAGACCGATCCCGCATGGTAAACCAGTAGTACCATTTCAGTGATAAACCGCCGATTCTCGCGGGAAACCGGCGGTTCAACCGACACGTCTCTCTGGAAAACACTGTTTGTAGCGGATATTCACGCCGATTTCGCCCGCATCGTCCGTGAGTCCCGTTGGACATGCCGTCGACGACACAGTTCCACAGTAACTGTCATATTAACTATACCGGAGCATCACCACGATCGGTGCCGGTTCGATTCACGGCCGTCCACACTCGTCAGCAGCGATGAAGTCGATCGCCGCTTTTGAATGGGGTCAGACACGTCACTGCACGTTACGTTCGGGGCGAGTCCGTCAGTAGACCGCGTCTCTGATCTCCTCCCGGAGATCGTCGAACGCCTCGAGGTAGGCCCGGCGTTCGGCCCGGAGGTCGGCGACGGCCTCGTCGTAGTCGTCGACGTGATCGGGGACGTAGTACTCGTCGATATCGAGACCCGGCACGGTCTCGGGGATCGTCAGACCGGTCCGCTCGTCGTCGGTCCACTCGATCGTGCCGCGAGCGGCCTCGGTGAGGATCGTCACGGACTCCTCGACGCCGACGTCTTTCGACTCCTCGCCGAGATACCCGGTGTTGATGACGTAACAGTCGACGTCGAGTGTTTCGATCAGGTCCTGGAAGATATTTCCTTCCTCCCCTTCGGATCCGACGATGAACGGGTTCGTGCCGACGACCCTGATCGACTCCCCCGCGCGGGAGGGATCGCCCGCGCTGGTTTCGATCGATTCGCCGAGCATGAACGCGACGGCGGCCTGCTCGTCGGTCAGTTTCGCGACCGGGGGCATCAGCGGGTTCCGGGTGATGAAAAAGACCTGGTCCACCCGATCGAGGTCGACCTCCTCGTCCGCGCTCGCGAGTTCCTCGCGCTGGACGATCGCCCGGGAGTTCGCGGTGTAGCGGTCGTCGTCGAAGTCGACGGTGCCGTCCGCGTCGACGGCGACGTTCTCGAGGATCGCCGACTCGTCGGTCGCGGCCGCGTAGAGTTCGGGCTGTTCCTCGGCGTCGAGGCCGATCGTCTTGATGAACAGGCCCTCGCCCTCGCTGCCGGCGACGGAGCCGTCGGGGAGGAGGCCACAGACGTCGTCCTGCAACATGACGGCGTCCTCGGACTCCTCGAGCCAGCAGCCGTGGGACGTCAGGGTGGACTTGCCGGTCGCGGACAGTCCCATGAAGACCTGTCCGACGATCCGCAGGTCGCCGTCACCGTCGCGGACCCGGACGCGCTTGCTCCCGGCGTGGAGCCCGAGGCCGCCGCGTTGCTTGATGCGGTACATGAACAGCCGCAGGAACGACTTCTTGGCTTCACCGGTGTAGTCGCTGCCTACCACCGCGGTAACTCCCTCCTCCGGGAAGACGCGGATCGCGGTCTCGTCGGCGTCGGGCAACTGGAGCGTGTAGAGATCAGGTTCGCGGCCGTCCGTGGGTTCGAACAGGTTCGCCCACGCGAGGGCGATGCGCGCGTACTCGACGGGAACGTAGAGCCGACAGCAGAAGGTAGCGTCGGGGTGGCGCCCCATGAGCCGATCGACGCAGACCATGTCCCGGTCGCCGGCGGCCTCGATCGCGTCGTCGACCAGGTCGTGATCCCGGTCGGTGAACTCGTGATCGACGGCGTTTTTCGTCCGATCGGCGCTCCGTGAGCGGTACTCGCTGACGTACGACGGCGAACCGAACTCGGTCGTCGTCTCGTCGGCCGCGGCGAGGTCACGAAGTTCGGACAGCGACGGGTTGTACCGCACGTTCGACGCTGCCGCCGGATCGGGTAGCTGTCGGGCCAGTGGACGGGACTCCGCCCCGGTTTCGGACATATACTTGACTGGCCACCGCACTGATGTATAAACATGAGGGATTTTGCTCTGTGTGTGTCACTTCTTACCCAGCCACAGTGTGGTGTATGTCCGTACTACGGGTGTTACGGTTTGAATACGCGATTCGTAATCTCTCGAATAATGATATGTGATCGGATAGGTATCTACGTGTACTCACATCAGAATAAATTCTAATCACGATCTCTTCCGCCTTCGACCTCGTCCGGTTCCGTGCTCCTCCGCTTCTACTCTCGCCCGACGATCGAAGTCGACCACCGCTCTCATCGGTCGACGGGGCAACCGCCCGCCCGATCGGAATGGACAGCAATAAACCGGAGGGTGGTGGACCAGCGGTCATGGCACGCCTCGACCGGATTCGCGTCCACCCGATCAAGTCACTCGACGCGACGACCACCCAGTCGGCGACGATCGTCGAGAACGGCGGTCTCGAGTGGGATCGGCGGTACGCGATCGTCGAGAGCACGAAACGCGAGTCCCTCGCGGAGAACCCCCTCGACGCCTACGTCAACGGCAAGCGCGAGCGCCGTATCCACGAACTCGAGACGGAGTACGACCTCGACCGCGAGACCGTCGCCGTCACCGGACCCGACGACGACGAGGCCCGCACGTTCCACCTCGAACTCGATCGGGACTGTTTCGCGTCGTGGCTCTCGGACGTCTTCGGCTACCCGGTCGAACTCGTGCGCGACGACGAGGGCGGCCATCCGGACGACGAGGACGCGTCCGGTCCGACGGTCATCGCCCAGCGCACCCTCGAAACGGTCGCGTCGTGGTACGACGGTATCGACGCCGCGGAGATGTGCCGACGACTGCGACCGAACCTCGTCGTCGACGGCGTCCCGGCGTTCTGGGAGGACCGGTTGTACGATCGGCCGGGCCGGGTCGTCCCGTTCGACGTCGGCGCGACGCCCCTGTACGGCGTGAACCCGTGTCAGCGGTGCGTCGTTCCGTCGCGCGACCCCGATACAGGCGAGGAGACGGCGGGATTCAGGGAGACGTTCGTCGAGCGTCGCGAGGAGACGCTTCCCGACTGGGCGGCCACCGACTGGTTCGATCACTACTTCCGCCTGATGATCAACACGCGCGTCCCCGAGTCGTCGTGGGGATCGACGCTGTCGGTGGGCGACGGGGTGACGATCGGCGATCCGATCACCGCGCCGTCCGCGGATCCAGAGTGAGCGGTTCGCAGTCGGTGAACGCGATCGGTGCCCTGCCGTGGTTTTCAATTCTGGTACTCCGGCCCAAAGTTCCAAGAGGGTGGTCTCGGTCTCGGTCGCCATGGGATACGGTCTCGATATCGGACTAGGGGCGATCCGATCGGCCACCGACACCGGGGCGGACCCGACGATCGAGTCGGTGCCGTCGGTCGTCCTTCCCGCCGACGAGTCGGCGCTCGACGCGGCGGGATTCGCTGGGGGTGACGCCCGTACCGTCGATCGGGACGGGACGACGTACGTCGTGGGGACGGACGCGAGAACCGTCGCCGACGCGACGGGGGAGACGCCGGAGCCGCTGTTCTCGAACGGGCTGCTCGTCGACGACGACTACGCGGAACCCGCGCTCGCGGCCGTCGTCGACGATCTCCTGGGGGAGTCGGCGAGCGGACCGCTCTGCTATACGACGCCCGGAACGGTCGTCGACGCCGCCGCGACGGGGGAGACCCATCGCGACGCCGTCGCGTCCGCCCTGACGGACCGCGCGGCCGAGGCGACGCCTGTCAGCAAGGGGTTCGCCGTCGTCTACGATCAACTCGCGGCGGACAACTACACCGGGCTCGGGGTCTGCATCGAGTCCCAGACGACGAGTGTCGCGCTCGCGTACTACGGCGTCCCGGTGCTCGCGTTCTCGCTTGCGAAGGGCAGCGAGTGGATCGTCCAGGAGGCGGCGAACGAGACCGGACACGCTCGATCCGAGATCGCGGGCGTCCTCGAGGAGTTCGTGCTCGATCCGGAGGCGGCGACCGGCGAGGTCGAAAGCGCCCTGGCGGCCGCACACGACGCGCTCGTCGGCGACCTGGTCGAGGCGATCGCCGCCGAGGCGGACGCGAGCGACGTCCAGGAGGGACTGGCGGTCCCGATCGCGGTCGCCGGCGACGGCGCGACCGAGGGGATCGAGTACCTCGTGGGCGGGCGGTTCGACGCGGGAACCCTGCCGTTCTCGATTCGCGGCGTCCGGCTCGCGGACGACCCCGCCGCAAGCGCCGCCAGGGGTGCTCTCGCGGCCGCGGCCGACGAGGTCGACGCGTTCGACGACGTCACCTGGGACGAGTCGACGCCCGCGAACGACGCGACTGCTGTCGACACCACCAGCGGAACCACCGACGGCACGACGGCGGAATCGACTGGAGCCACGGGCAGGACCGACGACGGCGGCCAGACGTCGCTCTCGTTCGACGACTCGCTCGCCGCCGAGGCGGACCACGACAGGGCCGACGACGCGATCGACCAGCTGTTCGATCGGCTCGCGAACCGCGACGCGGAGATCGAGGCGGTCGGCGAGGACGTCGATCGGCTCGCCGACGAGATCGAGTACGTCGAGGAACGGTCGCCCTCCGTCGAGGAACTCGCGGCCCTCGAGGACCGACTCGAGGCGTTCGCCGACGACCTCACGGACGTCGAAGCGGAGAGCGCCAGTCACGCGAGCGAAGAGACCGTCACCGAACTCGAGGACGAACTGGACGCGCTGTCGGAAGCGTTCGCCGATCTCGACGGCGACGTCGGGGCGATCGAATCGGGGATCGAGACGATCGAATCGGAGGTCGACGCCCTCGCAGAGACGTCCGCGGACGCGGCCGACGAACGGGCCGTCCTCGACGATCGGCTCGCGGACCTCGCGACGGACCTCGAGGACGTCGCCGATCGGACCGCGTCCCTCGAGGATCGGGCCGGTGCCCTGCGCGACGACCTGGCCGAACTCGCGGCCGACGCCGCGTCGGAGAGCGACCTCGACGACGTCGAGGAGACGGTCACGGGGCTCGACGAGGAACTCGTCACCCTCGGCGACGAACTGGACCGGGTCGACACGCGCGTCGAGGGCCTGGCCGGTCGACTCGAGGAAGAGTCGACCCGGATCACGGGCGTCTCGGAACGGCTCGACGACCTGTCGGCCCGGACCGACGATCGACTCGCCGACCTCCGCGATTCGGTCGACGATCGCGTCGACGACGTCGCGTCCGATCTCGAGACGACCGACGAGCGCGTCGAGGTCGTCGAGACCGACCTCTCGACTACCACCGACGCGCTCGAAGCGGACCTCGACGACGTTCGGGAGACGATCGACGGCGTCCGCGGCAGGATCGACGACCTCGCGGCCGAGACGGCCGACGCGGACCGGGTCGATGCGATCGCGACGAACCTCGAGACGATCGAGGGCGAACACGCGGAACTGACCGAGTCGCTGGAGTCGGTGACGGCGGACGTCTCTACGCTCGCGGCCGATCTCGAGGAGGTCGCCGACGCCGTGGACGCGATCGAGGCGGCGGCCGCCACGGAGGCCGACGTCGCGGCCCTCCAGGAGTCGATCGACGACCAGCGAGCGACGATCGAGTCGGTGACGGCGGACCTCGAGTCGATCGTGGCCGACGTGAGCGCGATCGAGGAGCGACTGGCCGAGACCGAGGACGATCTGGGGGAGCGCATCGGCACGCTCGAAACGACGATCGACGATCGGGTCACCGACGTTCGTGACGACCTCGAGGCACACGTCGACGACCTTCGAGGTGACCTCGACGAGCGAGTCGACGGCGTGCGGACCGACCTCGACGACCGGGTCGCCGACGCGCGAGTCGAGACCGAGGCATCGATCGACGAGGTTCGATCGACGCTCGAGGCCGACCTGGCGGCCCTCGCGGATACTGTCGAGTCGATCGAGTCGCGAGCGGACGACCTCTCGTCTCGACTCGAGACGCGGGTCGACGAGTCGGCGGTCGAGGACGTGGCGGCCGACGTCGATGCCGTCGCGAGCGAGGTCGAGGACGTGGCGGCCGACGTCGATGCCGTCGCGAGCGAGGTCGAGGACGTGGCGGCCGACGTCGATGCCGTCGCGAGCGAGGTCGAGGACGTGGCGGCCGACCTCGAGTCGCTCCGGGCGGCCCAGGATCGGCTCTCGGAGACCGTCGCTGACCTGCCCGCGGATGACCACGAACTGGTCGAGCACGGCGAGCGCCTCGATCGGCTGTCGTCCGAGGTCGACGGTCTCACGACGACGGTTGCGTCGGTAGCCGACGAGACGGCCGTCAGGTCGCTCGAGTCGACGGTCGACGACCTGGCGACCACCGTCGACGCGCTGGACGATCGGCTCGCGAGCGTCCACGATCGGCTTTCAGCGGTCGAAGACGGGAGTGACAGGGCACAGACCCGGGACGAACTCGAGGCCCTTCGGGCCGACCTCGAAGCCCTGGAGCGCGGCACGGACGGGACCGCCTCGCTCTCGGCGTCGGCGCTCGCGGGCGGTGGCGGTGCCGGCGTCGTCGCCGGTGGCGCCGTCGCGCTCGCCGGAACCACGATCGTCGGCGGCGTCGCGGTCGTGTTCGGGCTGGCGTTGCTCGGGATCGCGGTCTCCCTCGACGGATAGGCCGGACTACTCCTCCGTTTCAGTGATCGCGTCGTCCGCGACGTTGGGAGCGCCGACGACGAGGACCCGACTGTCCTCGATCGCCTTCAACTGTCGCCACGCTCCTGGTGGGACGACGAGGACGTCGTTGACGGTCAACTCGACGACGTCGCGCTCGTCGTCGCGTTCGATCGTGACCTCGAGGGTACCCTCGAGGACGACGTAGAGTTCCTCTTGCTCGGCCTGGCGGTGGAACGTGTTCTCCGCACCGCGTTCGTACTCCCAGACGCTCGGGCGCATCCGATCGGGCTCGAGTTCGGGACCGATCGGAAGCAACGACGGATCGACGTCTTCGAGGTCGAGTGGCTCGACGCCGTCGATATTCACGAGTTTGTGCATGGGTCGAGCTTCCACGACCGCCAGCAAAAAACTGGTGTGGCCACTCCCGGTCGGCGCGGGCCACGACGACACCTCGGCTACTCCTGAATCAACTCGACGTTTCGCATCTCGCCCCCGCACCGCCGACAGGTCGACAGCAACGCGTCGACGGCGGTCTCTCGCCGGCCACACTGGACGCACTCGTACTCGTCCTCGCGTGGCTCTGCGAGTGTCATACTGTACCATACGTCTGCGGAACAATAACTCTTGTCTCGGTTACCGCTCGCGCCCGGTGACGACGGCCGTTCCGCGGCCTCGACTATCGATCGGCCCGGCCGTCTCGATCGGCCTCGAGCGCCCATAGGCCCACTGCGAGGACCGTCGCCGCGACGACCGACGCGGTGAGGAGCCAGAACGCGGGCCGGAAGCCTGCGGTTTCCGACAGCGTGCCCACGATCGCGGGCGCGATCGCGCCGGCCCCCATCAGGACCGTCCGGACGATTCCCAGTCCCCCGCCGGCGACGTCGTCCGGGATCGCCGCCATCAGGTACGCGCCCCGGACGGGTCGGTACCCGTGGGGCACCCACTCCGGCGGCGACGAGGGTGCCGCCGAGCAGGACGGGATTGGCGGTCCCGGTGAGCGAGACGAAACCGGCCAGCGCGATCGAGGCGAGCACGAGCGTCCCGACGATCAGCGGCAGGGTCCCGACCCGATCGCTGAGGTCGCCGGTCACCAGTTGCACGAGGCTCGCGAGGAAGAGCGCACTGTAGAGCAGGCTCGCGGTCGAGGGGGCGAGGCCCGCCTCCTGCGTGAGATACAGGGGCGCGAACGCGACCAGGCCGTTGTAGGTGAACGAGAACAGGACGGTCACGAGCGCGAACAGCGAGAATCGCCGATCGCGAAAGAGCGTCGCGTACTGGCCGATCGTCCCCGGGCCGAGCCCCGTGGCCGCGTCTCCCTCGGCCTCGCCAGGCACCCGCTCGGCGACCCTGTACCGGAACGAGACGGCGAGCGCGAGGCCGACCACGCCGGTTCCGAGGAAGATCGCTCGCCAGTTCTCGCCGAACGCGAACGACAGGCCGGCGACGGCGACGACCGCGGCCGGGGCGACCACGCCGCCGAACGCGCCGAAGGTGTCGAGGACGCCGAGTGCGCGACCCGTCCGCGCGGGATAGGCCGTCGAGAGCAACCGGACGGCCACGGTCTTGTGCGCGCCAGTTCCGGCACCCATCACGAGCATGGCCCCGACCAGCACGACGAACGGCGAGTCGACGACGAGCGCGAGGCCGGCGATCGCCGCCACAAGCGCCCCTGTCGTGATGACCGTGACGGAGCCGAGGCGATCGGCGAGCATTCCGGACGGGAACTGCATCGCCGCGTAGACCAGCATGAATCCGGTAAAGGCAGTCCCGAGCGTCGCGTTCGAGACGCCGTAGCTGTCCTGGAAGGGACCGAACAGCGGCGGGAAGGCGTACCGGACGAACTTCGCGAGAAACCAGATCGACGCGGTCAGGACCAGGACGTCGAGGTGGGCGTACCGCCGGACCGACTCGGGAACCGCCATGGACGTTCGTCTCGGTGTCAGGGAACGCGCAGCCGAGAATCCAGCGATTGCGCGGTTCGGAGGCGAAGGCCGAGAACCGCGATCCAACGATTGCGCGGTTCGGAGGCGAAGGCCGAGAACCGCGATCCAACGATTGCGCGGTTCGGAGGCGAAGGCCGAGAACCGCGATCCAACGATTGCGCGGTTCGGAGGCGAAGGCCGAGAACCGCGTGTGTGACGGCGAGAACCGCGACCGTACGCGATCCGACGTAGAGCCGTCGAGAAAGGTGGAAGTATCCTCGTCCCCAAGCGCCGGCAATGGGCTTTCATACCTTCCCGATCGAACGCGCCGACGCGCTCGAGGACCCGTCCCGGTACCGGTACTGCTCGCGCGAGGAACTCGTGGCGATGCTCGCGACGACCGAGGACGACGTCGTCGCGGACCTCGGGTCGGGAACCGGGTTCTACACCGACGACGTCGCGCCGTTCGTCGAGACGATCTACGCCGTCGACGTCCAGTCGGCGATGCACGATCGCTACCGGGAGAAAGGCGCGCCGGAGAACGTCGAATTCGTCACGACCGAGGTCTCCTCGCTGCCGTTCGCGAACGACCACCTCGACGCCGCGTACTCGAACATGACCCACCACGAGTACGCCTCGGACGAGGCGTTCGAGGAACTCGCGCGGGTGCTTCGCCCGGGCGGTCGACTCGTCACTGTCGACTGGTCTGCGACCGGCACCGAGGAGAGCGGACCGCCGCTCGACGAACGGTTCGGCCCCGACGACGTCGTCGACCAGCTCGAGACGGCCGGCTTCGAGATCGAGACTGCGATGGACCGACCGGAGACGTTCGCGATCGTGGCGGTCAGGAAGGAAGAGTAATTGGACTATCGTCCAATTACGATTCTGTAACTACCTCTACGTTCTATTTTTGGACGGTCGACTACCGCGTTGGGGCAACGCTTATGCTCGGGAACGGTTCTCCCTCCACTATGGGATACACGGACCCATTCACAGCCGGTCGACCGACCTTCGAATGTCCGACCTGCACGTACCGATCGACGTCGGCCACGCCGAGAACCTGCCCGCGTTGCGAGGTGCAACTGCAAAATATCGCCGTCCCGCGCGAATAGTGCGACGGCGGCGTCGCGCCGCGATCAGTCGAAGTCCGGCAGGTCCTCCGGCGGTTCGTACTCGGCTTCCCAGGTGATGTACTCTTCCTTGAGGACGACGGAGACGATCTGGCCGAACTCGGTGAGTTCGGCGTTGATCGCGGAGACCGTGCCCCACGTGTCCAGTTCCGGGTGGTACTCGCGGGCCTGCCAGTCCTCGGGAATACCCGGGGCGTGGTAGCCGACCCGATCGGCGAAGTCGTCCCAGAAGAAGTCGAACTCCGCGAAGAGGTCGAGGTCGCGGGCGATCTCGTACTCCCGCTCCTCGAGATCGGTGTCCGCCACCCACTCGTCGAACGCTTCCTCCCAGGCGCCCTCCTCGAGGAACTCCTGGAGTTCCTCCCGGCGGTAATCGATCTCGTCGGTCCCGTCGGCGCTGATCGTCGCGTCGTCGTACTCGTTCGGATCGACGAACTCCAGTTCCGGCGGCGCGGGGGCTTCGACCTCGAGTCCCATACCCCGTGGTAGAGCGGGTCGCGGGATAAGAATTCCCACCGCGTTCGACGGTCGCCGACTCGATCGACGTACGGCTGTCGGGGCACGCCGATCGGTGCACGCCGACCGCCACACGGTGATCGATTTGCCGGGGTTCCCCTACAGTTATTCCTGTCGACGCGCTGAATACACGTATGGGCAGTGAGTCGGGTGGCCGGGATTACAGCCTCACGGAGATCTTCGCGATCAAGTTCGTCCTGGCGGACGTCCTGATCATCGCGGCGTTGCTGTTCGCCGGGCCGCTGTACGCGCTCGCGTTTACGGTTCTCATGGTTCTCAGCGTCGTTCTCGTCTGGTATCTCACGACGCGAACCGGCACCGGGAGCGAGGACCAGGACCGCGAGACGGCAGTCACCGAAGCCGACAGTTCGGTCCGCTCCAGTCGAGATCCCGTAACGCGACTCCAGGAGCGGTACGCCGCGGGCGATCTCTCCGAGGACGAGTTCGAGGCGCGACTCGATCGGCTGCTCGAATCGAACGAGCGGGCTGAAGCGGCGGGAATCGAGACCGCCGAC
Source organism: Halosolutus amylolyticus (assembly GCF_023566055.1). Lineage (NCBI taxonomy): Archaea > Methanobacteriati > Methanobacteriota > Halobacteria > Halobacteriales > Natrialbaceae > Halosolutus > Halosolutus amylolyticus. The sequence continues at coordinate 61,672 of NZ_JALIQP010000006.1, read as the reverse complement.
CTATCGCTCGAGCGTCGCGAGTGAGCCGTCCACCGGAGGCCGGCCATCCAAACACTCAATCCGCGCCCAGCCGTAGCCGGTGGCGATGACTGCGTACGAGGCGGCGATTCTCGACGTCGACGGCACGATCGTCCGGGGCGAGGAACTCGTTCCGGACGTTACCGACGGGTTGCACGCGCTGGACGACGCGGGCTGTGCCAGACTCCTCTTCTCGAACAACCCGACCCGCGGCAGCGACCAGTACGGCGAGAAACTCGAGCCCCACGGAATCGACGTCGACCCCGGGTCAGTCCTCACGTCCGCGACCGTCGCCGCGGAGTACCTCGCGACCACCCATCCCGGCGACCGGGTCTACCTCGTCGGGAGCGATCGGCTCGCGGCGATCCTCGAGGAGGCGGCGGTCGAACTCACCGCGGATCCCGACGCGGCCGAGGTCGTCGTCGGCTCGTTCGACACGGACTTCTCGTTCGACACGCTCTGGGAGGCCCTGCGGGCGCTCGACGGCGACGTGCCGTTCTACGGGACCGACCCGGACGCGACCATCCCGGTCGAGGACGGATCGATTCCCGGGTCGGGGGCGATCCTCGCCGCGATGGAGGCCGTCGCCGGGCGAGAACCTGACGCGATTCTCGGGAAACCCTCCACGATCGCCGCCGCCGCGGCGATGAACCGGCTCGACGCCGACCCCGAACGAACCCTCGTCGTCGGCGATCGGCTCGACACCGACATCGCGCTTGGGAACCGGGCCGGCATGACGACGGCCGTCGTCCTGACCGGCGTGACGGATCGGGCTACGATCGACGAGTCGTCCGTCGAACCCGACTACGTGCTCGAGTCGCTGGCCGACGTCGACCGGCTACTCTGATCGGCGCGTTCGCAGTGGCGGCGGGAAGACGCGTGCCCCATCCTCTTTTCACCCTTCGAGAGAAACGGGGCCTATGTCCACGAACGGCGCTTCGACCGCGGAGATCGATACCAACCTCTTCGTCACCGTCTCCGGGCCACCGGGCTGTGGTGCCACGACGCTGTGCGAGCGCCTCTCGGACGCGATGGGCTGTCCGTACGTCTCCGGGGGCGACATCTTCCGCGAACTCGCCGACGATCGCGGCGTCAGCCTCAACCAGTTGACGGCACAGGCGGACTCGTCCGACGAGATCGATCGGGCGCTGGACGGTCGCCTCCAGTCGATCGCCGAACAGTGGGGCGCGAGCAACAAGCCGTTCATCCTCGAATCGCGACTCGCGGGCTGGCTCGCGGGTGATCGGGCGGACCTGCGGATCTGGCTCGACGCACCCGAGGCCGTTCGTCTGGAGCGGATCAGCGACCGGGTCGAGACGGAGGCGGAGATGCGGGTCCGTGAGGTCAGCGAAGCCGGGCGGTATCAGGCGTACTACGACATCGACGTTACCGATCGCGGGTTCTACGACCTCCAGATCAACACCGCCCGCTGGAGCAAGAACGGCGTGTTCAGGCTCGTCCGAACCGCGATCGACGAGTACGATCCGGACACCGACGAGGGGTCGTTCACCACGCCCGCGGTGGATCTGTAGCCGGCGCGCCCGCGCTGGTGTCGACAGCGGTATCCGATCGGATCGCCGGAACCGCCAGCCCTTTGCGCCGGTCGACGAAACTCGATTGCGTGACCCGACTCGTCGACGTGTCGCTCTTCCTCCTGCTCGCCGTCCTCTGGGGGCTGTCTTTTCCGGCGATCGCGGTCGGTCTCGAGTACCTGCCGCCGCTCCTGTTCGCGGCGATCCGCTACGACGTCGCCGCGGTCCTGTTGCTCGGCTACGCCGCGATCCGCGTCGACGACTGGTGGCCGCGGGGCCGGCACAACGCGGCGGCGATCGTCGGCGGCGGCCTCTTCCTCATCGGTGGCAACGGCCTCCTCTTCGTCGGCCAGCAGACTGTTCCGAGCGGCGTCGCGGCGATCATCCAGGCGCTGGTTCCCATCTTCACCGCGCTGTGGGCACTCTTCTTGCTGGACGAGCGACTCTCGCCGATCGGCGCCGTCGGCGTTGCGATCGGCTTTCTCGGGATCGGGCTCGTCGTCAGGCCGGATCCGACCGACCTGCTCGCCGGCGACACCGCGGCCCGCCTGCTCGTCGTCCTGCAGGTCGTCAGTGTCGCCCTCGGCGGCGTGGTGATCCAGCGCGCCGGACCGACGATCGATCGAGTGTCCCTGACGGGGTGGTCGATGGTCGTCGGTGCGCTCCTCCTGCACGCCGTCAGCCTGGGTGCCGGCGAAATCCCGGCGGTCCAGGCGACGGCACCGACGGCGGTCGCCACGGTGCTCTACCTCGGGATCTTCTCGACCGCGATCGCCTACCTGATCTACTTCACGATTCTCGACGAACACGGCGCGTTCGAGGCGGCGCTCGTCGCGTATCTCATCCCGGTCGTCGCGACGGTCGTGGGCGTGTTCGTCCTCGGCGAGTCGATCACGGCCCTGACGATCGGCGGCTTCGGGCTGGTCGCGCTGGGCTTTGCCCTGCTCAAGCGCCAGGTGATCGTCGACGCGGTCGGATTCACCGCGTTCGTCGGCCGTCCGTAACCAGCACGCTCCGATTGATTGATGGTATCATACCACAATCAACTATTTGAGACGATCGCCGAAACGAAACGGTATGTCCGGACACGGAGAACGCGAATTCGTCACGCCACCGGCGCTGGAGCGGGGCGATCGGATCGCGGTCGTTGCCCCGTCGAGGAACCCGTCGACCGAGTTTCCCCGCGTCTACGAGCAGGGTCTCGATCGGCTCCGGAACGTATTCGACCTCGAACCAGTGGAGTATCCGACGACCGAGAGGGACGACGACTACCTCTACGACCACCCGGAAGAACGCGCCAGGGACGTGATGGACGCGTTCGAGGACCCCGAGATCAGCGGCGTGATCGCCGTCATCGGCGGCAACGACCAGGTCCGGGTCCTCGACCACCTCGATCCCGACGTGCTCCGGGCGAACCCCACGCGGTTCTACGGCTACAGCGACAACACGCACCTCGCGTCGTACCTGTGGAACCTCGGGATCGTCTCGTACTACGGTCCGTCGGTGATGGCCGAACTCTCGATGGAGGGCGGCCTCTTCGAGCACACCGTCGAATACACCGAACGGGCGTTCTTCGAGGACTCGTTCGGCGAGCTTCGCCCCGCGGACGAGTTCACCGACGAATCGGGCGACTGGGCGGACCTCGACTCGCTAGACGAGCCCCGCGAGACGGAGCCGAATCCGGGCTGGAAGTGGGCCGGCGGCGAGACGCCCGTCGAGGGCCGGGTCTGGGGTGGGTGTCTCGAGGTCCTCGACCAGCAGTTCATCGCGGACCAGTATCTGCCGACCGAGTCGGCCCTCGACGGCACGATCCTCGCGATCGAGACCTCGGAGGAACTCCCGGACCCCGCCTGGGTCGCGGGTGTATTCCGGGCGCTCGGCGAACGGGGCCTCCTCGAACGGTTCGACGGGGTGCTCGTCGGTCGTCCGGCGGCGCAGTCCCACCTCGAGTCCAGGCCGGCGGACCGCCGAGAACAGTATCGAGCCGACCAGCGGGCAGTGATCGAGGACGTGGTCGCCGAGTACAACCCCGACGCACCCGTGGTCTCGAACCTGGACTTCGGACACACGTGGCCGACGACCCCGATCCCGATCGGCGGTCGCGTCCGGATCGACCCCGGGGTGGAGACCGTCCGGTTCGAGTGAACCGGTCGCGATCGGGCCGCCTCCACGGACTCCAGCTACAGGTCGCCGTTCTCGCCCTCGATCGCCTCCTCTCGGAGGCGCTCTCCCTCCTCGGTGCTGACCGTCAGTTCGGGAACCGTCGTCGGCATGTTGTCGTCGTCGATCGCGACGTAGACGAAGTAGGATTCGGTGGTCTTCTCGCGCTCTCGCGTTCGCAGGTCCTCCCGTTCGGTGATCAGGCGGACCTTCACGCTGGAGGTTCCCGCCTCGTAGACGTAGGCCGTGATGAACGCGGTGTCGCCGACCGGGATCGGCCGCTCGAAGTTCATCCGGTTGACCCGTGCGGTGACGCAGGTCTCCCCCGAGAACCGCATCGCCGACATCGCGCCGACCTCGTCCATCCACTTCATGACGTTTCCGCCGTGGGTGACCTCGAGGTTGTTCGCGTGGTTCGGCTGCACCATCTCCCGGTTCTCGATCAGCGTCTCCATGAGATCGGTCATCGCCGGACGTTCCGGGACGACGCTGATCAGTCTTGCTGTCGGTGGCTTCCCCGGGTCGCGCGGGTCCGATACTGGTAAAAGTCGTCGCCGAGTTGACCCGGTAATGAGCGATGCAGGCGACGCCGACGTGCCGGAACCCCCCGAGCCGCCGGCCGACGGACGCGGATCCGTCCACGTCCTCGGGACGGCACACGTCTCGCAAGCGAGCGTCGACGACGTTCACGAGACGGTCGATCGGGAGGACCCGGACGTCGTCGCCGTCGAACTCGACGAGGGTCGGTATCGACAGATGCAGGGCGGGACCCCGGACGACGTCGAAGCCAAAGATCTCCTCTCGGGGAACACCGTCTTCCAGTTCCTGGCCTACTGGATGCTGTCGTACGTCCAGTCCCGACTCGGCGAACGGTTCGACATCGAACCCGGTGCGGACATGCGGGCGGCGATCGAGGCCGCCGAGCGCAACGGTCACGGCGTCGCACTGGTCGATCGGGACATCCAGGTGACGATCCAGCGGTTCTGGAGTCGCCTGTCGTTCGTCGAGAAGCTGAAGATGGTCGGCGGCCTCGCGCTGGGGATCACCGATCCGCGGACGATCGGGCTGGCCGTCGGTGCCGTCGGCGGACTGTTCGTCGGACTCGTTTTCGCTGCGTTTCTCGGGCCGGCGCTCGGATTCGGCGACCTCTTGACCCTCGGGGTAAGCGACCCCACCACGTTGCAGTTCGTCGGTGCGACGGGGATCGGCGTCGTCGGCGGACTGTTACTCGGACTGGTCTTTTTGCCCTCGCTGGAGTCGGCCCAGAGCTACACCGGCGGTCTCCTCAGCGGCTTCTCGATGCGGCTCCTGGGCGGCGTCGCGATCGGCGTCGCCGGCTGTCTCACGCTGGTCGCGACGAACACCTTCGTCGGGCCGTTCTCGGCGTCGACCGTCGAAGGGGCCGGCGAGTACGCGATCCGGGGCACGATCGGCGCGCTGGCCGGACTCGGCGTCGGGGTCGCGATCGGTGCGGTGCTCGGATTCGTCTTCGACGCGCTCGGCGGGGACGTCGAGGACATCGACGAGATCGACATCGAGGAGATGACCGACGGCGACGTCGTCGCGGCGATGATGGAGGAGTTTCGCCGGTTCAGCCCCCGGGGTGCGAACGCACTGATCGACGAACGCGACGCCTACATCGCACACAAGCTCCACCAGCTCCGGGAACAGGGGTACGAGGTCGTCGCCGTCGTCGGGGCGGGACACAAGGCCGGCATCGAACACTACCTTCTCAATCCCGACGAACTCCCGCCGATGGAGTCGCTGACCGGAACCGCGTCGGGACGGCGGTTCTCGCCGCTGAAGATCGTCGGCTACCTGGTAATGCTCGGCTTCGTCGGCTTCTTCTTCCTGCTGATCATGGCGGGCGTCCAGAACACGTTCCTCCTCCAGATCTTCCTCGCGTGGTTCCTGTTCAACGGAATCTTCGCGTTCACGCTGGCCCGACTGGCCGGGGCCCGCTGGACCAGCGCCGGCGTCGGCGGAAGCGTCGCCTGGCTGACCAGCATCAACCCGCTGCTGGCACCCGGCTGGTTCGCGGGCTACGTCGAACTCAAGTACCGGCCGGTGAACGTGCGGGACATCCAGACGCTCAACGACATCGTCGGCGACACGGAACGCCCGATGGCCGACGCGCTCGAGGACATGTTCGACGTGCCCCTCTTCCGGTTGATCATGATCGTCGCGCTCACGAACGTCGGGAGCATGATCGCGACGGTCCTGTTCCCGATCGTCGTCCTCCCGTGGCTGGCAGGGGGCGAGATCGGCGGCGTCGACGCCCTGTTCGACGAACTGCTCCAGGGTGCCCGCAACACGCTCGAACTCCTGTGGGGGCTTTTCACGTGAGCTACCGAAGTCGTCGGAAGCCGGACGCCGAACTCACGTTCAGCCACAAGGAACTGTTCGACCTCGCGCTGGCCTGGATCTCGTTGAGCGTCGCCTTCGCGCTGTTGCTCGCGCCAGTTCACCTCGGCGGCGCGACGATCGGCGACTTCCTGCTCACGATCGGCCTGAGCTTCGTCACCGTCGGGATCGCCTTCCTCCTGCACGAACTCGCCCACAAGGTCGTCGCGATCGAGTACGGCCAGATCGCGGAGTTCCGGGCGGACTACCAGATGCTCTTTCTGGCGATCATGAGCGCCCTGATCGGCTTCCTCTTCGCCGCGCCCGGTGCAGTCTACCACAGGGGACGGATCACGAACCGGGAGAACGGCCACATCGCGCTCGCCGGGCCGGTGACGAACCACCTGCTCGCGCTCATGTTCTTCCCGCTGATGCTCTTCAGCGGCCAGCCCGGGATCGTCGGGTTCCTCGGAACGATCGGTCACCTCGGCGTCCTCATCAACCTCTTCTTGGCCGCGTTCAACATGATCCCGTTCGGACCGCTCGACGGGAAGTCGGTGCTGCAGTGGAGCAAACCGGTCTTCGCCGTCGTCTTCGCGGTGAGCCTGGTCCTGCTCGTGGGATTCTACGTCCTGTTCGGCTTCTTCTGACGATCGGGTCCGGCGTCGGGGCGTCCACGGGCACCGGCGCTAACCGGTGACCTTTTGCTCACGCCACGAGGTCGTTCATCCATGACCGATCCAGCGGACGAGGGGAGCGAGCGGGAGCGACTCACCTACGCCGACACCGGCGTGGACATCGAGGCCAGCGAGGACGCGACGGCGGCGCTACTGTCGGCGTTCGGCAGCGACCTGACGACCGAGTACGCCGGCCTGCTCGACATCGGCGATCGATACCTCGCGCTCGCGACCGACGGCGTCGGCACGAAACTGCTGGTCGCGGAAGCGATCGCGGACTTCTCGACGATCGGGATCGACTGCATCGCGATGAACGTCAACGACCTCGTCGCCGCGGGGGTCGAGCCCGTCGCGTTCGTCGACTACCTCGCGATCGACGAACCGGACGAGGAGCTGACGAACCAGGTCGGCGAGGGGCTGGCGGTCGGCCTCGAGGAGGCCGACCTGACGATGCTCGGCGGCGAGACGGCGGTGATGCCCGAGGTCGTGACGGGCTTCGACCTCGCGGGCACCTGCGCCGGACTCGCCGCGAAAGACGACGTGCTGGAGGGCGAGGCCGCGGTCGGCGACGTCCTCGTCGGCTTCCCCTCGAACGGGATCCACTCGAACGGGCTCACGCTGGCCCGCGAAGCGGTCACCCGCGATCACGACTATACCGACCCGTTCCCGTTCGACGACGAACGCACGATCGGTGAGGAGCTCCTGCGCCCGACCCGCATCTATACGGACCTGCTCGAACCGATGCACGAACACGACGTCCGTGCCGCGGCCCACGTCACCGGCGGCGGCTGGACGAACCTGCTCCGGATGGGCGATCGAACGTACGCCATCGACGACCCACTGCCCGCCCAGCCGGTCTTCGAGTTCGTCCAGCAGGAGGGGTCGGTGACGGACGAGGAGATGCACCGGACGTTCAACATGGGCACCGGCTTCGTCGTCGCCGTCCCCGAGTCGGAGGCCGACGCGCTCGTCGCCGAGACCGACGGGCAGATTATCGGTCACGTCGAAAACGGCGACAGCGTCGAGATCCGCGGACTCTCGCTGTCCTGACCGATCGACGCGACGGACGGCGCCGCGCGACGGATGGCTCCGATCGGTTCCGAACTCTTAGGTCGACCAAAACCCTTATAGTTTTAGGCTCGCCTAACTCCACGTGATGGACGTACCCGCCCGCAGGCAGGATGCCGACCTCGACGAGAATATCGAGGAGCCGGCGGCGGTCGTGAGCTGTCACGAGACCCGCCCCGGCAAGATCGTCTTTACCGAGCGAGACAACACCGACGGCTGGATCGCGACCGATCTGACTGTCGACCTCGAACCCTGATCTGCAGTCACGACGTACTCGCGACTGTCGGTAGCGATTGGTCCGAAAGAATCGATCGTCGGAGTCGGCGAACGGCCGATCGTCGACGTCCGGCGCGACGAGTGTCTCCTTACTTCGTCGCCTCTTCGAGCACCAGCGTGTCGTCCTCGAGGTAGTGTTCGAAGTGGTGGCCGTCCTCCTCGGTCGTCACGAGGATCTCGCGCATGAGTTCGGCCGTCGCGTAGTCCCCGAGGTTGTCGGCGAGTTCGATCGTATCGCGCATCGACTCGATGATGTCGCCGTACATTTCGAGGTCGTTCTCCATCATCGTCCGGATGTCGTAGACGTCCTCACCCTCGAACTCGACGGTTGCTCGCTTCTCCTGGTTCGCGGGGCCGGAGACGGGCACGCCGCCGAGCGCCTGGGTGCGTTCGGCGATTTCGTCGGCCGCTTCCTCGACGTTCTCGTAGGCCTCTTCGAAGAACTCGTGGAGCGGCAGGAACTCCGCACCCTCGACGACCCAGTGGTGTTTCTTGAGCTGGTGGTACAGGACGTACGCGTTCGCCAGTTCGGTGTTCAGCGCGTCGACGATCTGCTCGGCTTTGTCCTGGTCGAGCCGGAGGCTGTTCTCCTCGACGGCATCGGCCGATTGACGGACGGTCTTCTGGGTGCTCATCGTATTCGGTAGTACTCGCGCAATCCCCTTAAACGTTATCCATGACAAAACAATTTTTGGTGAGGCTAAAAAATTACTTCCGATATCGTGCCTGCATGTTCTCGGTATCGACATACACCAACGTTTTCCCGAACGTCATCGCGGTCCGAGTTTTTTCGAGCGTGAGTAAATATTTTTAGTGTGGGCGTTCAAGAGGGAGATATGGCAACGAGAGTGGCACAGCGGAGAGAGCGGATCTACGTCGACGGCGAGTGGATCGAGACCGACGACACCCTGTCGGTCACGGACCTCGCCGACGGCGGCACCTTCGCACAGATCGCGGCTGCGGGGCCGACCGAGGCACGGACTGCCCTCGCAGCAGCCCACGAAATCAAACCCGAACTGCGGGAGACCACCGTCGTCGAACGCGCGACGTGGTGTGAGTCGATCGCCGAGGGCCTGCGCGAGCGCGAGGAGGAACTCGCCGAGGTCATCGTCCGGGAGGCCGGCAAGCCGATCTCTTCGGCCCGCGGCGAGGTCGCCAGCGCGGCCGAACGGTTCGATCGCGCGGCCGAGGAAGCCCGGAACATCGTCAGCAAGGGCGAGTTCCGCGAGGGCTCGACGAGCGGCCACGAGGGCTGGAACGCCATCGTCAAACACGAACCGATCGGTGCAGTGCTCTGTATCACGCCGTACAACTACCCGCTGGCGACGACGGCATTACAGGTTGCCCCTGCACTCGCCGCCGGCAACAGCGTCCTGCTCAAACCCGCGAGTAAAACGCCCGTTTCGTCGGCGATCCTCGCTGACGTCATCGACGACGTCGACGGAATTCCCGACGGCGCGTTCAACTTCGTCCCCGGCGAGGCCAGCGAGATCGGCGACGTCCTCTCGGGGGACGATCGGGTCAACGCGATCGCGATGACCGGGTCCTCCGGCGCCGGCAAGCACGTCGCTCGCGAGAGCGGCATGGTCAACCTCCACATGGAACTCGGGGGGAACGCGCCGGCGGTCGTCTTCGACGACGCCGACCTGACCGACGTCGCGGGCAACTGCGTCAAGGGGTCGCTGAAGTACGCCGGCCAGCGCTGTTCGGCCGTCTCGCGCGTGGTCGCCAACGAGTCCGTCCACGACGACCTCGTCGACCAGATCGACACCCAGATGGACGCCTGGGAGGCCGGCGACCTCTTCGACGAGAACACCGCCTTCGGCCCGCTCATCAGCGAGGACCAGGCCGAGTGGGTCCAGGAACTCGTCGACGACGCCGTCGAGAAGGGCGCCGACCTCGTCCGCGGCGGCGAACGCCGCGCTCCCGAAGGCGTCCCGGACGAACTCGGCGACCAGTTCTTCGAACCGACGCTGCTGGCGAACGTCCCGCAGGACGCCCGCATCGTCGACGAAGAGCAGTTCGGCCCCGTCGCCGCCGTCACGACGTTCGAGGACGACGAGGAAGCCGTCGAGATCGCCAACGGCTCCGACCTCGCGCTCGACGCCGCCGTCTTCACGAGCGACTACGATCGGGCCATGGAGATGGCCGACCGGATCGACGCCGGCGCGGTCCGCATCAACGGTGCGCCGAGCCACGGCCTCGGCGACATTCCTTTCGGCGGGAACAAGGATTCGGGCATCGGCCGCGAGGGCCTCGACGCCTCGATCCACGAGATGATGCGCAAGAAGAGCATCATCCTCTGATCGGACGGCCCAATCGTCTCTCTCCCTACTGACCGCTCTCTCCGCTTTTGCGTCGCCGATAGCCAGCACGTCGTTTGATAGCCAGCACGTCGTTTATAGGTACTCGGGAGAAATTATCGGCAGTGAACGGGGTACCGCTGCAGGTCGTCGATGCGCCCCTCGACGAGGCTGTCGTCCGTATCGCCCTCGCCGGCGCGCTGGGGATGTTCCTCGGACTCGAGCGCGAGTGGTCCCAGAAGTCGGCGGGCATCCGGACCTTCTCGCTGATCAGCCTGCTCGCCGCCGTCTTCACCATCCTCGCGATCGAAACGGCCGTCGGGCAGGGACTGCTGATGCTCGGCGGCCTGCTCGTGATCGTTCAGGGGGTGTTGCTCGCCGTCCAGGGGTTGCTCGGCGACGAGGGTGCCGGTCTCTCGCTGACGACCTCGGTCTCGATGCTCGTCGCCTACGGCGTCGGCGCGCTCGTGGCCGCCGGCTTCATCCTGGAGGGCGTGACCGTCGCCGTCCTCTCGTCGCTGTTGCTCGTGTTGAAGCGGGAACTCCACGAGTTCGCGTGGGGGCTCTCCCGCGAGGAGATGCGATCGACGACCGAGTTCGCCATCCTGGCGTTCGTCATCTACCCGCTGTTGCCGGCCGAGTACGACCTCCCCGTCGGGCCGATTACCATCCCGCTCGAACCACAGGTAATCTGGCTGATGGTCGTCGCCGTCGCCGGGATCGGGATCGTCAACTACGCGATCGTCTCGACCTACGGCGGCCGGGGCATCGCCGTCACGGGCTTTTTCGGCGGCCTCGCGTCGTCGACCGCGGTCGTGGGCACGATGCTCGACCACGTCAACCAGCGCCCCGAGGCGTCCTCCTACGCTGTCGCCGCGATCTTGCTCGCCAACGCCGCGATGGCGACGCGAAACCTCGCGATCGCCGTCGGGTTCACGATGGGCGGGGCCACCCCGGTGCTCGTCGAGGCGATCGTCCCGCTCGGAGCGGTGATCCTGATCGCGTTCGGCGTCGCCGCGGTGACCGCGGACTGGGGCGAATCCGGCCCGATGGAACTCGAGAGCCCGTTCTCGATGAAGAACGCGCTGGCGTTCGGAGCCGTCTTCCTCGTCGTCCTCGTGTTCGGGTCGCTTGCCGAGACGTGGTTCGGGACGCTCGGCTTCTACGCGACGGCCGTCGCGAGCGGATTCGTCTCCAGCGCCGGCGCGACGACGTCGGCCGTCGTCCTCTACCGTGGCGGCCAGCTCGGTCCGGCCGAGGCGACGCTCGCGATCTTGCTGGCGACGGTCTCGAGCATCGTCGTGAAAGCGATGCTCGCCGCGACCTCGACGAACCACGGCTTTCGCAACCAGGTCGCGGCCTACAGCGCGATGTTGCTGGTCGGCGGCGCGCTGGCGTCGGTCATCATCGCGCTCTAGACGCGCGATCGCGGCCTCCTCCCCACCGTTCTGGATCGGCACGATATAGTAGCAACTGAAACGAGTTACACACTGATCGCAAAGCCGTCCTGCGATCAGGTGTGCATTGACTTTCAGTTGCTACTATACTCCGTCTCGGCTGTCCCCCGTGGATCGGTACGGCAGTTTCGCTCGGGAGACCGTTCGGTCCGTCGGCGCCGGCCCGAGGGGAACGCCCACGTTCGATCGTCGATGATGGTTCCATACCAATCGTGTAATAGATTGTGACGGAATCGGACAGATACGAGTGTATCTCGCCCGTTCGATGAAATACATCGATTAATTTTACACACTGGCACACCAATCGGTGCTATGGACCGCGACACGGTCGAGCCGCAGGTCGAGACGATTCCGGGCGACGGTGCGAAACGGTGGGTCGACTATCACCACCAGTTCGCCGCCCCGAGTACCTACGTCTACGAGTTCGTCTGGGATTCGCAGGCCGAGGCGATCGGCCCCTTCTGCACCGACGTCGACGGCAACGTTCTGCTTGACTTCACGAGTCACGTCGCGGCCGCCCCGCTCGGATACAACAACCCGGCAGTTCGCGATCGGCTCCGGGAGTTCGACCTCGTCGATCCGCTGAAGATCGCCGGCCAGGACTTCTACGTCAGCGGCGGCGGTGCACCCGACGACGCGGACTTCCCCGGCCCGACCCAGCTGATGGACCGGCTGGTCGCGATGACCGACCACTACGACATGGACCGCGTGTTCCTCTCGAACTCCGGAGCCGAGGCCGTCGAGAACGCCATCAAGATCTGCTACGCGTCGGGCGGCCACCGCGCGGTCACGTTCGAGGGGGCCTTCCACGGCCGCACGCTCGGCGCGCTCTCGCTCAACCGATCAAAGGCCGTCCACCGCACCGGCTACCCCGAGGTGCCTGGCGTGATCAGCGTCCCGTACCCCGCCTCCCAGGAGGACTACGAGACGCGCTGGCGAACCGACGGTCCCGGCGGCAACGTTCTCGCGGACAAACTCGACCCCGAACGGGGCGTGATCGACCCCGACGAACTCGCGTACGTCATCCTCGAACCGCTCCAGGGCGAGGGCGGCTACCGAGTTCCACACCCGGAGTTCGCGAGCGACCTCGAGGCGATCCGCGAGCGATACGACGTCAACGTCGTCGCCGACGAGATCCAGTCGGGACTCGGCCGCACCGGCGAACTCTGGGCCGTCGACCACCTCGATCTCACGCCGGACGTCATCACCAGCGCGAAGGGACTGCGCGTCGGCGCGACCATCTCCAGATCGGACGTCTTCCCCGAGGAGACCGGCCGGCTCTCCTCGACGTGGGGTGCTGGCGATTTCATCGCCGCGATGCAGGGCGTGCTGACGATCGACGCCATTCATGAGCAAAACCTCCTCGCGAACGTCCGCGAGCGAGGCGAACAGCTCCGGGCCATCCTCGAGGAGACCGACCCCGAGGGTATCGTCGACGTGCGGGGGCGCGGCCTGATGCTCGCCGTCGAGTTCGACACGAAAGAGCGCCGGGAAGCCGTCGTCGAAGCCGCGCTCCGGCGCGGCCTGCTCACGCTCGGCTGTGGCCACAAGACCTTGCGCCTGCTCCCGCCGCTCGACGTCACCGAGCGCGAGATCGAACTGGGTGCCAGACTGCTCTTCGAGGCGATCGACGACGCTGCCGCCGACGTCTGACGATCGGCTTCCAGTCCGCTCGCCGGGTCCGCCTGCGTGCGCCTATATCGAGGTGAGCACCGCCACCGGACACGACGCGTTCCGGATGACGTGCTCGACGCGTCGCCCGAGATACGCCCGCTGCGAAATCGGGCGCACGTACGATCCCATGACGATCACGTCGGCCCCGGTTCGATCGGCGCGCTCGACGAGTTTCGCTTCGGGTCGTTCCGCGGTCATCACCGTCGTCAGCACCTTTGCTCCGAGCCGCCTGCCGAGTGCCGCCTCCCGCTCGACGATCTGTTCGCCGATCCGGCGCTGCTGGGAGAGGTCGGGATCGCCGGCGAACCGGTCGTCGAACGGCGGCGCGTCGACCACGTGGACGATTTCGACGAGGGCGTTCTCCCGGGCCGCGATGGTACAGGCGAGTTCGGCGGCGAAGTGACTGGACTCCGTCCCGACCGTCGGGAGCAGGATCCGATCGATCGGCTCGTCGATCCACTCGTCCGACGGCTCCGAACGCCAGGTCCGCGGGGTGCTGACGATCATCGCTGGGGTCGGTGCCTCCTGGACGACCCGATCGACGGTGTCGCTAAACAGGGGCTCCTCGGGGGTCCGGCCGGCGCCGGTCTCCCCGAGCACGACCAGATCGTACCCGACGTCGACCTCCCCGAGGATCGTCTCGGCGACGTTCCCGTCGCGTTTGCGAGTGATGCGTCTGGGCGCTCGCTCCGTGAGATCCAGGTGCCGTTCGACCGACGTGAAGACCTGATCGGCCTCGCCCGAAACGACGGGTGGGCTCGACTCGCGTCGGCCGCGCCATCGGCGCACGAACCGGCCGTTCCGGATCCGACCGAGGAGCCCGCGGGTCGTGTCGCGATCGGCGTCGGCCGGTTCGCTCACGCACAGCAGGTCCAGTTCGACGTCTCGATCGCGGACCAGCGGCGCGAGCAGTCGGGCCGCGTACCGGGTATCGGCTCCGCCGCGGGTCGGCAACAGGATCCGCGTGAGGTTCTCGACGAAGCTCTGTTTGAGGTACGCCTCCCGTTCCATCCGCTCGCGCTCGTCCTCGCTCACCTCGATCTTCGGGATCGACCAGCGCATGATCGCGGGCGCCATCAGCGACGTCACGATCGCGATCGCGACGATGATGCTGTACATCTCGGTCGTCAGGATGCCGGCCCCGAGGCCGATCGTCGCGACGATGATCTCCATCGCCCCCCGCGCGTTCATCCCACCGCCGATCGTGATCCCCTCCCACCGGGAGAGGCCGGCGAGCGGTGCCACTCCCATGATGCCGGCGAACTTCCCGAAACAGGCGACCACGAGGACGACGAGGAAAATGCCGAAAACCGTCGGATCTACCAGCCCGGCGACGTCCATTCGGAGTCCCGCGATCGCGAAGAAGATCGGAGCGAAGATCGAGAGCGTGACCACCTCGAACGTGTGCCGGAGGTCGTAGTCGAACCGCTTGACCTGGCCGACGAGCACGCCGACGACGAACGCCCCGAGAATCGCCTCGAGCCCCATGTACTGGGTGATCGCCCCCGCAGCGAGTGCGAGCACCATCACCGTCGAGAGCAACGCGGTGTCGCTTCCGACCGCGTTGTCGACCCAGCGGAGGAGGTCCGTCGTGAGCCGTCGCCCGACCGTGAACGCGAGCGCGAGAAAGACGAGCACCGAGACGATCGTCGCCGCGGCCGAGCCGACGTCGAAGACGCCGGTTCGAGCGAGTCCGGCGACCGTGGCCAGCAGGATCCAGCCGATCGTGTCGTCGACCATGCCCGCCGCGAGGATCAACTGGCCGATGTCGCGGCGGATGACGTCGAGTTCGATGAGCACCTTCGCGATGACGGGGATCGCGGAGATGCTCATCGCCGTCGCGATAAACAGGCTGAAGACGATTCGCTGTTCGGGGGCGGCGATGAACGCCGCGGGAAGGAACCACCCGAGCGCGAAGCCAGACGCGAACGGGACGAGGATTCCGCCGAGCGAGAGGACGATCGCCGTTCGACCCTTGCTTATGATGAGATCGATGTCGGTCTCGAGTCCGGTGACGATCAACAGCATGATCAGCCCGAGCCACGAGATTGCCTCGAGCAGGTGAAACTGCGCCTCGCTAACGACGAACAGGGACTCGTAGAGTCCCGGTGCGACGAGGCCGAGCACCGAGGGACCGAGGACGACGCCCGCGAGGAGTTCGCCGACGACCGCCGGCTGGCCGATCGAGCGAAACAGTTCCCCCAGCGTCCGCGCGACGAACAGCAACACCGCAAGCTGTGCGATGACGAGGAACAGTTCGTGGTGGCCGAGCGGGTCGATAATCTCCATCGAGTTCCTCACCGGAACCGGATCGTGTGCGCTCGCTCCCCGGTCCGGGACGGCCGCTACCACCTTCAGCTACTTCGTTCCACGGAGGTACAGCCCTCGATGACCCTTCTCGCCGGCACACAGTCAGGGAGCGATCGAAACGATCGACCGCCGAACTCGCCGCGACCCTCACCACGAAAGCCGCAGTCTCTTCCCGCGCTCGGGCGAACCACCGATCCAATGATCGGCGCATTCACGGTCGGCAAGAAAGCGGTTACGTTCGGCTACAAACGGTACGGAATCCCCGGCGCGATCGCCTCCGGCGGGATCGCGCTGGCGGGGTACGTCGCGGTGCGGCGCGCCCTGCGCTCGATGGGCGAGTCCGACGACGAATCGATCGACGCGGCGATCGACGCCGCGACGATCAAGAACGCGATCGAGGCGGACGGACTGGGAGCGGTGGCCGATCCCCGGACGCTGGACGAAGCGATCGACGCGGAACGACTGGTCTCGGACGTGCAGATGGACGATCTGGCGTCGTCGGTGACCGAGCAAACCGACGCGGTGACCGAGGGGATCGCAGACGACGTGACGGGGAGTGTGGGCGACGACGAGTCGACGAGCGCCACTGGCGACGACGCGACGGGTGGCGTGGGAGACGACGAGTCCGGAACGGACGGCTAACCGCGGACGTCGTCACTCTCCTCGGAGTTCGTTCACGTGATCGATCCGCTGCTGGACGAGGTCCGGTTTGCCGATGTCGTGGCGGACGTGCAGTCCCTCCTCGCCGGCGACCGCGAGCGCGTCTTCGGCCAGGTCCTCGGCCTCGGCGATCGAGTCGGCGACGCCGACCAGGGCGAACGATCGGGAGGTCGTCGTGTAGATGCCGTCCTCGCGTTCGTCCACGCTGGCGTAGTAGAGCAGTGCGTCTCCGGCGCTCTCCTCGTCGACCTGTACCTTCGCACCCGCCTCGGGGTCTGTCGGGTAGCCCTCGGGCACGGCGTACTTGCAGACCGTCGCCTGGTCGGCGAAGTCGAGTTCGGGCGGCGCTTCGCCGTCGCGTGCGGCCGTCAGGACGTCGAGGAAGTCCGTTTCGAGGACCGGCAGGGTGTTCATCGCCTCGGGGTCGCCGAAGCGGGCGTTGAACTCGACGACCTTCGGTCCCTCGCTCGTCAGCATGAACTGGCCGTAGAGGATACCACGGTAATCCTCGAGCGCATCGACGGTCGCCTCGATGATCTCGACGGCCGCGTCGTAGTCGTCCTCGGTCATGAACGGCAGGGCGGTCGTCGCGTCGGAGTAACTGCCCATACCGCCGGTGTTCGGCCCCTCGTCGCCCTCGTAGGCGCGCTTGTGGTCCTGGACCGCGGGCGCGGTCTCGAACTCGCCGTTGGCGACGACCGCCTGGACGGTGAACTCCTCGCCGATCAGGCGCTCTTCGAGGACGATCCGATCGTAGTTCGAGTCGCGAACGTACGCCTTGCCCTCCTCGGTGGTGACCTGATCGCCGATGACCTTTACGCCCTTGCCGCCGGTGAGTCCGGCGGGTTTGATCGCGAGGTCGCCGTCGTACTCGTCGATAAAGTCACAGGCGGCCTCCACGTCGTCGAACGTCTCGAAGTCCGGACAGCCCGGAACGTCGTTCTCTTCCATGAACCGACGCTGGAAGGCCTTGTCCGTCTCGATGCGGGCGTCGGCTTCCTTCGGTCCGAAGGGGTAGATCCCCGCGGCCTCGAGCGCGTCCGCAACGCCGGCCGCGAGCGGCGCCTCGGGACCGACGACGGCGATCGTCGCGTCGACTTTCTCCGCGTATTCGACGACCGCCTCGGGGTCGGTCGTGTCGAGCGTTTCGAACCCGGTCGCGATCCGGGCGATGCCGGGGTTGCGGTTCCCGGCGCAGGCGTAGAGCTCCGCTTCGCTGTCCTCGAGCGCACGAGCGATAGCGTGCTCGCGGCCGCCGCCACCGATCAGCAGAACGTGTTCTCGCATGGTCGACATCGGAACGCACGAACCTGTAAGCGTTGCTCTTTCCGACAGCGGAAATATACACGATCGTGGGAGAAACCGATCGCATACGACGATGGCGGCTCGGCACACCGTTCGGAGAGAGCCGGCTTGTGACGTCCGCCCCAACACTTAAGCGAAGTCTGCACACATATGTGTGCATGGGCGATACCGAGTACCGAAACGTTCGGCTTACCGAGGACGCGTACCAGCGGCTCAAAAGCCGCAAACAGGCTGGAGAGTCGTTCTCCGACACCGTCGAGCGAATCGCCGGCGAGCGGTCACTGCTCGATCTCGCGGGACTCCTCTCCGATGCCGAAGCCGAGGAGTTGCGCGAAGCGATTCGCGAGCGGAACGATCGATCGCGAGACGAACTCGACCGACGCGTCGACCGAATGGACTCGTGATCGTCGATACGGACGTTCTTATCGACCTGATGCAGGATTCCGATCGAGCGAAGCGAAAGATCGCTGCCCTCGAAGAGCAACACGTCCCGCTTCGGGTGTCGGCCGTCTCCCAGTTCGAACTCTATCACAGCCTCGAACGAGTGGAGACGCCGAGCGAGCGGCGGCGACACATCGAAGCCGTCCTCGAAACGAAGCCGACGTATCCTGCCGACGGCGCAGTGATGAAGAAAGCCGGACGAATCGATGGCCGCCTGGCTGCGGAAGGACAGGCGATCGGGATCGGTGATACGATCATCGGTGCGACGGCGCTCGTCCACGAGGAATCGGTCCTCACGAGAAACGTCGAACACTTCGAACGAATCGACGAGATCGATATCGAATCGTACTGATACGGATCGCTGTAACGATTTACCGGCGCAACCGCCGCCCGGATCGCGGTTGCGCCGGAAATGACGTACAGTAAACCGTATGAGACGGGGCCACTTCGGAAAACGGGTCGGTTCTGCAAGAGGTCCCAGAAGTCAACGCTAAAGAACCAGCGCGCTAAACGGGGCGACAATGCACCAGTACCTCGATCTCGTCGATTCGGTACTCTCCGGGGGCACCTACAAGCCCAACCGGACCGGCGTCGACACGATTGCCTCGTTCAGCGAGCACTACGAGGTTAACCTCGGGAAGGGGTATCCCCTGCTCACGACGAAGGAGATGGACGGCTACCGGTGGAACTCGATGCTTCACGAGGTCTGCTGGTATCTCTCCGGCGAGGAACACATCCGCGATCTCCGCGAGAAGACGAAGATCTGGGACGCGTGGGCCGACGAGGAGGGGCGGCTCGACACCGCCTACGGCCGCTTCTGGCGGCGGTACCCGGTTCCGGAGGACGACGCGCAACTCGACGGCGAGTCCTGGCCGGACGACGCCCACCGGTGGGTCACCGTCGAGGACGACGGCCGCCGCACGTTCGACCAGTTACAGTACGTGATCGACACGCTCTCGGACAGTCCGAACTCGCGACGGCTCGTCGTGAACGCGTGGCACCCCGCCAACGCGGCCGTCTCGACGCTTCCGCCCTGTCACTACTCGTTCGTCTTCAACGTTCAGGGCGATCGGCTGAACTGCCACCTCACGCAGCGGTCCGGCGATACGGCGCTGGGAATCCCGTTCAACATCGCCGCCTACGCGCTCCTGACGAACGTCGTCGCCCAGCAGACCGGCTACGAGCCCGGAACCTTCGCACACACCGTCGTCGACGCCCATGTCTACTGCGGTCGTGGCGATCGGGGCGAGTGGTACGGCGAGCACCTCGACGAACTCCAGTCCCGACTCGCCGACGTCGACGATCGCGAGGAGTACCTGGACGTCAAGGGGTGGCTCGAGTCCGAAGCGCCGCCGGAGGCCGAGGGCGACGAGCGCCTCGATCACGTCCCCGGTCTGCTCGAACAGCTGTCGCGGGAACCGCTCGATCGACCGACCCTCGACCTCGCGGCGACGTCGATCGACGACCTCAGCTACGAGGACGTCCAGTTGCGCGAGTACGACTCCCACGAGGGGATCGCGTTCTCGGTGGCCGAATGACGGCCTCTCGCGAGTCCCTCCCGGCGGCCGTTCGCGAGACCGACCTCGAACTCGTCGCGATCGCCGCCGTCGCG
This sequence comes from Halosolutus amylolyticus, assembly GCF_023566055.1. Classification (NCBI taxonomy): domain Archaea; kingdom Methanobacteriati; phylum Methanobacteriota; class Halobacteria; order Halobacteriales; family Natrialbaceae; genus Halosolutus; species Halosolutus amylolyticus. Next base: position 41,836 of record NZ_JALIQP010000006.1, on the reverse strand, counting down.
GCAAACGGCGTCATTGGCAGGGACGGCGAGATGCCGTGGCACATCCCCGCGGATCTCGAGCACTTCAAGGAGACGACGATGGACCATCCCGTCATCATGGGGCGGGTCACCTACGAGGGGATCGTCGAGGCCCTCGGCGAACCGCTCCCCGGCCGGACGACGATCGTCCTGACGAGTCGGGACCTCGAAACGCCCGAGAACGCCGTCGTGGCGTCCGACCTCGAGAGCGCGATCGAGGCGGCCGAAACCGCGGCCCGCGAGCGCCACGACGGCACCGATCGGGCGTTCGTCGCCGGCGGCGCGTCGGTGTACGAGCAGTTCCTGCCCGCGATCGATCGGCTGATCGTCACCGAGGTTCACGACGCGCCCGACGGCGACACGCGATTCCCGGAGTGGGACCCGGAGTCGTTTCGGGAGGTCACGCGCGACGACCACGACGGGTTCGCGTTCGTCGAGTACGTCCGTCGCGAGTGACCGCTTCGATCGGTGTCGGCCGCCGATCCGGGTCGATCTCGTCCCAGATCCGGGATCGGCGGTGGTATCGCGAACCGATCGCTAGACGTCCACACCGTCAGCGGGCCGGTGTCGTGACCAGTCTCCGACCACACAATCACTCGTTTTCGTGGCGCCCGTGCCGACGGAACCCGACTGCGACCGTCCCCGATCGTGGCCGGCGTCGAGCGAGTTCCGTTCGTTCCCGATCGATCGGCGAATCGACGACGCCAGAACCCGTGCGGCCGGGGTCCTAATGGGGCGTTCTTCGGGTACAGTTCGTCTTGGTCGGTGAAACGATCGGGCCGACTTATACGAAATTGCAGTAAGGAACGTCCACCCCGAAGAGGGGGTACAGGTGAGAGACATGTCAAAAGAAACCAACGGGCAATCGGACGCGAGTCGCTCGATCGGAACGAAAGAAACGCTCGCTGCGACGGGAATCGCTCTCGGCGCAGGCGCGACGGCGGCGACCGCCGCTGCCCAGGACGACGATGACGATGATGACCTGGTAGTCGTGTTAGGAGACGACTATCGGCCCGACGTCGGCTTCGAGGTCATCTCGTCGCTGGAGACCGCAACGAAAGAAGATCTGATCGACGACGCCGGTGGCGACCTCTTCGACGATCCCGACGACTGGGACGCGTACGTCATCAGTTCCGACAACGACGGGGACGCCCCGATGTGGGGCGTTCTGTTTACCGAGGACGTCGACCTCGATCCTGGCGACAGCGAGACGATGGGCGACGACGGAGATTTCCGTGACGCCCAACTGAACGTGATCGAGGTCGAACTGTGACCCCGAACTGAACCCGATCGGAGTTTTTCTTTTCACGTCCCAGTTGCGCGACAATTGCCCGTACCGACAGTACTGCTCCCTTCGCGCTGTCCCGACCGACGCCCGATGTGTCGACGATCGCGACTGCTCGAACGGGTCCGCAGAGGACCGCCGTCCGAGACTGGGAACGATCACGGGACGTGATACGTTTCCCGCGTCGAGTTCCCGAGAGAACGATCGAGGAAAGCAGGTGTTTCACTTTCTGGAGGTTCTAACCGCGTCGTTGCCGGGGCAATACATCCCCGTGGGCCAGCACTCCGCCGGAATCGCGCCCTCTCCAGCGTCGTCGGAACGCCTCACCGATACGACCCCCGCTGACAAACTCGTTCAACGGGTGCAGAGCACTATCTGAGGGGTATTCCGATCGATACGCGGTCCTCGGCATCGGTCAGCGATCGTCGGGTTGTCGATCGGCGAACACGTGCCATCCGGGCCCTGTAGTAGCCACTGAAAGTCAGTGCACACTCGATCGTACAGACCTCGTGCGATCGATGTGGAAACGCTGTTAGTGGTCACTATAATAGGGTGGTTCTTCGAGTACAGGTCGTCTTGGTTGCTGAAACAATGGGGCTCACTTATGCGAAATTAGGTCAAGAAATGTCTACCCCGAATAGGGGATGCAGGTGAGAGACATGTCAAAAGAAACCAATGGACAACCAGGCGCGAGACACTCAGTGGTAAAAAAGGGGGCGCTCGCAACGACGGGAGTCGCGCTCGGCGCAGCCGCGACGGCAGGGACCGCCGCCGCCCAGGACGACGAGGACGTGATCGTGCTCGAAGCGGACTACCGGCCCGACGTCGACTTCGACGTCGTCTCAGAGTTGGAAACGAGAACGCTCGAGGACCTGATCGAGGACTCCGGGGCGGGAGACGACGTGTTCGACGACCCCGACGACTGGGACGCGTTCATCGTCAATTTCGATCTGGGCGTGGAAGCCCCGTCGTGGGGGATCCTGTTTACGGAGGACGCTGACCTCAGCGCCGGCGATAGCGAGACGTTGGGTGAAAATGGAGCGTTCCGTCGGTCCCGACTGGGGCTGGTCGAGGTCGAGTTGTGATCCCGGACTGAATCCGGGCGAAGCTTTTTTTACGCCCCAGTTGCGCGACGGTCGCCCGTATCGACAGGAGTGTCCCTTCGTCGCGCCCGAGCGCCGCCGACGCGCCGGCGGTCGCAACTGCTCGAGCGATTCGGTCCGAGGCCTCGTCAGAACCGGTGATAATCACGGGCTGTGATCGGTTTTCGGTGTTGACTTTCCTGGTGATAGTCCGAGGAAAGCATTTGTTTTGCTATATGAGGGGTTCCGTACTCCGTCCCTATCGCCTCAAAATCACACGATAAACCGACTCAGGGGCCGCAATCGGCTATCGACGAGACCGAACCGGGATGACCGGGACGGCACTCGCGCGAGGCCTACATATCAGGAACAGTAACGGACTGAATCGCACGTTCCGAACCCCGTTTCGATCAATAAACAACCATTGTTGACATTCGGATCTCGCGACGACGTAAAGTATCGATATTCGGCTGTATGGGCTCCATAGGGGGCGTATTTGTGATTTCAGTTCGTCTTAGACGGTGAAACAATGGGGCTGACTTATGCGAAAATTGGGTCAAGAAACGTCTACCCCGAAGAGGGGACTTAGGTGAGAGACATGACAGAAGACAATAGCGGACTATTCGACGACTCGAGACGCTCGTTCATGAAGAAGGGAGCGCTCGCCACGACGGCGCTGGCACTCGGTGCCGGCGCGACGGCGGGAACCGCGTCCGCCCAGGAAGACGCCGACGAGGTGCTCGTGTACGGTGACGACTACCTGCCTGGCCAGGACTTCACGGTCGTCTCGGCGCTGAACACGCAAACGAAAGAGGACCTGATCGCGGAATCCGGGTCGGAAGACGACGTGTTCGACGATCCCGACGACTGGGACGCGTACATCATCAGCTACGACCTGGGCGTGGACGCCCCGACGTGGGGCTTCGTCCTGGAAGAGAACGGCACGCTCAGCATGGGCGACAGCGCGACGATGGGTGAGGACGGTCAGTTCCGTGACTCCGCACTGGACCTGATCGAGGTTACCCCCGGTGCGACCGGCAACGGCGACGATAACGGCAACGGCGACGAAGAAGACGGCGACATGGAAGAGGAAGAAGAAGAAAACGGCGCCGCTGCCGATGACGGCAACGGCGGCAACGGCGGCGACGGCGGCGGAAACGGCGGTGACGGCGGCGGAAACGGCGGCGACGGCGGCGCAGGCAACGGCGGCGACGACGGCGGCGGCAACTGACGGACCACTCCGTTCTCGCGCTGTTTCGGCCGTTTCCCGTTTTTTGTGCACAACCGAACGCCGAGCCACGACAACCGATCTCCGAGCAGTTCGACGATCGTCTCGGGCGATCGACTGCGACTCCCGGTCGTCGTGCCGTCCGATTTGGAGATCCTCCCGACCCCGCCCGTGGTACTACATCACATTCCGACAAATACGGGGTGTATAAGGAGTCTACAGAAGATTCTCGGGGGATTCAAATGTGGTGACTTACAAGGTCTCGTATGGCAACTGACGACGTTTCGGACGCCATCCGGGAGTTCGAACACGACGGCGAGACGTACAAGATGGCCGATCTCACGGTTCTCGAGGAACAGGGGCTCTGTGACCTCGAGAAACTACCCGTGAGCATTCGAGTGCTGCTCGAATCGGTGCTCCGGAACGTGGACGGCGAACGAGTGACCGAAGCGGACGTCCGGAACGCGGCGTCGTGGGAACCCGACGTTCCCGACGCGGAGGTCCCGTTCCAGCCCTCGCGGGTCGTCCTGCAGGACCTGACGGGCGTCCCCGCGGTCGTCGACCTCGCGGCGCTTCGCTCGGCCGCCGATCGCAAGGGCGTCGATCCGACCAGCGTCGAACCCGAGGTCCCCTGCGACCTCGTGATCGACCACAGCGTCCAGGTCGACTACTTCGGGAGCGAGGACGCCTACGAGAAGAACGTCGAACTCGAGTACGAGCGCAACGAGGAGCGCTACCGCGCGATCAAGTGGGCCGAACAGGCCTTCGAGGACTTCAACGTGGTCCCGCCGGGAACCGGGATCGTTCACCAGGTCAACCTGGAACACCTCGGGCGCGTCGTCCACGCACGCGAGGAGGACGGCGAGCAGTGGCTCCTGCCCGACACGCTCGTCGGCACCGACAGCCACACCCCGATGATCGGCGGCATCGGCGTCGTCGGCTGGGGGGTCGGCGGCATCGAGGCCGAGGCCGCGTTGCTCGGCCAGCCGATCACGATGACCCTGCCCGAGGTCGTCGGCGTCGAACTCACCGGCGAACTGCCGGAGGGCGCGACCGCGACCGACCTCGTGCTCCACATCACCGAGAAACTCCGCCAGGTCGGCGTCGTCGACAAGTTCGTCGAGTTCTACGGCCCCGGCGTCTCGCAGCTCTCGGTCGCCGATCGGGCGACGATCGCGAACATGGCGCCCGAACAGGGATCGACGATCAGCATGTTCCCGGTCGACGAGAAGACGCTGGACTACCTCGAACTCACCGGCCGCGACGAGGACCACATCGAACTGGTTCGCGAGTACCTCGAGGCACAGGGCCTGTTCGGCGAGCACGATCCCGAGTTCACCGAGGTCGTCGAGTTCGATCTCGGCGACGTCGAGCCCAGCCTCGCGGGCCACAAGAAGCCTCACGCCCGTATTCCGATGGGCGACCTCGACGAGCACTTCCCGACGCTGCTCGAGGAAGAGGGCGTCATCGACGGCGGGGCCGCCACCGGCGACGGCGGACTGGTCACGGAGACCTCGCCCGACCTCGACGAGAAGGTTCCCGTGGAACTGGAGGACGGCACCGAGGTCGAGATCGGCCACGGCGACGTCCTCGTCAGCGCGATCACCTCCTGTACCAACACCTCGAACCCGTCGGTGATGGTCGCCGCGGGACTGCTCGCACGTAACGCCGCCGAGCAGGGTCTCGAGGTTCCCGAGTACGTCAAGACCAGCCTCGCGCCCGGCAGCAAGGTCGTCACGGAGTACTTAGAGCAGGCAGACCTGCTCGACGACCTGGAGGAACTGGGCTACCACGTCGTCGGCTACGGCTGTACCACCTGTATCGGCAACGCGGGCCCGCTCCCCGAACCGATCGAGGCCGCCATCGACGAACACGACCTGTGGACGACGAGCGTCCTCTCGGGCAACCGCAACTTCGAGGCGCGCATCCACCCCAAGATCCGCGCGAACTACCTCGCAAGCCCGCCGCTGGTCGTCGCCTACGGCCTCGCGGGCCGGATGGACATCGACCTCGAGGAGGAACCGATCGGCACCAACGACGAGGGCGAACCGGTCTACCTGGAGGACGTCTGGCCGGACCCGGAGGAGGTGCGCGAAACCATCCACGACAGCGTCTCCCCCGAGATGTTCGAGGAGAAGTATGCGAGCGTCTTCGAGGGCGACGATCGCTGGGAAGCCCTCGCCGCACCCACCGGTGACGTCTACGACTGGGACGACGAGTCCACCTACATCCGCGAACCGCCGTTCTTCCAGGACTTCCCGCTCGAGGAACCCGGCGTGGAGGACATCGCGGACGCCCGCTGTCTGCTCACGCTCGGTGACACCGTCACGACCGACCACATCAGTCCCGCCGGGCCGTTCGGCGAGGACCTGCCCGCCGGGCAGTGGCTCAAAGAGCGCGGCGTCGAACCGTACGAGTTCAACACGTACGGCTCCCGCCGCGGGAACCACGAGGTCATGATGCGCGGCACCTTCGCGAACGTCCGCATCGAGAACCAGCTGTTAGACGGCAAAGAGGGCGGCTACACCATCCACCACCCGACGGACGAGGAGACCACCGTCTTCGAGGCCAGCGAGCGGTACCGCGACGAGGACACCCCGCTGGTCGTCATGGCCGGCGAGGAGTTCGGGACCGGGTCCAGCCGCGACTGGGCGGCCAAGGGCACCGACCTGCTCGGCATCCGCGCGACGATCGCCGAGAGCTACGAGCGCATCTACCGGGACAACCTGATCGGCATGGGCGTCCTGCCGCTCCAGTTCGAGGACGGCGACGGCTGGGAGCAACTCGGCCTCGACGGGAGCGAGTACTTCGAGATCCGCGGCCTCGACGACGGACTCGAGCCCAACGCCGAACTCACCGTGATCGCCGAGGACGAGGACGGCGAGACAACGGAGTTCGACGTGACCGCACAGGTCGGCACGCCCGCGGCGGTCGAGTACGTCGAGAACGGCGGCGTCCTGCACCTCGTGCTCCGCCGCCTGCTCCAGGAAGAAGCGGCCTGATCGGGTTACCCGATCGTTCGCCGGAAACCGTCGACATCGTCTCATCGTCTTTTTTGTCGCTCGGTCCGCGATCCGTGCGATCGTGTCGCACCGTCCGCGTCGCTCACGGCTTCGCTCACGACAACTGACGGACCACGCGCCGGTCTTTTCCCGCCGCTCTCCGTAGAGGTCCGTATGACCCGGCCCACCGAGCGCAATCGGCTCGACGAGGAGGAGAGCCCGTACCTGCGCCAGCACGCGGACAACCCCGTCAACTGGCAGCCGTGGGACGAACAGGCCCTGGAAACCGCTCGCGAGCACGACGTCCCGATCTTCCTTTCGATCGGCTACTCGGCGTGTCACTGGTGTCACGTCATGGAGGAGGAGAGCTTTGCCGACGAGGACGTCGCCGAGGTACTCAACGAGAACTTCGTCCCGATCAAGGTCGATCGGGAGGAGCGCCCGGACGTCGACTCGATCTACATGACGGTCTGTCAGCTCGTCTCCGGTGGCGGCGGCTGGCCCCTCTCGGCGTGGCTCACCCCCGAAGGGAAGCCGTTCTACGTCGGGACCTACTTCCCGAAGGAAGCGAAGCGCGGCCAGCCGGGCTTTCTCGACCTCGTCGATCGGATCAGCGACTCCTGGAGCGACCCGGACGATCGCGCGGAGATGGAGAACCGGGCCGACCAGTGGACCGAGGCCGCGCGCGATCGACTCGAGGAGACCCCCGAGTCGGTCGGGGCAGCGGAGCCGCCCTCGAGCGAGGTCCTGGAGACGGCCGCCGACGCGGCCCTCCGGAGCGCCGATCGGGAGTACGGTGGATTCGGCTCCGGCGGCCCCAAGTTCCCCCAGCCCGCGCGGCTTCGGGTGCTCGCCCGGGCGTACGATCGGACCGGTCGCGACGAGTACCGCGCGGTGCTGGAGGAGACGCTGGACGCGATGGCCGACGGGGGTCTCTACGACCACGTCGGCGGCGGGTTCCACCGCTACTGCGTCGATCGGGACTGGACGGTACCACACTTCGAGAAGATGCTGTACGACAACGCGGAGATCCCGCGGGCGATGCTCGCCGGCTACCAGCTAACTGACGAGGAGCGCTACGCCGAGGTCACCCGCGAGACGCTCGAATTCGTCGATCGGGAACTCACGCACGAGGAGGGCGGCTTCTTCAGCACGCTCGACGCCCAGAGCCCCACCGAAGCGGGCGAGCGCGAGGAGGGTGCCTTCTACGTCTGGAGGCCCGACGAGATCCGCGAGATCCTCGACGACGAAACCGACGCCGACCTGTTCTGTGCGCGCTACGACATCTCGGAATCGGGCAATTTCGAGGGGCAGAACCAGCCGAACGTCGCGGCGTCGATCGACGCCGTCGCGTCCGAGCACGACCTCGACGAGAGCGAGGTCGCGGAACGACTCGAATCCGCGCGGGAGGCCGTCTTCGAGGCGCGAGAGGACCGTCCCCGGCCGAACCGCGACGAGAAGGTGCTCGCGGGCTGGAACGGCCTCATGATCTCGACCTGCGCGGAGGCCGCGTTCGTACTCCGCGAGGACGACTACGCCACCATGGCCGTCGACGCCCTCGAATTCGTCCGCGATCAGCTCTGGGACGACGAGGAGATGCGGCTCTCGCGCCGCTTCAAGGACGACGACGTCGCGATCGACGGCTACCTCGAGGACTACGCGTTCATCGCGCGCGGCGCGTTGCACTGTTACGAGGTCACCGGCGAGGTCGACCACCTCGCGTTCGCGCTCGACCTCGCGCGGGTGATCGAGGACGAGTTCTGGGACGCCGATCGCGGGACGCTGTACTTCACGCCGGAAAGCGGCGAGTCGCTGGTCACCCGGCCCCAGGAACTGGGCGACCAGTCGACGCCCTCGGCCGCGGGCGTGGCCGTCGAGACGCTGCTCGCGCTAGATTCGTTCGCCGAGGAGGACTTCGAATCGATCGCGTCGGGCGTGCTCGAGACCCACGCCGGCCGACTGGAATCCGATCCGCTCCAGCACGCCACACTCTGTCTCGCCGCCGATCGGCTCGAGTCGGGGGCGCTGGAGATCACGATCGCCGCCGACGAGGTGCCGGACGAGTGGAACGATCGCTTCGCCGAGCGGTACCTGCCGGATCGGCTGTTCGCCCCGCGGCCGCCGACCGACGACGGCCTCGAATCGTGGCTCGATCGACTCGGCCTCTCGGACGCGCCGGCGATCTGGGCCGGTCGCGAGGCGCGCGACGGGGAGCCGACGCTGTACGTCTGCCGCGATCGGACGTGTTCGCCGCCGACCACCGACGTCGACGACGCGATCGAGTGGGTGAGCGAGCGGGCGAGTGGGTCAGACGACGGATCGGAACCGGAAGAAGACGTTCCGTTCTGAGCGAGTCCGTCCGGGGGGTTTTCAGGCCGTTTCGGCTTCGAGTTCCGCCTCGAGTTCCTGGGCCAGCCAGACGGCGGGCGGGACCGTCTCTTCCTCGACGAAGCGGATGACTTCCTCTCCCTCGTCGGTCTCGACCACGATCGTCGGGATGTACTCGATCCCGTACTCGTCGACGCCCGGTCCCTGCTTGTCCTGGTCGACGGCGATTTCCTCGATTCGATCGTCGGGAATCTCGGCCGCCTCGAGAGCGGCCGCGAAGTCGGGCAGGAGTGCGCGACAGTCCTTGCACCAGTCGCCGCCCCAGACTTTGTAGGTCAGTTCGTCGCGGTGGGCAGCGAGCGTGTCGACGGTGTCTTCGTACGAGGCGGCGTCCCACGTCGGATTCGGCCGCATGGTTTCGAGACTCATACCCGCGGGTTACGCGGCCGGAGGCTTAACGACCGTGGTCAGCGGTCACTCGAACGTCTGAAACTCGACGGTCCGGCCCTCGGGATCCGTTGCGAAAAACTGGTAGATGTCGTACGTCTCGTTGAACCGCGGCTCGTCGTCCGCCCGATCGGCCAGTCGGCCGTACGCGTCGTCGACGCCGGCCCGATCGTCGAAGACGAACGTGACGATTCCCTCGGTGTCGGCGATCTCTCGATCGCAGAACCCGAACCGGAAGGTCCCCGCTTCGAGGATGGTACAGTCCGGCTGCTCGCGCCAGACGGTCGCGCCGAGGTCGCGGTAGAACCCGACCACGTCGTCGTGGCGCTCCGTCCGGAAGAAGACGATCCCGTCCATGGCGACAGGTCAGTCGGCGGAACCAAAAATCGTTCCGGAGCGAGGAGGCGGGTCCTCCGGGGGCAGGATGGAGCGGTACAATTTTTACGCTAAACAAAAGGACTATATGGTATGGTATTCCCCTCGATGGAGGACGGCGACCACGAACAGGTATCGTACTTCACGGACCCCGAAACCGGCCTGCAGGCGATCGTCGCGATTCACGACACGACGCTGGGACCGAGCCTCGGCGGCACGCGAATGCTGGACTACGAGACGGAAGCGGACGCGCTGACGGACGTCCTCCGGCTCTCGCGGGCGATGACGTACAAGGCGGCGGCCGCGGACCTCCCGCTCGGCGGCGGCAAGGCCGTCATCCTCGGCGATCCGGCGGAACTCGAGTCCGAGGCGCTGTTCGAGGCGTACGGACGGGCCGTCGACTGCCTGGGCGGGCGCTACATCACGTCCGTCGACGTCAACACCGGCGTCGAGGACATGGACGTCGTCGCGCGCGAGACCGACCACGTCGTCGGGACGAGCGAGGGCCTCGGCGATCCGTCGCCGATCACGGCCCACGGCGTCTTCCACGGGATTCGCGCCTGCGTCGAGTCCGTCTACGGATCGGACTCCGTCGCGGGACTCGACGTCGTCGTCCAGGGGCTGGGGAAGGTCGGCCGATCGCTGGCCGAGGAACTGCTCGCGCGGGACGCCTCGGTGACCGTCTCCGACGTCGACGAGGCCGCTGTCGAGTCGTTCGCGGCGGATCACGACGTCGACGTCGTCGACCCGGACGCCGTCTACGATCAGCCCTGCGACGTCTTCGCGCCCTGTGCGATCGGCGGCGTCGTCAACGACGAAACGATTCCCCGCCTCGAGTGCGACGTCGTCGCCGGCGGGGCGAACAACGTCCTCGCCGAGCGCCGCCACGCCGAGGCGCTTCGCGAGCGGGGGATTCGATACGCCCCCGACTACGTGATCAACGCCGGCGGGCTCATCACCGTCGCCAAGGAACACCTCGGCGGGGGCCGCGAGGAGGCCTACGAGGAGGCCGAAGCGATCGGCGATCGGCTCCGGGAGATGATCGAGCGGGCCGAGGACCGGGACACGACGGTGCTCGCGGCCGCCGAGGAGTACGCCGAGGAGCGGATCGACGCCGCGGAGCGGGTGACGCCGGCGGTTCCGACGCAGTGATCGCCGGCCCCTGACGCCGCCGCGAGCCAACACACCGGCACGACCTGCCTCGGTCCACTACGGGTTTACGTCTCGATACCCTACGGCGGGCCAATGAAGGGAAGCATCCTGGAGACGATCGGCTCGCCGCTCGTCCAGGTCGATTCGCCGGAGGGGGTGACCGTCGCCGCCAAGGTCGAGTCCTTCAACCCCGGTGGCTCGGCGAAGGACCGGCCCGCCCTCGAGATGGTCCGGGCGGCCGAGCGGGAGGGGCTGATCGAGCCGGGCGACTGGCTGGTCGAACCGACGAGCGGGAACACCGGCATCGGGCTCGCGCTGGTCGCCGCCGCCCGCGGATACGACCTCACGATCGTCATGCCGGCCTCGAAGTCCGAGGAGCGCCGACGGGTCATGGCCGCCTACGGCGCCGAACTCGAACTCGTCGAGGGCGAGATGGACGACGCCCGTGCCCGGGCCGACGAACTCGAAGCCGAGGGGGCGGTCCAGCTCGGCCAGTTCGAGAACCCCGCCAACCCGAGGGCCCACTACCGCACGACCGGCGAGGAGATCGTCGAACAGGTCGGCGATCGAGAGATAGACGCCTTCGTGGCCGGCGTCGGCACCGGCGGGACGATCTCCGGGACCGGGAAACGGCTCCGCGAGGAGTTCCCCGAGATGGACATCGTCGCCGTCGAACCGGAACGAAACGCCGTCCTTTCGACGGGCGAGTCCGGGAACGACGACTTCCAGGGGATGGGGCCCGGCTTCGTCAGCGAGAACCTCGATCGGGACCTGATCGATCGCGTCGAGACGGTACGGCTCGAGGACGCGGAGGACGAGTGTCGCCGTCTCGCTCGAAAAGAGGGGGTCCTCGTCGGCCAGTCCAGCGGCGCGACGAGTCTCGTCTCCCAGCGCGTCGCCGACGAGATCGCGGATCCGACGCAGGACTGCCCGGACGTGCCGGACGTGTTCGAGAACCGGGCGACGCCCGAACCGGACGGCGGCCAGTCGACCGAGGACTGCCCGCTGGTCGTCACCGTCTTCTGGGATAGCGGCGAGCGCTACCTCTCGACCGGCCTCTTCGACGTCGAGTGAGTGTGTCCGCACTCGACTGCTCGTCGAACACGGGCGTGCTCCCGTCCGATCGTCGCGTCCCCGCCCACCGGGCGGTGGCTCGATCGCGTTCGGCACCCGAAATCGTTCTTTTACCTTGAGCAATCCCTTTTACCAAGTACTGTGTACGTCAGGATACGATGACACGACCCTCCGATCGATCCGGCCGCTCACGCCGATCGGTACTCGGTGCGACGACCGCCCTGTTCGCGCTCACCGCGGGCTGTATCGCGGACGAGGGCCCAGCGTCCGATTCCGGCGACGACACCGACGACACTGACGATCCGGACACTGGTGAGAACGAGACCGACGAAGAGAAGGACGGCGACGGCGAGGACGGCGAGAACGGCGACAGCGACGCCGAATCAGAACGGTACGAGACGCAGTCGCTGACGTACCCCGAGATGCCGGACGAGCCGGACGTCGAGATCCACTTCGACCGGGACGACGTCGAGGAGTGGCTCGCCGACCGGACCCCGAGCGACGACGAGGCGGTCTCCGACTTCGTCGACGAGACGTCGTTCGAAGAGTCGGTGCTGGTGTCGCTGGAGGCCAGCGCGCCCGATCTCTGCCACGAACTGGTCATCGACGAGGTCACCGTCGGCGAGGAGTCGATCGACGTCACCGCGAGGGTGAGCGACGAATCCGGCCCGGACGAGGCCTGTGCACAGCAGCTGACGGCGGTCGGACAGCTCGTCCGGGCGACCCCGACCGGCGACGAGCTGTCCGAACTCTCCGCCACGATCGTCGATCAGGACGGGACCGAACACGGGTTCGGAATGGGATTCGACAGCGACGAAGGGACGGCCTCGGAATCCCGCTCGGTATCGGAGTCCGGTAGCGACGGCGACGACGGATCGGACAGCGAGAACGGATCCGACGGCGACTCCGCGACGTAGTCCGATCCGATCGATCCGGCTCTCCGCCCCGCTCAGGGCGAGTATTCGGCTTCGGTCAGTCGAACGACGAGCGTCTCCTCGACGTCCCGGAGGTCGTACCCCGGGAGCTCCCCGTCCGTCCGTCGGACGTACAGGGGTTCGACGAGCCGGTAGCTGGTCGTTCCGAGTGCCGATCGATCGTCGTCGGTGCTCGCGTCCGCGTCGGTCTCGTCGTCGGTCGCCGTCGACTCGTTGGTTCCCGCTGAATCGACACCGCTCGCATCCGATTCTGCCGGATCGCCTCCGTCCGGATCGCTGGCTTCAGGACCGACGCGTTCGAGCCCGTAGATCTTGCAGAACTCCCCGGTCTCGGTCGCCTCGACGTCGCCGTTCCTGAGCTGTCGGGCCAGCGGGCGCGAGAGCCACTCCTCGTCGCTGACGCTCGGTTCCTGGACAAGGGCCTCGTCGACGAAACGGGTCAGGTACCAGTTGAGGTCGTTCAGCAACGAGACGGCGGCCCCGACGCTGACCGTCCGGAGCGCGAGCGAGTTCTCGAACGGCCGTTCCAGGTCGTAGGTCGCGAGTGCCTCACGGGCGGTTTCCCGGGAAAGAAGCTCGTACTGGAGGTTCACGTCGGCGGTCCCGATGAGACAGACGCGCGTCACTGGTCAGTGGTGGGTGCGTCTGTGTAATGTCGGTTTCGGCTTTCGACGGGTGGACCGATCGGCGGCGCGTGTATACCGAGAGAGAACGTCCTCGTCACGGTTCGACCAGTTCCGCGTTCCGAGCGGCGTCTGCCGCCCGATCGAACAGGTCGTCGGGTTCGGATTCGAGCAGCGGTTCGAGACGCGCGTTCGTCTCGACGCGATCGGGTGCCACCCGGTTACAGCCGGCGTCGATCGTCGAATCGGTGAACGTACCGATCTCGCGGGCCTTCTCGACGATGTCCGCCTTGTCCCACGTCAGCAGCGGGCGGTGGATCGGCAGATCGGTGGCACGACTCGTGATCGCGAGATTCTGGACGGTCTGGCTCGACTTCTGGCCCGCGGCCTCGCCGGTCACGATGCCGTGGGCGTCGACGCGCTCGGCGAGGTGCTCCGCGGCCTGGTAGAAAAAGCGCCGCAGGGAGAGCATGCGACCCTGTTCCATCTCCCGGACCAGCAGGCCGACCGTCTCGCCGCCCGGAATCTCGTACACCGACATGTCGAAGTTCGGCGCGTACCGCGAGAGGGTCCGGACGGTTTCCATCGCCCGCGCCTCGTGGTCGATCCCGCCGTAGGGGCCGAGATCGACGTAGACGGGGACGATCGGACTGCCGCGTTTCATCATCTCGTAGGCGGCGACCGGCGAGTCGATCCCGCCGCTGATCATCGCAATCGTCTGCTCCTGGGCGCCGAGAGGTAATCCGCCGGGCCCGGATCGCATCTCGAGGTAGACGAACGCGACGTCTTCGCGGACCTCGACGCCGAACGTGAGGTCGGGATCGTCGAGGTCGACTTCCGGTTCGAACTCGTCCGCGACGGCGTCCCAGATCGCGGTGCCGCCCTCACGAGCCAGGTCCTCGCTGTCGTAGGGGAGTCGTTTGTTCGCCCGGCGGGCGTCGACGGCGAACGTTCCCCCGTCGTAGCACGCACGAGCGGTCTCTACGAGGACGTCGAGAATTTCTTCTTTCCCGGTCCCGACCGTCCGCGCGGGACTCGCTGAAACGACGCCGAAGGTGTCCGTGGCGGCCGCCGTCGCGGCCTCGACGGTCTCCTCGGTAGCGTGGATCAGGGGTCGGCTCCAGCGATTCTCGACCGTGCCGGGGACCGATCGAGCCGAGAGCATGGCTTCGAGGTTCTCGACGAGCAGGCCCTCCATGTACCGCTTGACGGTGTTGCTCTTGGTGCTGACGTCGCCGTGACGGACGAGGACCGTGTCGGCTCCCGGCGGGTGCATGCGGTGGACTAGACGAGTGGGGGTATAAGGGGGTTACGAGGGGCCCGCCGAACGGGTGCCGTCAGTCGTGTAGCGCCAATCGCTCGCCGCCACACACCGCTCTCACCCGGTCACCGATCGGCGACCGCCAGCGCCCGATCGACCGCCCTGGCGATCGGATCGGAGTCGTCGACGGGGACCAGCGGCGGCCGGACGTCGTCGGCGGGGATGACCCCCCGTTCGACGAGTGTGGCCTTCGTCGCCGGAGCGAAGTCGTGGGTCGTACACGCCTCGAACAGCGGGGCGATGGCCTCGGCCTGCAGTTCCCGGGCGCGATCGGCCCCGGGATCGTCGGCGACCTCGCGGAAGACCGCCGGAACGACCTGGGAGAGCGCGTTGATGCCGCCGTCGGCGCCCATCCGGAGCGACGGGACCAGAAGCGCGTCGAACCCCTGCAGACACAGGAAGTCCTCGGGCGTGCGCTCCAGCACGGACAGGAAGTACGCGAGGTCGCCGCTCGAG
Source organism: Halosolutus amylolyticus (assembly GCF_023566055.1). NCBI lineage: Archaea > Methanobacteriati > Methanobacteriota > Halobacteria > Halobacteriales > Natrialbaceae > Halosolutus > Halosolutus amylolyticus. Next base: position 26,510 of record NZ_JALIQP010000006.1, on the reverse strand, counting down.
TCCTTGATGCCCAGCGCCTGCTCGTGGTCCGCGACGGCCGCGACCGTCTTGGGGTCGATCCGCTGGCCCGTACACTGCGGGATGTTGTACAGCAGAACGGGGATCGAGGCCGCGTCGAGGACGGCCTCGAAGAACCGCCGGTTCCCTGCCGGGTCGTTCGCCGTCGTGAAGTAGGGCGCGACGATCGCGGCGGCGTCGGCACCGACCGAGGCGGCGTTCTCGACCGCGTCGATCGTCTCGGCGACGCTGGTCGCTTCGGCACCCGCGACGACGGGGACGTCGGCGCGTTCGACCGTTCGTTCGATCACGTCGAGCCGTTCCGCGGGGGTGAGACTCGGGAACTCGCCGGTCGTCCCGCAGGGGAAGACGGCGTCGATCCCACCCGTCTCGAGGTGGTCGAGGAGGTCGGCCAGCGCCGCCTCGTCGATCGCGCCGTCGTCGAACGGCGTCACCAGTGGACAGGTGATCCCTCGCAGCGCAGTGTGGACGTCCATACCGTCACCTCACGTCGTTTCGTCAAAGGCGTTGTTGTCGGACGAGGCCCAGCGATCGGGCGGTGGACGGCAGGTGAGGCGATCGAAGACTCAGGTTGCAGATTCCTCTACCGTTGGACTCAGTCGTCCAGTGTGACTGTAGATGCCCAACAGGAGAACTCCTCCAGCCGCGAGCGGGACGATCGCGCTCAACCCGTACAGCACCTCGAACGAGAACGCCTCGGCGAACGGCAGGGAGACCAGCGGCCCGAGGCCTCCGCCGACGTCGCCGAGGACGTTGTTCGTCCCCATCGCCCGTCCCATCCGATCCTCGGGCGTGAGGTCGGCGAGCAGGGCCGTCAGCGGGCCGCCGACCCCGCCCTGGCCGGCGCCGATCAGGACGCAGGCGATCACGAGGGTTTCGAACCGCGACCCGACGGCGAGCACCGCGAACCCGAAACAGGCGGTCACCAGGAAGCCGAGCATCACGGGGACGCGCGCGCCGACCGAATCGCTCAGGACACCCCCGCCGAGGGTGAACACCGCGCCGGCGAGCACCGTCACCGCCATCAGCATGCCTGACGATCCCTGGGCGTCGAGGCCGAATATCGTGATCCCTCGCTCGCCCAGCAGGAGGACGAGCGTCGAGAACAGGACCCCGATATAGGCGAAGTAGAGTCCGAAGTTGACCAGTCCGATCGTCAGCGCCGGGACGCTGCGTTCGACGTCCCAGGGCTTGACCGACTCCTGTTCGCCCTCGACGTGGGTCTCCGGGACGATCAGGTACGCGACGACGCTGGCGAGGCCCGCGAACGCGGCCGCGAGGACGAACGCTTCGGCGTTCCCCCAGAGGTCGCTGACGACGCCGCCGAGGACGAGACCGGCGGGGAAGCCGAACGTGATCCCCGCCCGGACGATGCCCATGCTCGTCCCCCGCGAGTCAGCCTCGCTCACGTCGGCGGTGATCGTGTAGGCCGTCGCGAAGACGAGCGCGCTTCCCAGCCCCCAGAGGATCCGGGCGATCATGAACCAGACCTCGGGAACCGAGGAGAGAATCGCGACCACGTAACCGAACGTCGCGACGCCTTCGATCGCCAGCCCCGCGATGAACGGTTTCCGGGTGCCGACCCGATCGACGAGCGCCCCCGCCGGCGCGTTGCTCACCAGCCGCGTAAAGCGGTTCGCGCTCAGGATGAGTCCGACCATGAACGCCGAGATGCCCAGTACCTCGCCCAGATTCGGGAGGATCGGGAAGATCACGCCGCCCCCGAAGCCGACGAAGAAGGTGCTGGCGACGACGGCGAGGACGGTCCGGTTCGAACTGGCGGAGGGACGTGACACTGGCGATCGCTCTCGAGGATATTTCGATTCGTAACTCGCTACTCGACTAGCACAGCGAGCACCCTAATGGCTCTGTCGAATCCGGTGAGCGAACGGGTCCGATCGTCGTCTCGAAGCCGACGGGTCAGCGCCCGATTATTCGAGCGGTGGAACGACGGTCCACTCGTCGGGCAACCCCTCGCGATGGTCGAGAAACAGTTCGAGCAACGGTTCGACGTCGGCGAATCTGTCCCCCGCTGCGATTTCGTTGTGCTCTCGATCCCACTCGATCAGGTCGCTCTCGGCCAGCATAGGGAGGTGGCAGTGACGTAATTCGACGAGTCGAGCGCCGGGGCTCGTCCCGCCGATAGCGACGTCGTCCGGAAGGCGAGTGGTCTCTTCCGTCCGGGAGGCCCGGTCCAGGAGAGCGATCAACGTGCAGCGACGATAGTCGTTCGCGATGATAGTGAGCATGTCGTTGATCATCGATCATCGGTTTCGCTACCACTCCTATCTCGTTGAGTCTGTAGCATTACGTGGCAAGCGGCCGAGTGCTGACGGCTTGCGTCGGTCGATCGTTATTGTAGCCACTGAAACGAGTTACACACTGATCGCAAAGCTGTCCCGCGATCAGGTGTGCATTGACTTTCAGTGGCTACTATAGGACAGGAGCCGATGCGTCGGGCCGACCGGACCTCGGCTCGATCGCTCATACGGTTTACTGTACGTCAGTTCCGGCGCAACCGCGATCCGGGCGGCGGTTGCGCCGGTACATCGGTACAGCAATCCGGATCAGAACGTCGTGAGTTCGCCGTCGATCACGCGGCGTGTGATCCCCGTGACGTCGGCCAGTTCGCGATCGACGATCGCCTCGATCTCGCTCTCGACGTCCGAGAGGGCGACGCCGTCGTCGGTGACGACGTGGACGTCGGCGACGTGTGGCTGGTCGATCGGGCGGCCGATCTGGGAGAGCAGGCGGACGCGGAGGTCGCGGATGCCGTCGACCTCCGCGACGACTTCCTCGGCGATCTGAGTCGAGAGGAGGTTGTAGATCTTCCCGATGTGATTCACGGGATTCTTGCCGCTGGTGGCTTCCATCGACATCGATCGGTTGGGCGTGATGAGTCCGTTCGCCCGGTTACCTCGGCCGACGGAGCCGTCGTCACCCTGTTCGGCGGAGGTGCCGGTGACGGTGAGGTAGATCGACCCCTCCTCGTAGTCGTCCGCCGTGTTGACGTGGACCTCGACCTCGCGATCGGTGTGTTCGGTCGCGACGTCGGCGACGAACTCCCGGACGGATTCGACGGCGTCGACGTACGCGTCGAGGTCGGCGACGTACTCGTCGACCATCGCCGCGGCGACCGTGACGTCGATCCGATCGCCCTCGCGTTTGCCCATGAGTTTCACGTCCGGGCCGAGATAGGGGTTCTCCTCGGCGAACTCGCCGTTGAGTCGCCGTTCTGCCTCGAGGACGATCCGCTCGGTCTCGGTTAGCGGCGCGTGGCCGACACCGAAACTCGTGTCGTTGGCCATCGGGACGCTTACCTCGTCCTCGCCGAAAACCTCCTGCAGATCGCCGCTCCCCTCGCCGAGTTTGACGTCGACGACGATGTCCTCGCCGACCTCGAGTTGCGGAATCGTCTCCTCGAGATACTGGCGAGCGGCCCGGAGCGCGATGGTCTCGGTCGGGATCGTCTGGCCCTCGTAGTGTTTGGTGGCGCGGCCGACGATCAGCAGGTAGATCGGGTCGACGACCTCGCCGCCGCCGAACGCGGGCGCGGCCTCCCCCGCGACGAGTTGGGTCTCGTCGGTGTTGAAGTGTAGCACTTCGCCGACGCGGTCGAGATACTCGCTCGCGAGCGCCCTGGCGACGCTCTCGGCGACCCCGTCACAGATGGAGTCGGGGTGTCCGATCCCCTTTCGCTCGACGATTTCGACCTCCTGGTCCTCTACTGCCTGCCGGTCGATCGGTTCGACCCGGATGTTCCGCTCGCTCATTGGTGGTCGTAGACCCGTCGCCGTTCTATAACTTGCGGAAAGCACCTGCGCGCCGAAAATACGTGAGGGTTATGCGCCACGGCGGCGGATCAGCCCTCGAGCAGGAGTCCCAGGTACGAGGTTCGAAGCTGGTCGTCGGGATCGAGATCCAGCCGTTCGAGGATTTCGTAGGCCCCCTCGCGGGCCGACTCGAGTTCGTCTTCGTGTTCGACCTCCGTCTCGACTTCGACGTACTCTCCCACCTCGTCCACCGCGTCCAGCGTGATCGTGTACTCCTCGAGCGCGAATCGCTCGCGCTCCTTCCGGACGGTCGCGGCCGGCTCGAAGCCGAGGTTCGAGAGCACCGCGTCCATTTTCCCGCCGTTCCCGATCGCCGTCTCGACCTCCTCGCGAGTCTTGGACTCGTCGTCGACGAGGGGTCCCTTGTAGGTGACGCGGGTCTCGTTCGGGCCGTCGCCGGGCCGCTCCTCGCGGATCCGCAGCGCCTCGTCGGTCTCCGGGAACGATCGATGGGGCGCGTCGTAGTAGGTGTCTTCCTGCACGACGGCCCCCGTCGGCGTCGCCCCGATCTCGTCGAGTCTGGCCCGCACGCGCTCGAGATCGGCCGGCACCTTCACTTCCACCTCGTACATACCCGGTTCCACGGGCACCGATCGTAAGTATCGGTCGTTCCCGGGGGAAAACGTGTTCCTTAAATGTAGACGGCGGGACGTACAACGTATGACCGAGGATCAGGAGGCCGAGCTCGAGGAGCAGGCCGATGACGCTGCAACGGACGAAGAAGACGCCACCGAGGACGCCGCGGGGCTCCAGGAGGGCGACTTCGTCGAGATCGAGTACACCGCCTACACCGCGGACGGCGACCAGCTGGTCGACACGACCGACCCCGAGGTGGCCGAAGAAGAGGGCGTCGACGACCAGGGCCAGGAGTTCAAACCCCGAACCATCGTTCTGGGTGAGGGCCACATCTTCGAAGACGTCGAAGACGCCGTCGTCGGAAGCGAGGCCGGCGACTCCGGCACCGTGACGATCGACGCCGTGGACGCCTTCGGCGAGTACGATCCCGACGACGTCCAGACCGTCAGCGCCGAGAAGATCGACGAGGACGATCGCTACCCCGGCGCGAACGTGACCGTCGACGGCCAGCAGGGCTACATCAGCACGATCATCGGCGGCCGTGCGCGCGTCGACTTCAACCACCCGCTGGCAGGCGAGGACGTCGAGTACGAGTACACGATCGTCGACGCAGTCGACGACCGCGAACAGCAGGCCGCCGGCCTGTTCGAGATGTACCTCGGCTTCGAACCCGACCTCTGGATCGAGACGGACGAGGTCGAGGAGGAGGTTCCCGTCGAACCCGACGAGGACGAAGAGGAGGACGCCGAACCCGAGTTCGAGACCGAAACCGTCGAGAAGGAGACGCTCTACCTCGAGGCCACGCCCCAGATGACGATGAACCAGCAGTGGATGATGGGCAAACAGCAGATCGGCCAGGACGTCATCGACAAGGTCGGCGTCGATCGCGTCATCGTCCAGGAGGTCATCGACGGCATGGGCGGCATGGGTATGGGCGGCATGATGGGCGGTATGGGCGGCATGGGCGGCGGCGACATCGAGGAGGCTCTCGAGGACGCCGACGTCGACGCCGACGAGATCGTCGAGGAACTCGAAGGCGCGGAAGAGTAGCGTCGCCTGCGCTCGTCGACTCGACCACGAACGTGTGCGGCTCGGATTTTTCGCTCGGGAGACCGTACGGCCCGCGAGATCACGACGGGCGATTCGACGAGCGACGAGGCAACGACCCCATCCTCGGAGTCCGTACCCCTACAGGCTCGAACGGTGGCTCCTGCTCGACGGCAACCGGGTCGCGATCGCCGGGCTTCGATCGCGTTCGGTGCGGGTATCTCGCGCTCTCGATCGGCGGTATCGCGCCGTTTGCGGACACGCGACAACTATTTACCCCGCCCGCGGTGCTCGTCTCGTATATCCTGCGAACGTCGACGATCACGGAACGGACAGCCGCAGTGACGCCGTCTACGACGCCGGAGCAGGAGGTCGAGAGCCGAACTGAGCGCGGGTCACGCGATGTCGCGGCTCGTGTCGATCGCCACTTCCTCGACCAGTTCGAGTTTGATCGCCTCGACCGGCTGATCGCCGCCGCGGAACTTGGGAACCGTGAGGTGGTTCTCGAGTTCGGTGCCGGAGATTTCGGTCCGCAGGTCGAAGACGGCGTCGGCGGCGTGGTGGGTCCGTGCCCGGTTGTCGGGCTCGGCGTCGCCTTTCAGGCAGTGTAACACCGCGATGCTGTTGGTCTCGAGCATCTGGGTTTTGAGATCGTTGAGAAAGGCGACGTACTCGTCGGTGTCGGTTCGTTCGAGCACGTCCATCGTGTCGATGATGAGGTTCGCGCCGTCCGGGAGCGCGCTGATGAGTCGCGTCGCCTCCTCGAGCGGCGAGTCGCTGGTGACGTGTCTGACCGTCGGACTGCCGACCTCCGACGGCGAGGTCTCGATAGCGTGCCGGACGGCGTCGTCCGACCGCTCGGTCGTGAGATACAGTGTGCCGCGGGCGGCGGTCAGCTCGTAGAGGAGCAGCTCCGACTGGCTGTCCGCGTTGGCAGTGTAGGCGACGATGCAGCCCGGTGGGAGACCCCCGTCGAGCTTCCGATCCAGCACGTCGATTCCCGTTTCCAGCCGACCCACCATACGATTGTGACCAATTGCTGTAGTGTCTGTATAACTCTTTGCCTTGTGTTCGGTTGTCAACCCGCCGACGGCGCTCCGGACCGGTCGACGATCCGAACCCGTTCGTCCTCCGTTCGCCGTCTACCGGTGATTTGGCCCGCCTTCACTTATAAATCCACGGGCGCCGATCGTGAATGGAGAGATTGAAGGGGGCGGCAGGAGCGTACACGAACGAATGCGCCACGATCACCTCATCACGAGCAAACAACTCTCGCGGGCGGACATCGAGCGGGTCCTCGACTACGCGGCCGAGATCGACGCCGATCCGTCGGCCGTCGCCGACCGCCACGCGGACAAACTGCTCGGGTTGCTCTTTTTCGAGCCCAGCACGCGGACGAAGATGAGCTTCGAGACCGCGATGAAACGCCTCGGCGGCGACGTGGTCGACATGGGTTCGGTGGAGTCCTCGAGCGTCAAGAAGGGGGAAACGCTCGCCGACACGGTGCGGGTCATCGAGGGGTACACCGACGCGCTCGTCCTGCGCCACCCCAAGCAGGGTGCGCCGGCGATGGCCAGCGAGTTCGTCGACGTCCCCTTGCTCAACGCCGGCGACGGGGCCGGTCACCACCCGACCCAGACGATGCTGGATCTGTACACGATCCGGGAGAACGCGGGACTGGACGACCTGACGATCGGCATCATGGGCGACCTGAAGTACGGACGAACCGTCCACTCGCTCGCGTACGCGCTGTCGAACTTCGACGCGCGCCAGCACTTCATCAGCCCGGAGAGCCTGCAACTTCCCCGGGAAGTCGTCTACGACCTCCATCAGCAGGAGGGCGCCCAGGTCCGCGAACACGAGGCGATCGACGAGGTGCTCCCGTCGCTGGACGTGCTCTACGTCACCCGGATCCAGCGCGAGCGGTTCCCCGACGAGAACGAGTACCAGCAGGTGGCCGGCGAGTATCAGATCGACGTGGACACGCTCGAGGCCGCGAGCGACGACCTGACGGTGATGCACCCGCTTCCTCGCGTCGACGAGATCGCTCCGGAAGTCGACGAGACCGACCACGCGGCCTACTTCGAGCAGGCGCACAACGGCGTCCCGGTCCGGATGGCGCTGCTCGATCTCCTGTTGCGCGAGGGGGGTGATGGCGATGAGTGACGACCACGACCACCACGACGACGCCGACGACCACGAACTTCGGGTCAGCAAGATCCGCAACGGGACCGTCATCGATCACGTCCGAGGTGGCCAGGCCCTGAACGTCCTCGCGATCCTCGGCATCGACGGGAGCGAGGGCGAGGAGGTGTCGGTCGGGATGAACGTCCCCTCCGATCGACTCGCGCGCAAGGACATCGTCAAGGTCGAGGGGCGGGAGTTGAGCCAGGACGAGGTCGACGTCCTCTCGTTGATCGCGCCGGACGCGACGATCAACATCGTCCGCGACTACGAGGTGATCGAGAAACATCGCGTCGAACGGCCGGACGTCGTCACTGGCGTCCTCTCCTGTCCGAACCCGGGCTGTATCACCACCGCCGGCGAACCGGTTACCTCCCGGTTCGAGGTGCTCGACGACGGCGTCAGGTGTACCTACTGCGAGACGATCGTCCGGGAGGATATCGCGTCGCTGATCGATACCTGACCGGTCAGGCGCGTTCGTCCGCGAGGGAGTATCCAGAATCTCTAAGTGTTCGCCGCCCAACTATCTACGTGCACATGTCCCGGACATTCAAGATCCTGATCGCCCTGTTCGTCATCGCCGTCCTCTACAAAGTCGTCGCCGGCGGCTCCTCAGAGGTCGACGTCGAGTACAACCCGGTTGAATAGGGTACCGTCGAGGAGGTGTAGTGGGGGTTCGCCAGCGCACTGCGGTACATCTCCGGACAGCGAACCACCAGGAACCGTTCGATTCCGAACGGCTTTCCCGCGCGGCGCCGTACCGCCACGGTATGTACGGCGTCGTCACGCGGAACGCGGAAGAAGTACTGTGGCCGGAGTTCGATCGCGGGTTCTACGAGGTCAAAGACGTCACCGGCCGGTCCGCAGACCCGATCGAGAACGGCGTGAACATGGTCTCCTGTTTCGGCGACAACGCCGCCGCGGACGCCGACCCGTCGCTCGTCGCGGTCGACGACATGGGCCGGCCGGCCACGCGCGATCGGCAGTACTTCGACTGGGCGTACATCTGCCCGTCCCGCGAGGACTACCGCGAGGGACTGTTCGAGATCATCGACGACTGCGTCGCGGCGAACGAGGACGTCCGCCTCGACGACATCGGGTTCCCGCGGGCGGAGTACTGTCGCTGTGGCGTCTGTGAACAGTCCTTCGAGAACAGCGAGTACGACGATCGGTTCGAGTGGCGCGCGAGCGTCATCACCGAGTTCGTCGCAGACGCGGCCGATCGCATCCCCGGAACGGTGTACATGACGCTCTATCCGGACCCCTACCCCGGCCACCTCTACGAGCGCGCCGGCATCGACCTCGCGGCGCTCGAGGAGTACGTCGACGAGTTCGTCGTTCCCCTCTACGACATGGCCTACGAGACGACCTACTGGCTGGAGACGATCGCGCGAGGGTTCGAGAGCGCGCTCGAGACGCCGTTCGACGTCGAACTCTACGCGGTCGACGTCGACGTGGACAACCTGATCCACGCCACCGAGGTCGCCGAGGCGTACGGGACGGACGTCTTCTTCGGCTACGACGCGAGCAACGCGCGGGCGGCGCTTCGACGGCGGCAGGCGGAGGAACGTGAGGGCGTAACCCACGGCGAGCCCGAATCCGGCTCCGATACCTGATTCAGACCGGTTCCCAAGCGCCGGTTACGTCCCGGTATACCGCGATTGCGCGTCAGATTTCCGGGAGCGACGCGTCGCTTCCGTCGCACCCGCGTCGGGCCGATCGATCGGGTCGTTTCACCGGCTGGATTCGTGCTTGCCGCTGGAACCGACGGAGGCCTTTATTGTTCTTTCTCGCGCCGACCGTGACGAGCGAGGAGCCGCCTCCTCGAGTGAGACCGATGAGAGACTACCAGCAATCACAGTCCGATCCGACCGCACAGATTCAGCAGACGACGATGACACAAGGGCAGGAGGCCATGGAGCAGGCGATCGATCTCCAGCGCAACGTGGCGCGGATGGCGCTGAGTGCGATGAAGTGGCAGGAGACGGCCCAGCGACAGGGCGTCGAACTGACGGCGTCGATGCTGCAGGGGCTCCCGGGACAGCGGTTCACGGAGTCGACGATGGAGAGCTACCTTCAGGGTCTCGAGGCGGTCGTGCCGGAGATGGAACGGGCGATCGAGACGGGCGTGTCCGCCGCGACCCAGCCGGGATCGGGGCAGGGCCGGCGGATGGGGCAACCGCAACCAAGTGGCCAGATGGGCGGTCAGCAGCCGACCGGCCGGCCGGACCGACAGCATTCCGGCGGTCAGCAGCCGGAACCGCAACGCCGACCGCGTCAGGATATGGGTGGCAGCACTCAGCCACCGGCGAACCAGTATCCACAAACCGGCGAGTGGATCCCACAGGGAACGTCGTACGGCGGGGAGTCCGCCGGTCGGCATCCGCCCCAGCAGACAGCGACAGGCGGTCACCCTGAACCGCAGCCACAGCCGACGGAGTCGCCGACCCAGACTCAGTCTCGGCCGCACGAAGGGGATCAGCGAGGAACCGACGTTCCGCCGGAAGGACGATACCAGGAACAGTACGACCGGGGCTACGAGTCCGGACAGTCGACTCGGCGCCGAGAGTCGTCACGGTCTCCGTCGGATCGAGGCAGTCCGCGCGACCGGCCCTCACAGCGGATCGACACCGATCGGCGTGAGCGCGCCCAGGAACGGCGCCACCGGCCGATCGCACGGGGCCCGCAGGAAAGCGGTGGACGGACTGCCGAACGACGGCCCGAATCGGAACCGGATCGCGAACGCGACGAACCGAGTGCCGGGGACGTCTTGGCCCGGGCCGATCGACCCCGGGAAGGCACCGATCAGGAGCCGCTGGACGAACGATAAGCACGTGCGTCACGACGGAACGAGACGCACGGACGATCGGAGCCTCTTCTCGTCGCGTCCGAGGACGGCCGTTACGGAGTCCCGGGTCGCGAACCCGCCTGTCGCCCCGCCGGTCAGGAGTCGATCGCGGCGGAGTCGAAAAAGGCGGTCTCAGCGGGCAATCCGACGAGTTGGCGAGCGGCGCTCGAGGAACCGGTGTCGATATTAGTGCCTGTCGTCATCGCCGACGAGGTCGTCATCGTCGTCGTCACCGATCAGGTCGTCGTCGTCGCTCATTATGCCGTCATCGTCGTCGTCGCCGATGAGATCGTCATCGTCGTCGCCGATCAGTTCGTCGTCGTCCGACCCTCGATCGCGTCCGCGCGGTTCTCCCGGGTCCTCGCCGCCGATCATGTCGCGATCGTTGTCGTCGCGCATCATGCTGTCATCGTCATCGCCGATCAGACCATCATCGTCGTCGCGCATCGTGCTGTTATCGTCGTCACCGATCAGATCGTCGTCACGATCGGTGTCAGTTCCTCGATCGCGACCCGTTCCGGTGTCCGTGCCGGCGACGCCTGTCGATCCGGCTCCGGTAGTACCGGTGTCGCCGGTCATACCGGTGTCAGAACTGCCAGTACCGGCCATGTCGCTCTCGAGGCGCACCTCGTCGCGCGTGACGGATGCGACCGCCTCCTCCTGGAGCGGGTACGTGTCGTCGTCGGTCCCGCCCCAGCCGAGTTTCGCCTTGATCGTGTCGGTGATGCCCGGGTCCGGTTCGACGTGGGCCGTGCCGTGTTCGACGTCGGCGACGATGCCGACGTCCTCGCCGTGTTCGTTGACGACGGTCTTGCCGATGTCGTCGTCGGTAAACTGTGGGGACATTGCAGTATGACGGTGTCCAGACAGGTGCAAGATGGTGGTGCTTGCGGTGGCCTGCGGCGGGAGCCGTCGCCACTGTAACCGGCCATTAGCCAGTGCGATCGTCTTTCAACGGGGACTTACGCTACTTATCTCGGCGCTCTCACTCGTTGAACTCCGGATCTCGGCCTTCGAGGAAGGCGCTGACGCCCTCCTCGTGGGAGTCGGAACTGCGCGCCTGGACCTGCAAGAGGTTCTCGTAATCGAGCGCTTCGTCCCAGTGACGAGCCATGTTCTCGTGCATCGCCTGTTTCATCAGCCCGATGACGTCCGTGGGACGACGGCCGAGTCGATCGACGGTGTCGGCGACCCGCTCGTCGAGTTCGTCGGCCGGGACTGACTCGTTGATCAGGTCGAGGTCGGCCGCCCGATCGGCGTCGAAGAATTCGCCGGTGAACGCGAGTTTCTTCGCGGCCCGGAGGCCGACGATGTGGGGGAGCATGAAGGTCCCGCCGGTGTCCGGGATGAGGCCGACGCGAACGAACGCACAGGAGAAGGTGGCGTCCGCGGCGGCGTAGGCGATATCCGAGAGGGCGACGATCGCCAGTCCGGCGCCGACGGCGTCGCCGTTTACCTTCGCGACGATCGGGACCGGGCACTCGAGCATGGCCTCGACCACGCGGCCGAAGGTCTCGGTGACCTCGTCGTACGACTCCATGGGCGGGGCGGGTTCCTCCGCCATCGCCTCGATGTCGCCGCCGGCGCTGAACGCGTCGCCCTCGCCGGTCACGACGATCGCGTGGTACTCCTCGGGCGAGGCGTCCTCGATCGTGTCGGCGAGCGTCGCCGCCGTCTCGGTCGTGAGCGCGTTGAGGACGCCCGGGCGATCGAACGTAATCCGAAGCACTCCGTCGTCGCTGTCGACGTTCATGTCACGAGCGTGGGGAGCACCGGTAATAATGGTGGTCTTTCGGGACAGATCCGGCCGCGGGTGAGCGGGCCGTCCAGTACGGGGGTGATGCGACTGTCGAGGGGCGACGATCGGACAAAATAGCGAATTACGACGGACCGCTCGTATACACGTGATTCCGTGTGACGGTCGGGGCGCCCATCAGTTCGACGGGATCGGTGGTGCTGTCGTTTCTTCCTCGGAGACGTTGAGTTCGGAGGTCACGAGCGCCCGGTAGGCCCGGCGGAGCCGCTCCGAGAGGGCCTGGTGGGAGATGTCGAGTTCCTCCGAGAGTTCCTGCATCGAGACCTCGCGCGGGATCTCGAAGTAGCCGTGGTCGATCGCCGCGACCAGCGTCTCGTACTGGCGGGTGGTGAGTCCACACTGGGAGTGGCTCTCCTCGGTCATGTCGAACAGGCGCACGATCGTCGGCGTGACGTCCTGATCGACGAGTCGATCGTAGAGCGAACTCACGCTCTCTCGGTCGGTAAAGCGGATGCTCAGCAGCCAGGTCCCGCTCGAGGCCGAGGCGCTCAGCACTGTGCCGCCCTCTTCGAGGACGACCTCGAAGACGTCGAGCGTCTCGGGATCGAACTCGATGTCGTAGAGCCAGCGATCCTCGTCCTCGCTGATCAGCCCGAAGTCGCCGATCGCGGACGCCTCGTCGAGGCCGTCCTCGATCTCCGACTGCGATGCGCCGGCGAGCCACAGGCCGTGGCCCTTCGACGCGATTACACGTTCCATCTCGCACGTGAGCGATGGGATGGTCTCGAACAACTCTCCCATGCCCGTTCCGTCGGCCGGAATCTCGATGTCAGCGATTGAGGTCATGTGTCTCGTACACGGGTTGGACAGGGAACGCAATAACCCCGATTCCAAAAGGATTAGTACGGCTGAACGGAACTTTCACGACCGATTACCTATTTTGACGGTCGAGGGACGACAGAACGAGGAGCTCACGGCCTCACCACCGCCTGGGCGCACCGAGGCGGAACTGGACGAGACCGACGACGACCACCGCGATCGCGAGCAACGCCAGCGCGATCGGGACGATCGCGTCCAGTCCCTTCGAGATCCGCACCACCTCGATCCGCGTCGGCATCGTCCGCGGGTTGTACGCGACCATCATCGTCGCCCCGAACTCCCCGAGGGCGCGGACGAACGTCAGGACGATTCCGGCGGCGATAGCGTTCCGGGCGAGCGGGAGCGAGACGTGCCACACCGTCTCGATCGGACCGTAGCCCAGCGTCCGGGCCGCCTCCTCGAGTCGTTCGTCGACGCCGTCGAAGCCGGCCCGCGCGGTGACCACGAGAAACGGTGCGGCGACGAACGTCTGGGCGAGGATCACGCCCGCCCGACTCCCGGTCAGGGGTATCCCGAGCGCGGCGGCCGCGGCCCCGATCGGCGTGTACCGACCGAGAACGGTCAGCAACATGACCCCGCCGACGATCGGCGGGACCACGAGCGGCAGCAGGACGGCGGCTTCGACGAGCCGTTTGCCCCGGAAAGAGCCCCGCGAGAGGACGTAGGCGAGCGGGACGCCGAAGACCGTCGCGATGGCCGTCGCGATCGGCGCGGTCACGAGCGAGGTCCTGATCGCCTGCCGGGTCGCCGGTTCGGACAGCCCCGCGACGACGTCGACCGATCCCACCTGGCCGAAGAAGGCGACGAACGGGACCACGAAGTACGCGAGCAGGACCGTCCCGAGCAGTACTGGCACGGCGCGGGGGCTCGTGACGCGATCGATCGCGGCCCCGAGGCGGCTCCGGCGATCGCGCTCGGCGCTGGGAGCCTCGCGGACGCGCGACGTGCCGGATCCGGAACCGTCGCCGGACGGTGTCTGGCGGCTCATCCGTCGAGTCCCTCCGGCGGATCGCCGTTCCATCGCGGGAGCGCGTCCGGGACCCGGAGCCCGTGTTCGGCGAGCAATTCGGGCCGATCGAGCAGAAACGTCACGAACGACCGACCTGCGTCCGCCTCGTCTGCACCGGTCCGGACCGTCGCGTTATAGACGACCGGCGACCCGGATACGGTGTAGCCGTCCGCAGTCGTGTAGGTCACCCGTTCGTATCGATCGGCGTACGCCGGATTGGCGAAGTTGTACGCGTCCGGTAACCCGAGAAACGGCACGCCGTGGTCGCTGGCCATGTTCCGGTAGCAGACTGCACAGGCCCGATCGCCGGCCTCGATGCCGGCGAGCAACGCGGATTCGTTCGGTTCGCGATAGGCTCGATCGACCATCGTCTCGCGGAACCCCTCGAGACCGTGCTCGCGTTCGGCCAGTTCGAAGAGCAACACGGCGCGGTACCCCAGCGGGTCCAGGTCCGGGTCGCTGATCGCGACCTCGCCCGGCCCCGCGTCCGCGAGCACCTCGTACCACGGCTCCCCGTCGGCCAGTCGGCCACCGACGTCGGCCGACGGATCGTAGGCGATACCGACGGCGTTGGTCGCGAACTCGACGTCCCAGTCGGCGTGATCGGGATAGAGGCGCTCCCGGAGGAGGTCGACGTCCGCACTGATCACGACGTCGGGATGTTTGGTCCGTTCCTCTATCATCCGCATGAGGGCGTTCGAGCCGTGGTACTCGCCCGCGTACCGGATCCCGGCCTCTGCCTGGAAGGCCGGTCCCACGTGTTCTTCGAGGACGACCGCGAGGCTCCCTGCGGCGAGCACCCGGACGCGATCGTCGTCGCTCCCGAGACAGCCGCCGACGAGCCCCACTGCCGCGCTTCCGACGGTGGCCAGTACGGACCGACGGTCGTAACGGGTCGTCGGGCCGGCACCCCTGCTCATACTCGCAGTTCGAACGAGCACACAAATATAACTACTTTCGATTCCTGCATTCCAGGAAGATAACCACGAATGGTTACCCCACTCCGGATTTGTCGCCCCGTCTCGAGTTCGTGTCCTCGCCGTAACGGAATTCCGTTTCGACCGATCGCTCGGTTGCGGACGTCGCCGCCGACCGATGCCGACTAGCCGCTCCGATCCGAGGACGGATCGATCGGGTCGAGGTTCCGGATCGTTCGGATCAGCGTCACGAGATCGTCCGTTCCACGTCCCACGACGGCGCCGCCGATTTCGGATGGATCGCGATCGCCGACGACGATCGTCGGCAGCGGTGCCGTCGTGAAGCCCTCGACGAGGACGACGTCGTACCCGCGGTGGGCGAGGCGCTCGAGGGTGCTCGCGAGCGCCTGCAGTTCGGGGCCGTCGCTCTCGAACACGCCGGTCCCGTCCGGCGTTGCGGGCGGATCCCGTTTCCCGCGGGTACTGACTTCGAACGTCGATCCGGGGGTGATACCGACGACGGTTTCGGCACCGGCGGTCCGATGCCGGTACGTGTCCGTGCCGGGCGTGTCGATCTCGACGTCGTGGTGGATCGATTTCACGGTCGCGACGCGATCGTCCGCGGCGAGTCGCGGGACGAGTTCCTCGACGAGCGTGGTCTTCCCGGAGTCGCTCGGCCCGGCGAGACAGACGACCCGTAGCGACGACCTGTGAGTCATATACTGATTCGGCAGTTCGTGAGGCGGACACAAGACTCGATCGAACGGGCGAGACGACCCTCGCCCGCGTCGGCCGGTGCGTTCCGGGTCTCGTGCCTCCGACTCGACTGTTCGAATCCCCGATCGATCGGCGATCGGAACGGACACGCGAGGCGAAGCGGATCACCGTGGCCGGCGGTCCGGCCCGTCCCGATCTCCTATCGGGAACTGCTCGGTCCCTGGCTGTTGCCGGTCGGTCGACGACGGCGTCGTTCCGCAGGTTCCACATCGGAAGTCGGACTCGTCACCGGGCTCGGTAACGCCCTCGAGTGGCGATGGCGGAGTCTCCTCGAAGACGGTCGGTTCGACGTCGAACCAGTCGGCGTCCGCTTCGACGAGCGCCACCACCAGGTCCGCGAGCGCGTGGTAGAACGGCGCGTCCGACTCCGCCTGAACGGTATCGCGGAACTGGGGGAGCCATCGTCCGAGGTGGTCTTCGAGAAAGTCCGCCTGGGCGTTCGTGACGACGTCGACGCCCGTCTCGTCGCCGCTCTCCTCGAGGTAGGCCGTCTGCAGTGCCAGATGAGAGACGAACTCGAGTTCGACGCAGAGGTGGTCGACCCGCTCGCGGTTGCCGTCCTCGAGCGAGAGGTCGAACGCGCCGTAGAACCCCGCGATGTCCGCGAGGGTGTCCGTACTCGTCACGAGCGTTCCGGGCCTGTACTCGATCTCGTACTGCTTGATTTCGCCGCCCTGCTCGAAGCCGAACAGCGCGGCGTACGTCGAGTAGTGGTCGTCGATCTCCGCCGCCCCGTCCGGGCTCTCGGCCGCGACCCGTTCGGCGTGTTCGCGTAGGTTTCCGTCGCCACACATCGCGGCGGATTCGATCAACTGACCGTCGAACTCGTCGGCGATCATCGCCTCTCGGAGATCGCCGGTCGGCCGATCGAACGCCAGCGATGCGAGTTTGTACAGTCGCGCGCGGTGGACGTGATGTGCTGGTTGTGACATAGATCTGTCCGCGACGTGGGTGGGATTACGTGATGTCCAGCCGGTAGGCGTCGTGCTGGTCGTCGAAGCGGTCGCGTTCGTACTGCGGTTCCTCCATCGGGACGCGGGCGACGGTCCGCCCGTCCTTGTCGTAGCCGATCGCCTCCTCTTCGGTGACGTCGAACTCCTCGATGCGCCACTCGGTCGACCCCATCAGGTGGAGCAGGCCGCGCAGTTCGCGGTACTCCTCGTCGCCGCGGCGTGCCTTTCGATAGGTCTCCTGTGCCTGCTCGACGCCCGGACCGAACATCTGCGTCAGGTAGTCCGTCGGGACGTTGATCGGCGGGACGTAGTAGACGTTTGGCTCGAGACCGAGCTGTGGGTACAGCGGGAGCGCGACCTCGGCCTCGTGGACGAGGTAATCGACCGGGGCCGAGGGATCCGCCTGTTCGGGCCGGTTGACCCAGCCGTGCATCCGGATCTTGCCCAGGCAGTTCTCGAAGCACTGGGGGACTTTCCCCTGCTCGATCTTGGGGTAGCAGCCGACGCACTTCTGGGAGTTCATCTCGACAGGGTTGTAGATGGACTTCCCGTAGGGACAGGCCCGAACGCACTCCTGGAAGGACTGACAGCTATCCTCGTCGAGCAGGACGATGCCGTCCTCCTGGCGCTTGTAGATTGCCTGGACGGGACAGCCGCCGGCACAGGCCGCGAACGTACAGTGGTTACAGACGCGCGGGAGGTAGAAGAACCACATCGGGTGGTGGTCCTCCTGAATGTGGGTGTCGGACTCGATCCGTTCCCCGGCGGGTTCGTCCTCGCCGAGGTTCGGATAGGCCCAGTCCTCGTCGTCGGGGCGGTAGCCCTCGATCCCCTCCGCGTGGTTGTCGTCGGGGCCGTCGTTGACTGCCATCTCCCCCCACTCGACGTCGCGGGCTTCGAAGATCGTGTCGCCCTCGTAGACGCCGTCGGACCCCCACTCGTGGACGCCGAGCCGTTCCAGAATTTCGACGTCCCAGCCGATCGGGTGCGAGCCGTAGGGCTTGGTCTCGACGTTGTTCCAGAACATGTGCTCCTGGCCCTCGTTGTGGGTCCACGTCGTCTTACACGAGAGCGTACACGTCTGGCACGCGATGCACTTGTTGAGATCGAACACTGCCCCCCACTGTTTCTCCGGACGCGCTTCCGGGTAGGGGTACTCCATCTCGCGGCCGATCTGCCAGTTGTAGACGTCTGCCATTGATGATCACCTCGTCAGTCTGACTCGCTCGTGAAACCGCCGTTCAGGTACTGTTCCATCCGATCGTCTTCGTAGCCGGGTCGGAGTCCTTTCTCCGCGGGTCGCCAGTTGCCCTCGCCGTCCTCGCCGGCGTCGCCCTCCTTCTCGACTTTCACGAAGGCTTCCTTGGGCGCGCCGTTGGCACAGTGGACGTCCGGTGCGAACCCCTCGCCGATGTTCTGTCCGAGCAGATCCTTCCGGGGCATCGAATCGGTCAGGATCGTCGGCCGGAACCAGGAACTGGTCGCGCTCTGGTGGCCCCCGCCGCGGTACAGGGACACGTAGTCGGTGTCCTCAGCCTTGGCCATCCCGTCGTCGCGTTCTTTCTGCCCCTCGATCGACTTGTGTGAGGCCTGGTTCAGATTCATCCAGCTGCGGGTCACGCCGGTTGGGAGGCTCGGCTGGTAGCGAACGCGCATCAACGCGCGTGCGACCTCGTAGTCGTCGGGATTGTCCTGCCAGTCGGGGAACGGCCGATCCTGCGGGTCGGCGTCGACGAAGACGTAGTCGCCGTCCTCGAGTCCCTCCTCGCGGGCGTCCTCGGGGTTCATCTCGATGTAGCCCTCACCGAAGTAGGGCTTGCGCTGGTCGTGCCGGTCCATGTCTCCGAAGGGACCCCACCAGACGGCGATGTTCGGGAGCGCGTTCGAATACGTGTGTGCGCCGTGGCGGTACTTCGGGGTCATGTAGATGTAGTCGTACCCCTCGTTTCGATCGCGAAGCGGGTGTGTCGTCTTCGTCAGTTCCTCCGGCGAGCGGATCACGTTCCGCGCCTGGCGATCGTTCGAGTCCTCGACGGTGGCCGTCTCGTCCCAGCCGCGATCGCCCGGTGTCTCGGGATCGATCAGCGGGTGCTCGTCGCCGGAGACGATGACGTTGGGCTCGTAGGGGGTCGCATCCATCGGTTCGCGGTGCAACGGGAGGTTCTCTCCGGCCTTCGCGAACTCCGGTTCCTCGCGGAAGAACTCCATTCGACCGGTCTTGGTGTACCAGGGCTCGTCCTCCTGGATCTGGCGACCCCCGACGTACTTCGGGTACGTGCGGGACATCATCAGCGCCGGGATCCCCTCGCGAGCGTCTTCGAGCAGGTCCTCGACGTCGTACCCTTTGACCATGTTCGAGTTGTCGATGATCCGCTGGAGGTACGGCTTCGCCCGGTACTCGTCCTCGTCGATGAACGCCCAGTAGTCGACGAAGCGATCGTCGCCGGTGATCTCGGCGAGCTTCTCCGCGACGCCGGCGTAGTGCTGGGCGTCGTTTCGGGTGTTGTAGATCCGATCGATCCCCGTCTCCGGCATGACCATCAGGAAGGGGTTGGTCACGCTGGCGGTCACGTCGTGGACGTTGTGTTCGGCCCACGAGTCCGCGGGGAAGACGACGTCCGCGTACTCGCAGGTCATCGTCCACCACCACTCGTTGGTGAAGAAGGCCTCGATCTTCCCGTTGCGGAGCATCTTCTGGATGATCTTGTACGATCCCTTCGCATTGCCGAGGATCGAGTTCGACCCCGACACCCAGAAGAACTTCGTGGGCGTGTGCATGTGCGAATCGCCCTGGAAGTACTCGCCCTCGACCTTCAGCGGCTTGTCGAGGTTCGTGTACCAGTGGGCCGACTGGGCCTCCCATCGATTGTCGATCGTCGCGTGCTCGTCGGGATCGAGTTCGATGTCGAACGGGCTCTCCGCCGCGTACTGCATGATGCCGTTGAAGTACGCGGCCCGGTAGTTGCCCGCGTAGCTGCCGATGTTCCCGCCGAAGGTGCCCACGTTGCTCGTCAGCGACGCGAGCAGGAACGCGGCGCGGTCCTTCTGGTCCTGGTTGGTGTAGTGGTTCGGCCCCATCCCGGTGGCCAGCAGCGTCTGCTGGTCGTCGGCCATGTCGTACGCGAGGTTCTCGATCGCTTCGGGAGCGGTCCCCGTCACCTCGGCGGTCGATTCGAGGTCCCACGTGTCGACGAGATGCTGCCGGATCAGGTCGAAAACGGGTCGGACTTCGACGGACTCGCCGTTTTCGAGTTCGATCTCGAAGCTCCCTTCGAGCGCGGCGGGGACCTCGAAGCCGTCGCCGATATCCTCCCTGGTGACCGGTTCGAACTCGCCGGTCTCCTCGTTGCGGACGACGAAGTCGCCCCACTCGCGGCGAAGGTCTTCGGTGATCACCTGATCGGCGACGTCGACGTCGCCGGTGCCCGGCCGCTCGGAGTCGTCGGAAACGATCCGGGTTCGCTCGAGGTCGGCGTCCTCGTATCCGTCGAACGCGTCGCCCGCGCGGAGTAACGTCCCGTCGTCCATCCGGACGAGGAGCGGCATATCGGTGTAGCCACGGACGAACGCCTCGTCGTAGAGTTCCTCCTCGATGAGGACCCGGGCGGCGCCGAGGAACAGCGCGGTGTCGGTCGCCGGCCTGACGACCACCACCTCGTCGCATTTCGAGGCGGTCGCGTTGTAATCGGTGAAGACCCCCGTGACCTTCGTCCCCTTCAGCCGGGCTTCGGTCAACCAGTGACAGTCGGCCATCTTCGTCGTGATCCAGTTCATCCCGGCCAGCACGATGTGGTCGGCGTACTCGACGTTCGCGAGATCGAAGTCGACCGTCTGCTGGCCGGTCACCATCGGGTGGCCCGGCGGCAGGTCCGTATGGAACGAGTAGTTGTCCAGGCCGACCGCGCCCAGCGCGTCGTCCTCGTCGACGTCCCGGACGTACTGATCGAGCAACGCCATCGAATTCGCGTTGCGGTACTGGCCGAACAGTTTGATAAGTCCGAGAAGCGGCATCCCGCCGCGGAACTTCATCGATCGGACTCCAGCACCCTGGGTCTGCTCGACGACTCGCTCGTCGTAGCCCTGATCGAGGAGGGACTGCATGCCCGACTCGCCGGTGTAGTGGGTCGCCGTCTCGACCATCGTCTTCGCGGCGATCTCGTAGGCCTCGTCGTGGTCGACCTCGATCCAGTCGTCCTCGCCACGGTTGGCGTACTCCTGGGGCATCGAGCCGTCGTCGTCCCGCGGGAAGCCGTCCTCGACCCACTGCATGAAGCCCTCACGAACCATCGGGGCCTTCACGCGCCGTTCGCCGTAGTAGCGCTCGATCATCGCCAGCCCCTTGTTACAGACGCGCGGATCCCACCGCTGGGACGCCTGATTCCCCTCGAGGTCGGTCGCCTCGCCGTACTTCATGCTCGGCCCGAGACGCGTAACTTGCCCGTTCTTTACCGACGCCTCGAGCAAGCAGTTGTGCGTGTCGTTCGGCTGGCAGGTGAGGATGTAGGAGTCGTCCCGATCCCACACTTCCCGGTACTTTTCGTCCCACTCCTCGTTGGGATACTCCTCGAGTGGATTCATCGGGTCTTCGCCGTCCTCGTCGTCCCGAGTGAGACGATGGTACCCGAGGTATCCCAGTCCCGACGCGCCAGCGATACCCGCCGCCGCCGCGCCGAGTTCGCGCCGTGTCAGATCGAGTCCATCTTCGTCACTCATTGTCCCACCTCGAACGTGCTGGTTGCGGATGCTGCTCGGAGAGCGACTCCGTCGCCCACCAGTACGGACAGCGTCGTTCAGAAGCGAGTTGTCCCTGTACCATCACAATCGATGCTGTGTCCGCTCACCGTAACTAACGAGCGCTCCGTTCCCGCTATCTGGGGACGATTCGGTGATTTTCCGCAGAATGTCGGGCCTTCAAATTACGCCGTCGATCGACCCCCGAACTGCGCGGCCACACGCGTGCACACGAGAGATTCAAATCGATCCCGTCCTACGCGGGCGGTTCGGACACCGATCGCGGGGTCGGTTCGAGTTCGACGAGCCAGCCGTCGTAGCCGAGGTCGTCGACCGTCGTCCGTTCGATCGCCCGGTCATCGCGCGCTAACCGCTCGGTGACGACCGAAACGAGGTCGTCGGGATCGCCCCGCATCACGATCGACACCGACTCCACCGCCGGCAGGCCGAACTCGGCCACGACCTGCCGTCGCCGGGTCTCGGGCGGCAGACCGCGGAGGTCGATCGCGTCCTCCGGAATCACCGGCCCACCCGCCTCGTCGAGGAACGATTCGACGATCTCGCGAAGCGCATCGATCGCCACCGCACCAGGGGTCGACGGCTCGGTGAACGATCGCGCAGTCGGTTCGCGAAGCGCTGGATCGAACGGTACGGGATCGATCGGCGCGTACACTGTCTCCGCCACCTCGTCCGCGAGGGATCGGCCGTCGTCGTCGTACGGCGCTCGGTTCGGGTCGTCGGACTCGGCCGAGACCATGTTCGGAACGACGCCGATCGTCGGGACGTCGTGCGCGTCGAACAGCGCCTCGGTTCGCCGGGTCGCGCGCGCTCCTTCGTCGGTGGGCGTACTGACCATCAGGCCGCCGTCGAGCGGTGCCTGCTGGACGATCGTGTAGACGGCCTCGCCGATCCCCGGCGGCAGGTCGACGAGCAACAGGTCCAGGTCGTCCCAGGCGGCGTTCCCGAGCAGGTCGGTGACGACGTCGTGAACCATCGCTCCCCGCCAGGCGACCGGCCCGTCGTCGGCGATCAACTCGAGGCTGACGACCTGAATGCCGTCCGCGTCGACCGGCATCGGGTTCCCCGTCGGCGAGGACTGGACCGGCCCCTCGGCCGCGAGCAGGTCCGGCAGATCCGGCGCGTACACGTTCGCGTCGAAGACGCCGACGTCGAGGCCCCGCTCCGCGAGCGCTCGCGCGAGGGCGGCGGTGACGGTCGTCTTGCCGACGCCGCCTTTCGCGCTCCCGACGGCGACGATCGATTCGACGCCGGAGACGGGGAGCCCGGTTTCGGGAGCGTCCGAGCCGGCGGCCTCGATCCGGACGTGGACGACGCCCTCCGTCGCGAACCCTGCACCTCGAAGCTGATCGGTGACTCGATCGGCCATCTCCCGATCGACCGGCCCGAAGTCGACCGTGACGGTGACGATCCCGTCCTCGACGGCGACGTCCTCGATCAACTGCTCGCTGATCGGGTCACCGCCCGGAAGCTGGACCTCGCGGATCCGATCGACGACTGCCCGCCGGATCTCGTCGTCGGTCTGGGGCGTCTCGCCTGCCATACGCGACCGTTCGTCGTCCCACGTATTTCACCCGGCGGCCGTTCCCACGGCCTGGGAACCCCGCCGAGCCGTGCCATCGGTAGCGATCGGTCGGAGCGGACCCGCTGGCGTCGCACGTCGCCCTCGCGCCGCCGCTACCGCGTCACGGTCCGGCGAGCCAGGAACGCGCCTCGTCTTCCAGGGGGTCGTCACGCGGAGTCGACCAGGTCGGCCGCGACGGCGGGGTCCTTCCAGAGGACGACGTCGCCGGTGCGGTGGTCGTACTCGACGAACAGTTCCTCGTCGAGGTGGGGCAGGTGCTGGTGGTGGAGCATGAGTTCGATCCGATCCGGGTCGGACTGTGCAATCGTTTCGTCGTCCGCCAACATCTCTGCCACCTCCTCTCGGCGCAGGATATCGTGCTCGATCAGCACGGACACTACTCGGCGACGAACCGGATGACCGAGGACGCCGGTCGATTGCAACGCGTACACGGCAACCTCGTCGACCAACGCGGCGACGGCCACAGCCACTTCGGCAACTGTACAGACGACCATGGAACGAACTCGTTCCGGAAATACAAAAGAGCCTCCCCCAGCCGCGTATGTTTCCAATATTTTTACTACAAGTCCGTGATTCTGTACTATCTACGAGACCGTCGTTCGGACGAGCGGATGCTTCCGTCACTGCTGTGATCGTGAACACGGCCCGATCGATTCCGACCGACAGTTCGTTTCGGCAGGCCCCGTGGCGACGGTCTGTCGGACACTGTCCGCTTCGACCGGTGGACTCTCCGACGACTGTGTGGCAACCTGACACTGCGCGTAGCACTCCGGCCCAGTGCAACTGTTTCGAGCAGAATTAACCCGGATATACGTAAGACACCGCACTGTCGACGGGGTGACGTGACTTCGAACGATTCACACGGGTCGCGGATCGGGCGGCGATCGTATCTGGCGGGCAGTCTCGTCGGACTCGGAACGCTTTCGATCGCCGGGAGCGGGACCGTAGACGGGAGCGGCGATCAGTCCGGCAACCAGTGTCCCGCGCCACAGCCCGACGAGGAGACCGACGATCGACAGGACGAGGCGATCGACGACCAGCGCGACGAAGACTCCGACGACCACGCCGACGAACCGTCGGACGACCAGTACGAGACTGTCGTCGACGTGGTAGAGGCTGGCGCGGATCCCACCGGGACCGAGTCCATCACCTCCGTGTTGCGAGAGCACGTCGGCGACGACACGCTCCTCGAGTTCCCGGCGGGGGAATACTACATGGACGAACAGTTGCGACTCACCGGGTTCGAGAACGTCGGATTCGTCGGTGAGAACGCGACGCTGGTGCCGGCGACCTACCACGAGTTCGACGGCCCACAGTATCGGCTGTTCCGGCTGGGAACCAGCGACAACCCCGGACGTGACCTCCGGTTCGAGAACTTCGACGTCGACCAGACCGCCGACGACACGGGCATTCGCGTCGTCAGTGCCGAAGTCAAGGACGGCCTCACCGTTCGGAACGTCACCGTCCGCGGTATCCACGACAGCGGAACCTGGGGGCCGGGACTGTTCAACGTCACCGATCCGGACGGGGAGGGCGTTGTTTCCCGCTTCCACGCGACCAGCGGCGCCGTCCACGTCGACGAGACGCCCAACGCGGGGAACATGTGGCGCGGCGCGACCGGCATCAACGTCAACCAGCACCACCGCGGGACGCTCGCCTTCAAGAACTGCAGTCTGGGCGGCTTCCCCGACAACGGGTTGTACGTCTCGAGCGAGACCGGCCGAGTCGACGTCGAGGGAGGATGGTACCAGAACAGTGGCACCGCCTCAATCCGACTCAGCGGTCGCCACGGGACGATCACGGACGCGGTCGCCGTCGTCGACGCGGACCCACACGGTTCGGACGGCCAGCACCCGGTTCGACTCGACGGCGGCGATCGGTTCGAGATCGACGGCGTCACCGTCGACGTTCCGCGGCCGAACGGCGACGCGATCAGGATCATGAACGACGTCGACGCCACTGCGATCACGAACACGGAGATCACCGTCGGTAACGCCCCGAACAACGGCATCAAGATCGGCCCCGAGGCAGGCCAGACCCGCATCGAGAACGTCGACATCGAGGTCGACGGGAGTGCCAACGCGGTCCGCATTCTCGGCCAGGACGCCGGCGCAGTCGAACTGGACGACGTCCGGATCACCGGTGACGCGCCCGGTACCCGGCTTCGCCACGCGATCTACTGCGAGCGAAACGAGTGTCGGTTCACTGGGCTCTCCGTCGATCAGCCGGGGCCCGACAAACGCCGCGGGATCGAACTCCGCGGCGAGACGTACCTCCTCAGGGAGAGCGACTTCCAGACGACCCACGTCCCGATCGTCGTCAATGGCGCCGACGGCGTCCGGATCGAGAACTGTTACGCCGGGACCGCCGAGGGGGACCACTCCCTGCGCATCATCAGCGACTCCGGCTCCGTATCGCTCTCGAACAACGACTTCCCCGTGGGCGTTCGCGACGATCGGTGACGGAACGACCTGGGACGGCTGATCACGAGCGAGGCCTCGTCGTGCGATCGCTCTCGATCGTGATTGTCTCGACTGCCAGCCCTCGGAACGTGGCCAGAACGAAGTGATATGGATAGCCCCTCGTGGGGGTCAGGAGCTATCGTGAGGGGTGCGCCCTCCATCTTTCCGTACCAGCTACTGGTAGATAATCCTGAACCCAAAGCACGTTGGAGTGTGTCGGCCGCTGTCGGTTCGTTATCAGGGGCCGTATCGGTCATCCCCGCGGCAAATGTCGTCTGACGGGCGCACGCGAGACCAACTGTCTGGACCGATCCGGCTTCGGTCGACTGCTGTCGCGGTATCGATCGCCAGCCATCGGATCGGGCGCGAGGTGAACCTCTTCGAGACCTTCCGGCTCGTCCTGGTTGCTCACTTCCTGGGCTGTGAGTCGTCTACTTCACATCGCATCTAGACCGCTTTTGCAACGACCAAACTCGCGAGTGACAAAACGGTTACGAGCGACGTGAACAACGCCGAGATGTCCCCTCCCGGAGGAAAGCGGCAAATCGGGGCCATACCAGTCGGGTCGATCGAGCGTACGGTAGCTCGCGTGTATTTTCGCTCTCGAGACTACTACCGTCTTGGTTGGTACTCACTATCTCTGACGGTCCACTTCGGAGGCCTTAAATAGTGGCCAGCGGCTACCAATTAATCCGAAGAAGATGAGGACCCCACCCCTGCGGTCTTCCGTACAGATGGGATCTGATGTTAGCCTCGACAGTTCGGTGACGCCCGATCGGTCTGCGATCGCGTCATCGAACGTGTGGACCCAACTGTGTGAGTGTGTACGAACATTCACCGCCAACAGACCCTCCCAGTCTTGGACTGGGAGTAATATAGCATTCCGGTTGATCCTGCCGGAGGTCATTGCTATTGGA